>JAJZQR010000425.1 GCA_021806765.1 Chloroflexota bacterium | reverse complement strand
ACCCGGATCTCCACGTTGTTGCGCAGGGCATTGGACACGGGGCAACCCTGCTCGCCCTGCCGGGCTAGTTCCTCGAAGCGGGCCTGATCCAATCCGGGCACCACCCCGTGGACCTCCAGTTCCATGGTGGTGATCCTCGCTCCTCCCTCGGTTACCTCGAAGGTTGCGGTGGCCGCGATCTCCAAGCGTGCGGGCGGAGTTCCGGCCTTTGCCAGAGTGTTGGACAATGCCATGGCGTAGCATCCGGCGTGGGCCGCGGCCAGAAGCTCCTCGGGGCTGGTGGTGCCCTTCACTCGCTGGGTCCGGGCGGCCCAGGTGATCTCCTGCTGGGTGATGATCCCGCTCTCTGCGTTCAAGATGCCCTTGCCCCGGGGGAGGTCGCCCTCCCATACGACGTTCGCTCGACTCTGTGCTGCCGGCATTTAGCCCTCCTCTAAGGGTATTCGCTGCGGGAATAACGACCGTGGCGTCAAAGAGGTTCAAGAAGCAAGCTTCATGCCAGTTGGGTTTCAGGGTACCAGCACTCGCAGAGCGCCCCTGGCCAGGTGGAATCTCGCAGGGGTTGGCCGGCCGATTTCCCCGTCCAGATCCGTCGGCTGCACGGGCTCGGCAGCGACGGTGACGTCCACGGCCGAGATGGAGAAGAGAAGGTCGGGCTGGGGGCTATGGGTGATCCACAGCCCAACCACCAGCTTCAGGAGGGTACTCCATCGGGTGTCGCGGGGCGCATACACCACCAGGCTCTTCCTCTCCCACTCGGAGTAGGGCAGCAAGACCTTGCCGGGGAGGTGAAAGCGACCGTTGCCCACCACCACCAGGTTGGTGGTCACCTCCCATCGGCTGTCTCCAGCCGTAACGGTGGCGTGGAAGGGTCTCGCTCCGATCACGGAGACCAGGAAGGCGTAGATGTAGGCGGCCTTTCCCAGCCAGCGCTTCAGCCAGGAGGGGATCGTGTGGTTGACCCAGGCGGGGTAACCTATCAGCGCCGTGTGGAGAAAGTAGTTGCCGTTGGCCTCGGCCAGGTCCATGGTGTCCACCCGTCCCGTGGCCACCACCCGGCAGGCTCCCTGCAGGTCCAGGGGGATTCCCAGGACCCGAGCCACCTCGTTGCCGGTTCCCATAGGCAGCAGACCCAGGGTCAGGTGGGGTCTGTTGACCAGCAGGTCCACCACGGTGGAGAGGGTGCCGTCGCCCCCGCCGATCACCAGCGTACCGATGTCGCTCTCGACGGCCCTCCGGACGGCCGTCATCAACTCCTGCCCGCTCCGCGCCAGGTGGCATTCCCTTACACGGACCCCGTGTCGCTGCAGTTCCTTCGCGGCGTTCTCGGCCACATCTGCCCCCGACCGAGAGCGCAGGTTGATCACCACGACAGCCTCGCGGGTCTCACTTGTGCTGCTCTCCATTGCCATGCCGGACTCTACGCAAGGGCGGTACCGCAGCAGAGGGCAAGAGAGAAAGCCTGTAGCCGCAGGCTTTACGCCTGCGCGGTCCACGTGGTGAAGTTGCGCTCTGCCGGACGTGGCTACGCGCACCCGCAAAGGGTGCGGCTACGGGACGATGGACGTGGCTACGCGCACCCGTAAAGGGTGCGGCTACAAGGGCAGGTAGAGGCTGGCGATCAGGATCACCAGCACTGCCGGTGGATAGAGGCTGGCCCGATTGAAGAGACCCATGGCCGAGTCGATGTCGAAGCCTTCGTAGCCCCGGAGGTGAGCGAACCTGGCCCTGTCGAGCTCCACGTCCATGAGATCGTTCAGGGCGAAGACGGCCAGGAACCCCGCCTAGGCATTTGGCCCGGGATCGCGTGCACCATCCGTCGTCATGCCCGCGAAGGCGGGCATCCAGGGTCCTCTCCGCACGGTAGCGTCCTGGACCCCCGCTTTCGCGGGGGTGACGAAGGGCAGACTATCTGGGGCCAGATGCTTAGGCCGCGGAGAGGCCCAGGAGGAGGCGATCGGGGGAAGGAAGACCGTGCAGTACGGACAGGGCCGCGGCGAAGGGCTGGGCGACGCTCAGGGTGGCCTGCAGCACCCGAGAGAAGCCCAGCAGCGCTCGGAGCTGGCGACCGAGCCCGAATCCCGTGGCCATCTGCCGATCCCTCCCTTCCAGCCAGTAATGAGTGTCGCGACCCTGTAGTAACGGCTTCAGCCGTTGGTTCTGTCCTCCGCCCACGGGACGAACGACTGAAGGCGGTTGCTGGAATAGCACGGCATATCGTCTCGGCCCTAAAGGGCCGGGTTAACCTACGGGGGCCAGTAGTTAACCCGGCCGTTCACGGCCGAGATGTGCCAGAACTATTCGGCAACGATCACCGGGCGGGCGTTAACTGGGTGAGGACGTCCCTCTCGTCCCACCAGCGGAAGCTGTCGAAGACCGGGCTACTCATGGCGGTCCAGTGCCAGCAAGCGGGGCAGCCGCCGAAGCGCCTCGCCGAAGGTAATCTCGCCCAGCAGCAGGGGGATCAACACCGCCTTACCCTCTCCCAGGGAGGTGAGGATGCGGTAGGCCGCGTCCGGAAAGCGGCGGACGATAAGACCCATCAGGTTGGATTGACCGTGATCGCGCCGGAGGAGACGGTCCAGCTCCGCCTCGTAGCCGCCTAGGGCGGAGATCCCCTCCGAGAGAGCCCTGGATGTGACGGTGGCGGCCAACTCGCCGCTGGCCATGGCGTAGCAGATCCCCTCGCCGCCGAAGCCATCCGCCACCCCTGCGGCATCGCCCACCAGCAGGGCCTTTCCTCGACGGGCTGGCTCTCCAGGGGTTGCCATTGGCAGGGGGTGGGTGTAGACCACAATGGAGTCCACGGTATCCGGCGTAGCCAGCCGGTGCTGCAGGAGAAAACGGTGGAGCAGGGTTCTAAGGGGCAACCTGGTTGGTTCCATCGAGCCTACCCCTACAGAAAGGTGGGTCTTCTTCGGAAACACCCAGCCGTAACCCTGCGGGACCGCCTCGACGTCGAAGAGGGCGGATCCGGCGTGCTCCTGGTAGAGATCTGCCGGCACCTCTACCTCGCACTCCAGGGCCAACCCCTGTTGGGCGCGACGCGGGACACCCAGGGAGTGGCGCACGACCCCCAGGGCCCCGTCGGCGGCCACGACGAAGGGTGCCTGATAGCTGCCCGACGTCGTGGTTACCAGGAACTCCCCGTCGATCGGTCGAACCCCCCGGACCGCTTCCCCTGTCCTCAGTCTGGCCCCTGCTACCATCGCTTCCTGGGCCAGCCGATGGTCCAGGTCCGCGCGCATCACCATGTAGAAAGGGAAGTCCTCGGGTAGGTCCCAGGTGACCTGCGACTGACCCCTCAGGCGAAAGGCTATCTGCTGAAGGCGCACATGGGGCAGGGTGTCGACCGGGAAGGGCAGCCGGGCAACAGTCTTGGGACTGAGTCCGCCGCCACAGGGCTTGTAGCGAGGCATGGAGTCCCGTTCCAGGAGCAGGACGCGATGCCCTTGCAGGGCGAGGGTGCGGGCAGCTGTGGCCCCGGCGGGGCCGGCACCCACCACGATCACCTCGAAAGGTTCCAGGTTGCCTATCTGCGCTGCCTCTGGCGGGGTAGACTCCCCCCAGTCTGGCTCCATCGTTGTTGCCACCTCGAGTTGATGGAGGGATGGGTGTCGGGGTTCATCTAACAGGTGCCCCGCAAGTTGCATGCCGTAGGACCGGACCCGCGGCATGGTTCACGAGGGCGGGTAGATAGAGTTACAGTCTATTGCCAACGTCACCCCCAGCCTCTCCTTCGTCACCCCCGCGAAGGCGGGGGTCCAGGCATCCCATCTCCTCGTGAGGCCACTCC
>JAJZQR010000070.1 GCA_021806765.1 Chloroflexota bacterium | reverse complement strand
CTAGTACACGACCACAGAGAAGGTGATATGTACTGTCATGCTGAGCGCAGCGAAGCATCTCCCCGTGGCGAGAGGAGATCCTTCGCTATCGCTCAGGATGACACCTGTCAGAACCAATGTGGCGATGTACTCGCGCACGTCGGGAGACTGGCATGATGGACTTCATGGACACCCTGAAGCGGGGCGTCGACCGGGCCGGGTTCGAGCTCGACCGCTTTCTTCGAGCCAATCGCGTCAAGTCCCAGCTTGGCGGCTTGAGATCCCAGGCGGACGAAGAGATGCGGCAGATCGGAGAGCGGGTCTTCGAGCAGTTCCAGCGCGGGGACTCGATCCACCAGGATCTCCGCCCCTACTGCGAACGGATCGCACAGCTCCGGACGGATATCGCCCAGCGGGAAGCGGAGCTGGAGGCCATCAATCGGGAGTCGGCGCCCCAGGGCCCGGCGGAACCCTTCGAGGCAGAGCCGGGCGAGCCGGGTAGCTGCCCCGGTTGCGGAGCCGCCGCCCCGGAAGGTGCCACCTTCTGCCCTCGGTGCGGGGCTAACCTGAAGGCCGGCTCCGAAATGCCGCCCCCACCGCCCGAGCGGCCGGCCCCCTGATGATGATGGGCGTTTTTCTGTACAGTTTTGTAAACCTAACTCGGTGGCAGGGCTCGATGCCCCGCCCCATCCGTGGCTACGAGGAGCGAAAATGAGTGAGCCGGAGATAGTCAGGACCAGGATCGCGCCCAGCCCCACGGGCCTTCCCCACATAGGGAACTTCAGGACGATCGTGTTCAACTGGCTGTTCGCGCGACACCATGGCGGAAAGTTCGTGGTGCGCATCGAGGACACCGACGTCGCCAGGAGGGTCGAGGGCGCCATGGAGGCGATGCTCGACGGCCTTCGCTGGCTGGGGCTGGACTGGGATGAGGGCCCCGAGGTGGGCGGCCCTCACGGCCCCTACCTGCAGTCGCAGCGGCTGCCCATCTACAAGGAGCACGCCGATCGGCTGATCGCTCAGGGCGACGCCTACCACTGCTTCTGCAGCCCCGAGAGGCTCGCGGCCATGCGGCAAGAGCAGCAGCGGCGCAAGGAGCCGCCCGGGTACGATCGGCTCTGTCGCAGCCTGACGGCGGCGGAGGTCCGGGCCAAGCTGGACGAGGGGATCGTCCCGGTGACCCGGTTCAAGGTCCCCCTGGAGGGCTCCACCAGCTTCCACGACCTGATCCACGGGGACATCACCTTCCCCAACGCCGCCCTGGACGACTTCGTCCTGATCAAGTCCGATGGCTACCCTACCTACCACATGGCGCACCTGGTGGACGACCATCTGATGCAGATCACTCACGTGATGCGGGCAGACGAGTGGATCTCCAGCACGCCGCGGCACGTCCTCCTCTACCGCGCTTTCGGCTGGGAGCCTCCCAAGTTCGCCCACGTGCCCCAGATCCTGGGTCCGGATCGCTCCAAGCTGAGCAAGCGCCACGGCGCCACCTCCGTCCTGGCCTACCGTGACATGGGCTACCTGCCCGAGGCGATGCTGAACTACCTCGCGTTGCTGGGATGGGCCTTCGATGCCACCACGGAGATCATGTCGAGAGAAGAGCTGATCCGGTACTTCAGCATCGAGAAGATCAACAAGACCGGCGCCATCTTCGACGTAACCAAGCTGGACTGGATGAACGGCTACTACATCCGGCAGCTGACCGTGTCGGATCTCACCTCTCGGGTGATGCCCTACCTGGAGACGGCCGGGCTGGCCACCGAGCGGGACCGAGGCTACGTGGAGCAGGTGATCCCCCTGGTTCAGGAGCGGATCCGCAAGCTGAGCGACGCCGTCGAGTTCACCGACTTCTTCTTCGCCGATAGCCTGGAGTTCGATAGCTCGCTGCTGATCCAGAAGGGGATGACGGCGGAAAGCAGCCTGGCAGCGTTGCGAACGGCCAAAGAGCGGATCGCCGACCTCGCCCGCTGGGACCGAACCGCTCTGGAGGAGCTGCTCCGTCCCCTTGCCGAGGAGCTGGGGGTGAAGACGGGCCAGCTCTTCGGGGTCCTCAGGGTAGCCTGCACCGGCCGGACCGCTGCCCCGCCCCTCTTCGAGACCATGGAGGTGTTGGGCAGGGAGAGGGTGATGCCCAGACTGGATGCGGCCGAAGCCAGGCTGCAGAAGCTGGTCGCATTGACAAAGTAGCGCCCAGCAGGGCTTGGGAGGGCGAGGCTCCTGCCGAGCCGCATCGGGTGGCTCGTCGGAAGGCTGGCTCTCCCGCAACTGTTGCCCGATCTCACGCCCTGGTGAACCGTGCTCCCACCCTCCTCTCGTGGTCCATTCCTTGCCAGGGACAGGACCCATGCCCGCGACAGCGCTGGTGCAGCACGCGCCAGAACGACATCGCCGAGCCAGCGAGGCGTCGGAATCCACACGTCGATCCAGAGGCTCGACCTCAGAGTGTGAGGGCACTCAAGCTCTTGCTGCCGTCTGGATGGAGAGGAGTCTGCCGCCGAATACCGCGCTCGCGGCGCAGATCAACCCAGGACTGCCCAAACGCCCCTAAGGGGCTATTCGCTTGAACTGCCAGTCCTCCCACACAAACCCATAGGTGTTCGGAGCGCCCTTCAGTTCCTCGTGGAACAACCGCTCCACCTCTTCTCTGGTATAGCCCTCGACCCTCAACGTGCGATCTCCGTACACCACCTTTACTGCCTCCCGGAGCCCCTGCCTCCAGACTTCAGCATTGGTGTTCTGAATGGTATCCAGAGCACCGCCAAATACGATCTTGGCTCCTTTGGGCAACTCGGGCTGCGTCTCCTTGAGCTGCACCAAGCTCCTGTGGGCCATCAGCCCCGCCTGCTGCCGCCAGAAGAGCTGTCGTTGAGACTCCGCAAAGGAGAGCGCCACAAAGAGGGGGAGTATCGCCAGAACCGCCACGGCGGCACCTCGGGCATGTCCCACGAGGTGCCGGTACAAGTCAACCAGGCTGTTGGCAACGGCCAGCGAGAAGAACATTAGGGGCACGTACAGATACCGATAGCCCTGACCGTTTACCAACAGCAAGGGAGTCGTACTGAGGAAGAAGGCAACCAGTGAGAACCTTGACAGCCAGCCACCGCAACTCCAAAGCAGAGCCACCGCTACGACCACCAGCCCGGAAGCCAAGAGAAGACCGAAAGCGTCGGTCATACTCACCAGCCGGATAAAGCCATTCTGATCGAACGGTACCAGAAGGAGGTCCCGGGTTAGGCTAAAGGAACTGCCCTCCAAGGAGGGCACCACCGTGGACACCGGATAGAAGAACAGGTTGCGCACGATCCACGGGCCAGACTGGTAGTGATAACCCTCCCCTTCTGTGAACCTGAGGGCGTGGATCTGCAGTGGGACCATCGCCAGCAGGAGAACCCCAAGAACCGCGAGTCGCTGCCGGAAGCCCTGGAAGGACCCTCGTTTGCGAGAATAGAAGAGGTCGAGGCCGGCGAGGATGGCGAACCAGGGCAAGGCAGTCACCTGAGTCAGGGAGGCACCAAGGAGTGCCACCATGGCGCCGACGCCCCACCGGGCACGACTTGTCTGCAGGTAGCGAACATATAGAGCGAAAGCCATGGCGCCGAAGAAACCAGCCACCGGGTGGGTGATGGCGCCGAGCCATCCCACCCCTTCCGTACTGGCAAAATGAACTGCGAAGATCGAGGCTGCAGCCGTTGCCTTGAGCCGGCTTCCCGTCAACTGCAATGCCGCAGCAAAAAGAAAAAGAGTGGTCCCCAGGTGGAATCCGATGAGCGTCAAGTTGTATCGCTCTGGGTCGAAGCCACCCAGCTTGAAGGCAAGCCACAGGACTGCGGTATGGACCGGGGCATAGTAGAGCGTGGAGTTGATCCGATGTGGAAGCTGCCTGAAAGGTAGAAGGTCTGCCAGACTCCAATCCGGCTCGCTAATGGACCCAACCAGCCACCATGAATCCGCGACGAAGTAGTTGTGGATCCAGAGAATGTAGTTGCCTACCGCAAGAACGGCAACCACCAGGGCACAGAACAGATGGGACTTGCGGAGGCTTGAACGAGTGGAAGAGATCACAGTCAGTACCTCATTGGTATCGGAGAGCCTGATAACAAGGAAGCATGTGGGAAATGCGGCAAACGATGAGCCTGTCAGCCGAAACCAGTGCAGGACCGGAGGGATTATACAAGGCGACCCCGGCAGAGACAACCGAATGTACTCGTTCGCTACCTCCGTAACGCTCCTCCATTCCAGTGACACTGTTGGTTCCTCAGATCGGGATTTCATCTCCTGATCAACCTTCTAGATGGCCTCTTTCGACAGACCGTCAAAACAGGAGTCGACGCGGCGGCGAAAACAGCCGACATGCTACAATAGCTACCCTGCTGCCAGGCTTGGACCACATCTGATGCACACAGCAGGAATACCAGCTCTCCTCATGTTCAGAGAACTTCAAGAGACAAACCAGCCGTAACGGACACTGCAGACTATGCCGATAGCAGAGTGGTCATCCGTTCTGAAGTCAGGCCTTGACACTCGCTCTTGGATCTTAACGGCGTTTCTCGAGGCGGCCTGCGCCGCCGCCCTCATGGCGCGCATCGCCTTCGGGCCGATGTCTGCATCACCGCAGCCACTGCTATGGCTTGCCGGAGCAGGCGTCTGGATGGCCCTGTATCTTCGGATCACGCTGTGGAGCACCCTTTCCATACTCTCGCAGGAAGCATCAACGGATCGCCACGCGCATTGGCGCCTTTGGGTGTCGACCATCCCACTCCTGGTGCTCTCCCTGCTGGGCACCACGCTGCTCCAAGTCCGACCGGGGCTTAACGACTGGGTTTGGCGCGTCCTTTCGCCGATTCAGCCCTTCCCAGTAGTCGCCACAGCTGTTGGCCTTCTCTTTGTTTGGTTGCTGAAGCTGCTGGCGGTCCATGGTACCGATATGGGAACAGGCGATGCTCGCAGTCGAGCTTGGGGATGGTCCGCCGATGTTGCCATGCCGACAGCCCTGCTGCTCATCGGCATCCTCCAGGCCAGCGCATTCCTGGTGCCCATCGGCAACGCCTTTCTGCGTTTCTGGGCCATCGCCGATGCCCTTGGGGCCGGCACCCCTTACCCCGTTACCGCCACAGAGCCGGGGCCGATGGAAGCCGGAAGCCCGCCCTACGTCTACGACCTTCCTCTCTTTCCTTTGATGCTGAGAGCTTCCTTCGCTCTTCTTGGACACAACTCCGCCGCTGCCCACATGCCGGCAGCCTTGGCCAACGCGTTGTTTCCACTGTCTCTATATCTCCTCATACGAGAAGCGACCGGCTCAAGGTCAACGGCCATCACGTTCGGCGCCCTGGGCTCCCTTTTCCCGTTCCTCCGCTTCTGGGTGCTTAACCTGCCCGACCCCGATCCCCTTCTGCTCACCAGCGCCTGCTTCGCGGCCTACTTCTACCTGCGTGCGCTGAGCAGGCCTCGAGCCTCCGCCTTGTGGGTTGTCGCGGGCTTGGTCGCGGGTGTCCTCAGCCTCTCACGCCCGGAGGGCATCCTCTATGCCGGCTTCCTGGTGCTGGGAATAGCGTTGTCCCGTCCCCAGGCCAGGCAGTCTGGAATGTACCTGTTCTGTCTGGCGCTGTTCCTGGTGCCGATGGTGGCTGCCTGGATGCTCAACTTCGGTTTCCTATGGCCGCAGAACTACAACGGTACCCTGCGACTCGATTACCCGCTCCAGAACTTTCGGATCCTGGACGATCGAGGGGCGCTCCAAATCTACCAAGGAGGGTTGGGCGTATATGGGATCTGGGCCCTGGCGCTGCTGGCCTTGTTCATCGGGCTGGTGCTCTTCGGCACCGTTGCGATGGCCATCAAGGATCGTCGCCTCCTGGCGATCGCCCTGCCCGGCATAGGGAACACCGTAACCATCTTCTTCGCAAACCCCTACATCCCCAACACCTTCCACTTCGCCGATTTCTTCCGCCACGCCTCTCTTGGACTACCGTTCCTCATCTTCACCGTAGCCTACGGCTTCCACATGGTGTACCAGCATCTAGTTGTCCGCCGAAGATGGGCGCTCGTTGCTTACCTGGGCCTGTTTCTACTGACTGCATCTGTGGTCCGAGAAGGCGATATTCTCGCCAACCCCACCGCGACCCATCGACCAGGCCAACCCTACGCCACCCAGGCCCTGGCCACATATACCTACCTATCCATGCAGACCATCCTGGAGCACCCTGTGCCACTGCCTGAGATGACCTACCATCCGGATGGAGCCGCGACCGTGGCCTATCCCACTTTCATGAGATGGCCTGAGGATATCCTGGAATTCTATGGGCCGCTGGATATGGCCTTCGACAGCGATTTCCGGCCCTTTGGATACGCTTCGGTGATAGCGTTCCTGCTGGCGTTGGCCTTCTCCCTACTGGCCGGTGGCGATTCGCCAGAGGCCGGTCCCGAAGCCTTCAAAAGAGCCAAGATCAGCCGGGACGGACGGGATTGACTGCGGACATGAACACGTGGACGCCACCACAGAAGCCAATTGGTGCAATCAACACCAAGTTGCAGTTGGGCAGCTATGCGGCTCTGACTTTGCTGGAGGCGGGCATCGCCGCCTATTGCATGGCGCGGATTGTCCTTGGCCCAGTGTCGCAATTCGCTTATCCGTCGCTGTGGCTTTTGTGGGCCATAACCGCACTGACGGTCTTCTGCGGCATGTCCCTGTGCATCATCCTTCCGCTCCTGTCCGGAGACCTCCGCGGGATCAGCCACGGAATCCCACTCTGGATGGCGGACATCCCCGTTCTCGTCATTCTATCAGCCGAACTGATAGTGCTTCAGCTCAGACCAGACTTGGGCAGCTGGCCCTGGCATCTCTTCTCCCCTCTGGAGCCGTTCCCGTCTGTGGGAATGCTCCTCGGGGTCCTGTTGCTGTTCCTGCTGAAGCTACTCGCAGTCACCTTCCTCCTGCATGGCAAGAGTCCTGTGAAGCACCGCATCTACGCCGGGTCGGCCGACGTCGCTGTACCCCTAGCCATGTTGCTGATCGGAATCCTGCAAGCCTCGGTTTACCTGGTGCCTTTGGGAGACCTGTTCCCTCGAGTCTGGGCGGTCGCGGATGCCATCGCATCGGGCATCAGCTATCCAGTCACCATCACCGAGGCTCCCACCGTCATCGCGGGAGGTCCTCCCTACATTTACGATCTTCCGCTGTCTCCCCTGCTGCTGAGGGCCGCCTTCGCACTAGTCGGACACAACTCCGCAGCAGCCCACCTCCCTTCCTTTCTCGCCAGTGTTCTGTTCCCGCTGTCTATCTACCTACTGTTGCGGACCGCCATCGGCTCGAGACTGACTGCCCTGGTGTTCGCGACACTGGCATCTCTTTTCCCCTACTTGCGGTTCTGGGTGCTCAACTTGCCAGACCCTGACCCTCTTCTTCTGACAGGTGTGTGCCTTGCCGCCCATACCTATCTTCGCGCGCTGAATGGAAGAGAACGGCCACGACGGTGGGCCATCGCCGGCATCGCCAGCGGGCTACTCAGCCTAACTCGTCCCGAAGGCATCCTCTACGCAGGCTGCCTCGCTGTTGGGATGGTGGCGTCCCGCCCCAAGAGAAGACTCCTCGCTGTCTACATCCTGTCCTTCGCCGCTGTCCTGGTACCGATGTCGGCTGTCTGGATGGTCAACTTCGGGTTCCTCTGGCCCCAGAACTACAATGGCACCCTGCGCTGGGACCATCCCATCCAGAACTATGACATTCTTCGAGGTGCCGATGCCCTGGGCTTCTACCAACGAGGTCTGGGCCTAGATGCCCCGTGGGCACTGGCTTTCCTCGTCCTGTGTTTCGTGGCCGTCCTGCTCGGTGTTGTAGCGATGGCTTTCAAAGGCAGGCAGCTCTTAGCGCTTGCTGTGTCGGGCATCGGAAACAGCGTGGCGGTGTTCTTCATCAGCCCTGCGGTGACCAACACCTCCCACTTTGCGGACTTCTTTCGGCATGCTTCCTTTGGACTGCCCTTCCTGTTGCTCACCGCAGCCTATGGCCTTCACACGTCTTTTCATCGCCTGGCATCTCGAAGACCCTTCGCCATCGCCAGGCATGTGGGGTTGGTACTCCTGATACTGATAGTAGCCCGCGAGGGCGATATCCTCGCCAACCCAACCGCCACGCACCGTCCAGGGTCTACCCAGGTGCTGACCGACAACGGCTATCTGTCGATACAGACCGTTCTGGAGCACCCGATGCCGTTGCCCGCGATGACCTACTATCGCGAGGGCAGGCTGGAGATCGCGTACCCAGTCTCCATGGCGTGGCCTGAGGATGCGATCGCCTTCTTCAGACCGTTGGACATGACCTTCGATGATCGGGCGCGTCCCTTCGGATACGCATCAGTGGTCGCGTTCCTCCTGGCTCTCGGTTTCGCCCTGTTGGCCGAACCCGGACTCACCAACTCAGGACTCCAGAGCAGTAGACCCAGATAGGTCGAAGGGGCATCGACAGCATGATCAGGTCTGATGGAGGCATACTTTCAATGCTGGACGGTCGTAGATCGGGCAGAGCGAAATCCTATCTCCGACAACAGGCAGGCGCAGGGTGACAAGAACCCAGGACAATCGAGGGCCTATCGTTGGAGTGACGCTCTCTGGAATTGGCATCTTCTCTTGGGCTGTGCTCTACACTTCCTTGGAGCTCGGCAGGACCACACCCACAACCGTAAGTAGAGCGTGGCTGGCAATGCTCCTTGGCCTGGGAGCCGCTCTGTTGATTTGGCAGTCTCTATTCGCCTTGTGGCTCAGGCATGTCTCAGGTCTGCCCGTTCACATCTTGATCGCTAAGGTCTCCGCCCCAGCCATCGCGTTACTGTTCTGCGCTCCCTTTTCGATCGCGGCGTACCAATCGGACGAAACCTTCCACTACCTGACCGGGAACCCGATACCCAATGCCCTTGTACGTTGGACTCCGTTGCTGATCATGTTGGTTTATCAAGAGGCAACTCTGGTGTGGAACGCCAGCCTCGACGGCCGAGTTGCGCCTTGGCTGCATAAGAAACATGCCGCGCCTCTCCTCATCTTCGCCGCCTTCGCGAGTCTCTACATCTTCAGTGCTGGCGGCCACCTCTATAGCCCGGATGAGCGCTACATGTATGCAGCGACCGAGAAGCTTGGCGAGTGGGTACCTATCGAGGCTCTCAACGGGGCAGGCGAGCCCCACCCGGATGGAATCCAGCCTGGTTACTACAAGTACGGCCTTGTTCCGTCCTTGTTGGCGCTTCCACCCTATTGGATTTCCAGGGCGGTCGGCCTAAGTAGCTTGAGGAAAAACGTTGCAGTGCGGCTGAAAAGGGTGGCATTGGGCAGCAGCCTGATCGTGGCCCTGATCCTAGCGGCCGGCGCGGTCTGGGTCTCCGGATCACCCCTCGGGATATCCTTTGGGGCATTTGCTGATGCGCACAGGTTGGGCTCCGTCAATCCCCTCAGACCCCGCATCGGCCTTGCGCTGGTCGCCATCCCTCTCACCTTCTGGATAGTGTATGCCAGGTATACCGAGCGAGTAACGCGCACCACCTTCGGGCTGCTCTCGGTAGGCATCACGTCTGTCCTGCTACTGGGTGTGGGCATGAGTGTGACCGCACGCCAACCGGGACTCGACAGGCCACCGGCAACGGCTGTCTTCCTTTCTCAGGACAGATCCCTGTTCAGGGTCATGTCCTACAAGCCGAGCCTGGCCATGAATCTCATTCTCACACTGCTGGCAGGCGGGGATCCGAACAAAGTGGACGAGGAGGGTCCAACCCAACTCAACTTCCGGTACCGCTACATGGCAGAGGTCTTGTCGCCCAATTTCGCCACCCAATATGGACTTCAGTCCATTGATGGATATGAGGTGCTCCAGTCGACCCGACAAGCTATTGCCCTGTCCTATATGGGGAGCAGTTCCGCGGAGACCTATGGCCTAATCGATGCCGACGGGTCACCCGAGGGAAAAGAACTGCAGGGAAAACTCGCCGACATCCAGCTGCGTAACCTGCTCGATCACCTGCCCGTGCTGAGAGCCTTCAACGTGAAGTACGTGCTGACAAACCTCGAGCTGTGGCAACATTCGGATGAACTGAGACTAGCCTTCACCAGCCCCATAGCCATGCTGGACCCGCGGACCGAGACGGCAGTACACGTGTACGAGGTACTGAGGACCCTACCTCGAGTCTATCTGGTCTCCAAGGCCACCGTTATGGACGATAACGTCGCGGCACTCGACACTATACTGGCAGAAAGGGTGAACCCCGCCGATACCGTGCTTCTGGAGAACTACCCATCTACCTCACCGATAGGGCCAAGGCTGGACCAGGCAAGGTCTTCAGATCGGATCGTCTCTTATGGGAATACAGAGATCGAACTAGAGGTCGATACCAACGGCAGCGGCTTTCTGGTGATAAACGATGCCTATTACCCCGGATGGACTGCCCAGGTTGACGGAGCGCAGGTCCCCACCTACGTGGCCAACGGTTGGGTTAGAGCCATACCTATCGATACCGCGGGCAATCACTCCGTGCGCTTGAGCTACGAACCGCTCCTGCTGAGAGAGGGTCTCTGGATCACCGCCACGTCGCTCGCCTTATGCGCCGCCGCAGTGTGGGCCTTCGCCCGATACCGCAGGAACGGCCTTCAGTCGTAGCCGGGCTGGCATTGGTGAGAGTGTTTGCTCCGCAGTTCAATTTGTGACCCACGACCTGCCCCCCTATAATATCCGTGCCCGCTGGCTTGCGGATTCCCTGTTGGCCGGTGGCCGGATCAACTCATGATCGCGAACCTCCAGCTGTGGTGGACGCCTTTGTCTAGCCATAACCTGTAGCGACCTGGAGCAAGTTGACCAGCTCTCCACAAACGCCCAAACTCACCAGCATAGTCATCGTCACCTACAACCGGCTGGAGCAGACCGGGCGGTGTCTGGATAGCATTGTCTCCAACACCCCCGAGCCCCACCAGTTGATCTTCGTGGACAACGCCTCCACGGACGATACCATCGCCTACCTGCGGGAGCGTTTCGGGGCGGACTCGGTCATCGCCAACGACAATAACGAGGGCTTCCTGCGTGCCGCCAACCGTGGAATAGCGACCGCCACCGGTGATTACGTCCTGCTGCTCAACAACGATACCACCGTCACACCCGGCTGGCTGTCGGCATTGATTGATGCTGCGGAGCGAGCGGCCGACGTGGGGATCGCGGGTGGCAAGATCGTGGGGCCCGACGGGCGAATCCAGGTGGCGGGAGCCTACATGGCCTTCGACGGATCGGCCCGCATGATAGGGGACAGGATGGAAGTGGACGATCCCAGTCTCTCGGAAGAGCGGGAGGTGTGCTACGTCGGCGGCCACTGCATGCTGATCAAGAGGGCCGTCCTGGAAGCCGTTGGCCCACTCGATGAGTCCTACGGGTTTGGCTACCACGAGGACACCGACTACTGCTACCGGGCCCGGGCGGCGGGTTTCCGGGTGGTCTACACCCCCGACTGCCTGGTCCACCACCAGCTGTTCGGCACGCCCCTCCCGGAGCGGCAGAGGATCATCGCCGAGAACCAGCGGCGCTTTCTCGAGAAGTGGCACGACCAGCTCTTCCTACGGCGCTTCGTGCGGCCGCGGGTGGAGTTCCGCGCTGACCAGCGTGAACTACCCGTCGGGTCGGGCTGGTTCGCCGCCGAGACCGACTACACCTGCACCGGAAAAGAGGCCTGGTGCTACCTCGAGCCGCCTCGGGGAGAAGAAGCAGTCCTCGAACTGGTGGCTGCGGCCTCTCACCCCGATCTGGCCGAAAGACCCCTCCACCTGGAGGTCCGGGCAGCGGGGCAACTGGCCGGCCACGCCTTCTTCCGCACCCCTTGGGAGGTGAGACAACTCTTCTTCCCGGTGCCAAGGGTAAATAGCGGGCCCCTCCGCATCGATCTGCGAGTCGATAGAACCTGGCGTCCCGACGATCGGTTTCAGGACGGACGGGATCCTCGAGAGATCGGCATCGCCGTCCATCGGATGTCGGTGGGCAGGCTCTCCGAGGCTCGGGGGTGGGCTGCTGAAGGGGTGCCGGTAGAGGCCTCGCTCCAGCGCCTCCGGGACCATCTGGCCTATCTTGAGAAGGCCCTTGCCGACAAGGATGCCTTCTATGCCCGGGAGCTGGAGGGTAAGGAGCGGCTGATCGCCCAACTCCAGGGGAACCTGGAAAGGTATCACGCCACCCTTCCCTTCCGCCTCTACTTCGCTCTGAAGAGGCTGCTCGGCAAGAAACCGTAGGTCGCGGACAGGAGCCGGGCTCCTGCAGCTATTGATTGTAGGCAAGACGTCCCTTCCTGGACGATGTGGGGCAAGTCTGTGGGAGACACCCGCGGCAAGTGGATGCAGTTGTGGGCAAGCAGGTAGAAGTGATCACGTGGAGGTTACGCAGGTGACTGTGTCCACGGAAGGGCAACGAGACGGCACGCCGGAGATCATAACAAC
The DNA here is from genome assembly GCA_021806765.1 of Chloroflexota bacterium. The sequence goes on along the minus strand of JAJZQR010000070.1, from coordinate 9,091 downwards.
GACCTCCGCGCCATCGCTAGATGACCGCCATCGGCCCCTGCACACAGTTGCAGCCCTGTTGCTGCTGCTGTCTTTAGGGACACCGATCGGCGGCCAGTACATGCTGGTGTCCCGAAGGGATGGAACGGCAGCAGCTCTACTCTATGGTATCGGGCTTCTGGCGTTCGCTGCAGTCCTTCTTGTCCTATGGATAATGTCTCCAAATCGTCGGCCCTGGCGAATGGCGACTCCTCACTTCCTCCAGGCAGCGACACCCAGCCTGCTGATCCGGCCCGCCATTGGAGGCCTGTCAGCGATCCTCCTCCTGGTTTCGTTGGCCACCATCAACACCGCATCGGCTCGTATCACCTTAGGAGCATGGGTCATGAGCATGCTGCTGGCACTGACGGCGGCAGTGCCCAGGGAGCTGTGGCCTATCCAGCCGCTTGTCCTCTGGAGGAAAGCGGTATCATCTGGGTGGCAGACTCGAGAGGTAGTGGTTGTCACCTGCATCGTTCTGGTCGGGGGCCTGTTGAGGCTGTACAACCTGGACGGCATCCCGAGCGGCATCCATGGCGACGAGACGGGCGAGGCGCTGGTCGCCATTTCGGTCCTCCAGGGAAAGGGTCCGAACCCCTTCGGCACCGCCTTTCTTGGGGACCGCGCCCTTTCCTTCTATCTTGAGGCCCCACTCCTGGCCCTCTTCGGCAGGACGATCACGGCTATCCGTCTCTACTCTGCGCTGGCAGGCGTGGTCACCCTCCCCGCCTTCTACCTGCTGATGCGGAGGCTCTTCCGGGTGCGGCCGGCAGTGATCGCGTTGGCCCTGCTCGCGGGAAGCGCCGTCCACGTCAACTTCAGCCGCCTCGCGCTGAATGTGAACCAAATCCCGCTGCTGACCTGCGTCAGCCTGTACTGCTTGCGACGAGGGCAGGAAAGCCGGAAGGCTTTCTGGTGGTTGGCCTCCGGTGTCGTGGGAGGCCTTGCCGTATACTTCGCCTTCAGTGGGGCACTGGTCGCGGTCACGATAGCTCTGTACTTCGTGTACCTGCTAGTTACACGACGTTCAGATTGGCGTGCCTGGATCAGGGGTGGGGTACTCTCGGGGATTGGCGGGGCAATGGCGCTGATCCCCATTCCAGTCTACATGCTGGGCCAGAACGACCCCTATTCCGAGCATGCCATGGGCCGGCTAATCTTTAATAACAAGGAGTGGGCCTTCCCAACCTACCACACCTCCAGTTGGGGAGTTGTGTTGCTGGGGCAACTGAAGGCGAACCTCTCTTACTTTTTTGCCGGCCACGACTTCGGCCCTTTCTACGGCTTCGCGGGTGCCCCCATGCTAGCGGTCGTACTCGGACCCCTGGTCGCCCTCGGCCTGGTGCTGATGCTGCTGCGAATCAAGGATGATCGGTACGCGATGCTGGCTCTCTGGTACTGGACAGTGGTGCTCTTCGGGGGCGTCCTCACTATCGCCTCGCCCCAATCCCACCGGCTCCTGCCGGCCGCTTTGGCAGCACTTGCGGGAGTGGCACTGGTGTTGGACTGGCTGATCAATGTCGGCCCACGGCTGGTTTCCATAGGTCTCGCGCCGGTCTTGTTGGTGGTTTCCGTTGGGCTGCCCCTTATCGCTGGGTACAGCGACATTGCCAACTACTACGAGAGGGCAGTGAAGTCGATGCCCTGGGAATCGGGGACGATGCAGGGACGGTATGTAGCGTCTCTGGGGTCAGGTTACAGGGTATACAGCTTGGCCGCTCCACAACTGTACTTCGATTCGTCGATAACCCGTTTCCTGGCTCCGAACGTGGAGGGGGACAGTCTGCTGAATCCGGCACTGAGACTGCCCCTCGCTGTCCCCGCGGATCACGACCTGGCCTTCCTGGTCTTCCCCAACATGTCCCAATACCTTCCTCTGCTACGTTCTCTGTACCCAACCGCGGCGATGGAAGAGGTGACAGGAGGTGCCGACCATGTGGCCTTCACCGCGCTGCGAGTCCCCAGAGCGGAGATCACCCGCTGGCAGGGGTTGACTGCCCGCTACGGAGACACTGAGAGAACGGAGCCTGACGCTTCTGCTCTCGGAGGAGGTGCGCAAACCTATCCTACAAACGCCACCTGGTCCGGCAGCATCTACCTGGAGCAGGGGGGCAGCTACCGGTTCCATGCCGACGGCCCGGTTTCGGCCCTGGCGATCGACGCTGCACTCTTGGTCGAAGGCCGGCAACTGACCCTAGGGCCAGGATGGCACTCCATTCAGATCGAGGGCCGGCTGCCGGACCCCGGCAGCCGGGTGAAGCTGGAGTGGCAGCCCCCGGATCAGCCGATGTCGGTGATCCCGGCACAATGGTTGGACTTTCGGGAGTTGGCCGGAAACCTCCGCGCTTCGTGGACCGAAGGCGGGACTACTATCGAGCGGCGTGACCGGACCATCGGGTTCCGGGACCTCAGCGAACTATTTGGTGGCCAGGGACCGGTGAACGTCCGGTGGAAAGGAACCTTGAACGTCCCGAGCGATGGCGGATACAGTTTCAGCCTGCGGTCGACCGGCCAGACCGAGATCACCATCGACGGCAAGTCCGTGGTGACGAACGGCGGCGACAACTGGGCGAACCAGCAGACTACTGGAACGGTTCACTTGTCTGCCGGGCCCCATTCCTTGTCCGTTGGTTACTCTGGCCGAAGTGATGGCGGTTTCCTCGAAGCCCTCTGGCAGGTGCCTGGAGAGAAAAGTCCCAGCGTGATACCCCCGGAGGCATTAGTACCTCCTGAGATCGCACCATGAGTCGTAGCAGCAGGAAAGGCTTCGGGGAACAGAAGTCATGACACACCCGTTTGTGTCCGTGGTAGTACTAAACTATAATGGCCTCCGCTTCTTGGACGGCTGCCTCGGCTCCCTCGCCCGGTTGGATTACCCAAACGACCGTTTCGAGGTGATTCTGGTCGACAATGTCTCCCAGGATGGATCGGCCGAGGCTGCCGAGAAACGGTTCCCGCAGTTCCGCGTTGTGAGGAATAGCCGAAACCTGGGCTTCGCGGCGGGCAACAACGTGGCCATGCGGGCCAGCCGCGCCGATTACGTCGTGCTGTTGAACAACGACACCGCCGTCGACGGACGGTGGCTATCGAGACTGGTGGAGGCGGCCGAGCAGGACCCCAAGGTTGGCGCCTGCACCTCCAAGCTGCTGTTCCTGCACGATCGGGCCAGGATCCAACTGGAGGCAACCTCCTTCCGGCCCAGCGACTCGGGGTCGACGGACCAACGGGAGCTGGGTGTGAAGCTCCTCTCGGCGCGAGTTGTCCAGGCAGGGGAGTCCCGGGAAGCGGAGTACCTGGAAGGGTTCTACGGCCTGGAACCTTCGCCCGACGGCCCTTTTCGCTGGTCTCAGGGAACGGCTACCCTGGGGCTCCGAGTCTCCAAGAACGGCGGGTCAGCTTCGCTCAAGCTGCTCGTGGCGGCGACACGGCCCACGGCCGAGACGTCGAAACTGAGCCTTGGGGCGGCTGGCATGCCCCTGGGAAGCTGGGAAGTGGGTGCCAGCCCCCAGGAGTTGGAGGTCCACCTGCCCCACAACCTGATCGAGGCGGCAACTCCGGTGATCCAGAATGCCGGCACCCTGATCCTCCAGGACGGCTCTGGCCGCGACCGTGGCACCGTCGTCCGGGGAACCGAGGTCTACCAGGAGGACGACCTGGGCCAGTACGATCGCCGGGAGGAGGTTTTCGCCGGCTGCGGCGCCGCCCTCCTGCTCAAAAGGGCAATGTTAGAGGATGTCGGTCTCTTCGACGAGGACTTCTTCATGTACTACGAGGATATGGATCTGTCGTGGCGTGCCCGCCGTCGAGGCTGGAAGATCCTTTACGTCCCCGATGCGGTCGTCCGCCACGTCCACTGCGGGAGCAGCGTGGAGTGGTCTCCACTCTTCCTGTACCACGTGGAGCGGAACCGGCTGTTGATGCTGGCCAAGAACGCCCCCCTCCATCTGGCTGCCGGCGAGCAGCTGCGGTACGCCGTCTCGGCGGCCCTCAACCTCGGCCGGTTCGCCCGGTCGCTGGCACTCCGTTCCACCGATCAAGCCCTTCTAGGCAATAGGCTCCAGATCCAGGTTAGGGTCCTCCGCTGGCTGCTGTCTCGTCTGCCCGCCACCGCCAACAAGAGGCGACTGCTTCGGAGCCGCGAGGTGGTGCCTGCCTCGAAGCTGCTGCGATGGATGGTGCCGGCTTGAAGGTAGGTATCTACAACCGGTGGCTTCACACCATGGGCGGGGGCGAGCGCTACACCCTCACGGCGGCCCAGGCCCTGGTCGAGGAAGGCAACCAGGTGGAGTTGATCACCCATCGCCCCACCTCGCTCCATGCCCTGGAAGCCAAGCTGAACATGCAGCTGGGGGGCGTCACCCTGCGGTGCGTACCGGACCTGCCCTTCCACCGGCTCGGGGACTACACGGAGGAGTACGACCTGTTCGTCAACGCCTCCTTCATGAGCTTCGTCCCCTCCAGGGCCAAGAAGAGCGTCCTCTTCGTTTACTTCCCCTTCCCGGTGGACAAGTCCGCCTGGGGGCTGCTCAAGCGTCGGGTGGGGCTCCGGCTGCGGCACGAGCTGATCGTCCCGGAGTTTGGGGAGGGGTTCTACGGGCTGCAGCAGGTCGGCGGAGGGTGGTATCGCTGGACGGCGGAGAAGGCGCTGGTGCGCCTTCCGGTGGTCCACCGCGGCAGCCCCATGCGAGTGCGGCTGATGGTGGGCAGCTTTCGGCCCAAGGACTACCCCCCGGTGCCCGTTCGGCTCTCCGCGGCGGGACGGCTTCTGGCCGAGACCGAGCTATCCCCGACCGACGGCAACTACGTCCCCCTGGAGGTGACCATCCCTCTGGAGGCCACTCAGGGTGACAAGGCCACCCTGACCCTGGAGACCGATACATTCAATCCCCAGGGAGGGCCGGGCTTCGAGGAGGACTTCCGCGACCTGGGAGTGGCGGTAGCCAAGGTGAAGGTGATGGGGCTCCGCCACCAGATCTACGACGTGGTGTTCGAGAGGCTGGTCAAAGAGGCAGGCCTTCGGCTCCACGGCATCCCGGACAACCTTTCGCTGCGTTATGTCGACAGCTACGACCTGATCACCCCTATCTCCCAGTACGTGCAGAAGTGGCTGGAGATCTACTGGGGCAAGAGGGGAGAGATCCTCTACCCTCCGGTGGATGTGGGCGTCTACGACCCGACCCTGGAGAAGAAGAACATCATCCTGAACGTCGGGCGCTTCTTCAGCGGAAGCCACAACAAGAAGCATCTGGTGATGATCGAGGCCTTCAAGAGGCTGTGTCGCAAGGGTCTCTCGGGATGGGAACTCCACCTGGCCGGCGGCGTGGCGCCCGGGAAGATCCATGCCGAGTATCTGGAGAGGGTCCGACGCAAGGCGGAAGGCTATCCCATCTTCCTCCACACCGACGCACCCTTCGGCGAACTGAAGAGGCTGTACGAGGAGTCCGCCGTCTACTGGCACGCCAGCGGCTACGGAGAAAACGAGAGCCAAAACCCGATACGTTTCGAGCACTTCGGCATCACTACGGTGGAAGCCATGGCCGCCGGCAGCGTTCCCGTCGTCATCGCCAAGGCCGGCCAATTGGAGACCGTGGAGCACGGCCGGAGCGGGTTCCTCTGGAACAGCCTGTCGGAGCTCGAGAGCTACACTCTGCAGGCTATCAGCAACCCAACCCTTCGCGCTTCTCTACAGCAGGGTGCCGTCGCGCGATCGCGGGTTTTCGACCAGGACAGCTTCAAGCGAAGGCTGCTCGAACTAATCGCGAGGATGTAGTTGATGTCCACTATGACGCCAAGCGACGCCCGAGAGTTCCTCCTGGGCTTCGATCACTGTTCCTACCAGCAGGCGTACGACTATCTAAACGTCGCCCTGGACCGGTTGCTGGTCACCCTGGACCTCATGCCCCACCTGCCCGAAGGATCCAGGGTGCTCGAGCTGGGCGCCATGCCCTACTTCATGACCTGCTTGCTGCTACGCCAGTTCCCCCACTACCAGATGGAGCTGGCAAACGAGCCCTTTCGATTGGCGCTGGATGGCGGCCACATCAAGCTACTCAATGCCAAGCGCGGCCTGGATCACAGCTTCACCTACAAGGCCTTCAACATCGAGACTGACCAGTTCCCCTATGAGGACGGCCGGTTCGACGTCGTGATCTACTGCGAGATGATCGAGCACCTGATGCACGATCCGACCCACTCGCTCTACGAGATCCACAGGATCCTGAAGCCCGGCGGACGCCTGGTACTCAGCACACCTAACCCCTTCCGGTACACCAACTACCTGAGGTTCCTGACCGGAAAGAACATCTACCCACCCTTTTCCGGCTGGGGTCCCTACGCCCGACACAATCGAGAGTTCAGCATCCCAGAGTTGAAGTTGCTCCTGAAGCAGTGCAACTTCGACCTGGAGACGCTGACCACTGCCTACGATCCATCCTACGATCATCCGAGACGGCTCGATGGCCCGGCCCGCTGGCTCCATCGCCATGGTCTCCTGAAGGACCAGATGGACGTCATACACCTTCGGGCCCGCACCGTCGGCAAGCCGATCTACCGATATCCCCCGGAACTGTACCTGGACGTCCACGTCTTCCAGCGGATCGTCAACGACAACATCGAGATGGGCGTGAACGACGAGGCACAGTTGGGGGACGGCTTCTACAAGCTGGAGAACTGGCCGCCCTACGTCCGATGGACCGGGTCCAGCGCTGAAGCCAAGCTTCTCTCCCGAGGCCAGGCTACCTTCGGCATTCGGTTCTACTCAGGGCCGAAGCAGCTGTCCAGGGAGGTAGCCGGCACCATCGCCCTCAACGGCACGGCCCACCGCTTCAACGTGCCCCCCGGGGAATGGGCCGAGTTGCGCTTCCCCGCACCACCTATCCAGAAGGGTGAGCTTCAGGTGAAGCTGGAATTGGACGAGGCGTGGGTACCGAGAGAAGTCGACGGCAGCCCGGACACCAGGGATCTGGGCGTCGCCATTCAACGCATCTGGTTGGAGTAGTGAGTTTGGCTGCCGCCGTCGCTCCGGCTCCCGTGGTGGAGCAAGTGAATGAATCGGGCCACACCGGCCGATCCGATCGTTTCCTGGGCTGGCTGCTGCTGGCATTCTTCCTCGCCCTCTATCTGCTCACAGGGGGCGGCCACGGCTACAGCCCCGACGGGGAGTTCGCCTACCGCATCGGCCGCAGTGTGACCCTCGACCCCAAGCACGAATACTTCAAGTCCATGGGAGCCGGGCTCTCTCAATGGGGCATCATGGTGCCTGTGCTGTCTCAGCCAATCGTGCTGGCGGGCGAGCCCTTGCTGCAGGTTGTGCCCCAGAAGGACCACGCCACCGTCGATGGTCGAGACTACATCCTCGGCGTCTTCCGCAGAAAAGGGCTGCAAGGGGACATGCCTACGGTGGGTCCCACCGGCCGTGGGGTGGAGGACAGCTACGTCCGCACCGACCTCAAGGTCGGGCCGGCTACATCCCTCTCCATCGTCTCCTACCTGTCATTCGCCAAGGACATCCCCCAGAACACCACGGTGGCGGAACTCACCCTCACGGGCTCCGACGGCAGCACTCTCGTGTTCCCGTTGCGGGCAGGGGTCGAAACGGCCGAGTGGAACAGGGGCAAGATGCAGAGCAACGTCGAGCACGGGTCACCCAGAGTCGCCTCCGTCTGGACCGGTAACACCAGTGGGCGCAATTACTACGTCGAGCTTCCCTTTGGTCGCACCGTGCGGTTGGCAGGGTTCAGCGTACGCTACCTGCTGCCCGAGGGGAACCTGAACATCCGCTCCATGGCGTTGCTGAACCAGCAGACGGGGAGCTTCGAGCCGATCCCGGACGACCATCGCGTCTGGTCCGTGAGAGAGAACGATGAGTTCTTCTCACGGATGTTCTTCTCCTCCTACAACGCCTTCATCACGGCCATCGGCTGCGTCCTGCTGTTTGCCCTGGCCCGAATGTTTGGCTACAGCCAGCTGGTCGCTATGGCCGCCACCCTGCTCTATGGGTCGGCGACTCTAGCGTGGCCCTACGCCAAGTATGACTTTTCCGAGCCGACCCTGGTCATGTTTGTCCTGCTGACCCTCTACCTGATCCTGCGCTGGGGGCAGGATCGACGGGATCGCTGGATGCCGATGGCGGGCCTCACCGCCCTGGCTGCCGTGGCCACCAAGTACTTCGCCGGGGTGCTGGTGCCACTGATGCTGCTGGAGGCAGTACTGGTCCACTGGGAGAAGCACCCATCCGTGAAAGAGCTCCGGATGATTGCCAAGCCGATCGCCCTGTTCTGCGCCCCCTTTGTCGTGGTGGCCGCACCAGCGGTCTGGTACTTGAGCCATCGCTACGGCTATTACCCCTCCATCCTCGAGGCCTGGGCCGGAGTACAGCGGGGCTGGCTGCCCCTGCCCATACAGATCGGATTGGGGGGACTGCTGTTCAGTCCCGGCAAGAGCTTCTTCCTCTACTCGCCCCCTACGGTGCTGGCGCTCCTCTCCGTCGTGCCTTTCGTACGGCGGCATGGACTCCGGACCCTCGGGCTGCTGGCCATCGTCCTCGTCTACTTCCTGATCTACAGCAAGAAGCCGGCGTGGCACGCGGGTGCAGGGTGGGGGCCGAGATACCAGGTTCTCGTGATCCCCCTGGTCATCCTGATGGTGGCGCCCCTGATCCAGAAGGCCATAGAGGAGAGGCATCGCTGGGCTCGGTACGCGCTGCTTGCCACCTTCGTTCTCGGAGTGACCTTCCAACTGCTGGCCGTCTCCAAGTACTTCGAGAACTACCTCGGGATGTTCCGCTACCAGATCGTCACACAGCTGCCGGACAAGGGGGCCCAGTACGGCGGCGCCGACTACTACCCATATTCCCAGGGGCTGGACGACGGCAACGCCATCACCGCGACCATGATGGCCTGGCCCTTCAATCCCATCATGGCCCACGCCTGGCTGCTTTCCGCCGACCTCCTGTCCATCGGCCCATCCTTCCTCCAGCCCTACAAAGACAGGCTGCTCAGCACGCCGCCCTGGAAGATGTTCTGGGGGATCGACGTGGTGCCGCAGCGCCCGGGGGATGGCCTGGGAGGGTTCG
>JAJZQR010000424.1 GCA_021806765.1 Chloroflexota bacterium | reverse complement strand
ACGTCCTGGTGTTCGGCCTGATCCTGGTCTTGGTCCTTCGCTTCATGCCCAGGGGGGTCTGGGGTTCCATTCAGCGCTACATGGCGGATCGGCGCGATAGCAGGGTCGCGGCCGAGCGCCCAGCGTCGGAGGCTCAGCCGGTACCGGAGGCAACGCCATGAGCATCGTCGTGGAAAAGGTCACGAAGGCCTTCGGCGGGGTCACTGCCCTCTCAGACGTGAGCACGGAGATCCGCCCCGGGCTGATCACCTCTCTGATCGGTCCCAACGGGGCCGGCAAGACGACCCTATTCAACGTGATCACCGGCTTCTACCCTCCGACCGACGGAAGGGTTCTCCTGGAGGGCAAGGCGATCCACACCCTCCCCCCGCATCGGGTGGCGGCTCTCGGGGTCTCGCGCACCTTCCAGACGGCACTGCTCTTCGACGAGATGACCGTTCTGGAGAACGTGCTGGTAGGCCAGCATCGCAGCCTCAGCGGCGGTTTCTTCGCCTCCGCCCTCGCGCTGCCCCGCATCAGCGCCGTGGAGCGCCGTGGCCGCTCCGAGGCCATGCGCTACCTGGAGCTGGTCGGCCTGAGCCGGCTGGCCAACTTCCGGGCCGGCAGCCTGCCCTACGGAAAAAAGAGGTTGCTGGAACTGGCCAGAGCCCTGGCCAGCAAGCCCCGCTTCCTGCTGCTGGACGAGCCGGCCGCGGGACTCAATAACGAGGAGACGGCCTCCCTGGGAGGTCTCATCACCCGCATCAAGGAGATGGGGATAACGGTGCTGCTGGTGGAGCACGACATGAGCCTGGTAATGGACATCTCCGATCACGTGGTGGTGCTCAACTTCGGCAAGAAGCTGACGGAGGGCTCCCCCCAGGACGTGCGGGCGGACCGGCAGGTGATCGATGCCTACCTCGGGGAGGAAGAGTAGAGATGCTGACGGTAGAGAAGCTGTCGGTATACTACGGTCCCGCCATTGCCCTGGACGGCGTGAGCCTGCAGGTGGCGGAGGGGCAGATCGTCGCTCTGATCGGCCGCAACGGCGCCGGCAAGTCCACCCTGATGAAGACTATCATCGGGCTGATGCACCCCAAACGGGGCAGCGTGTCATTCCAGGGGAAGATCGTCTCCCACCTGGCCCCACCCCAGATCGTGTCGGCGGGCATCTCCCTCGTGCCCGAGGGACGCCAGATATTCCCCTCCCTCACGGTGGAAGAGAACCTGATGCTGGGTGGCTTCATCCACCACAGCCCTCTGAGGGTGAGCGGCCGGTTCAAGGGCGATCTGCAGAGGGTACTCAAGCTGTTCCCCTGGATGGAAGAGAGGCTACACCAGAAGGGGGGGACCCTCTCCGGAGGCCAGCAGCAGATGCTGGCCATCGCCCGGGCGCTGATGTCCGGCCCGAGACTGCTGCTGCTGGATGAGCCCTCCCTGGGCGTCGCACCCCTGGTGATCAAGTCGATCTTCGAGACGTTGGTAGAGTTGAACCGCATGGGCGTCACCGTCTTGCTGGTGGAGCAGAATGCCAACCTGGCAATGAAGATATCCAACACCGTCTACGTCCTGGACGAGGGAAAGGTGGTGCTCCACGGATCCTCCGAGAGCCTGCGGGCCAACCCCCAGGTGCAGGAGATCTATCTGGGGGGCCGGGGGCGGCGAGACGGGGTGACGGGGTGACGGGGAGAGAAGGACTGAGGACTGAGGACTGAGGGTTCTCAACTCTGGCCCCCGACCCCCGACCCCAGCACTCAGAACCCAGAACCCAGAACCCAGAACCCTTAACGCAGAACCCTTAACGCGGAGGAGGTATATAGATGGACATCGAGGAGCGGCCGGTATTCGTCGAGACCGACGTGCTGGTCCTGGGCGGCGGGGCGGCAGGCGTCAACGCCGCCATCGGAGCCAAGGAGGCAGACCCTCAGGTCCGGGTCACTATCGTGGAGAAGGCCGGCAACATCGAGCGGAGCGGGAACACCTCGGCCGGCGTCGACCACAACATGGGGATCATGGAGGAGGGCGATTACTGGGACACCCCCGAGGGGGTCCTGGAGAACCTCCCCCAGATCACCGACGACATGACCCCCATCGTCACGGCCAGGACCTTCTGCTACGAGAACCGCCAGCGGATCCTCTCCATGGAAAGGCTGGGGATGCCCTACATGCACGACCCCAAGACGGGGAAGTACGTCCGGACCCCCGGCTTCGGCCTGACCGGATCCCACTGGATCCACCTGGAGGGCTACAACTGGAAGCCGATCCTGGCCAAGGAGGCCCGACGATTGGGGGCCGAGGTGCAGGAGCGGATCATGGTCACCAACCTGCTGGTGGACGGCGGGAAGGTGATCGGAGCCATGGGCTTCCACGTCCGCACCGGGCGATTCTTCGTGTTCACGGCGAAGCAGGTGGTCCTCACCCTGGGCGACGTGGTCCGCTACGGGACCACCCCCTCGGGCTCGCCCTTCGACACCTGGCACTGTCCGGCCAACACCGGCGACGGCCAGGCCATGGCATTCAGGGCCGGCGCCGAGATGGCCAACATGGAGTTCGGCATCACCACCCTGATCCCCGGCTTCTTCGGCGCCGCGGGTATGAACGCCTTCTTCGGCATGGGCGCCAGGCTCATCAACTCCAGGGGTGAGGAGTTCATGCCCCGCTACTTCGCCGCCGGCAACAAGGCCAACCGGTTCCTGTTGACCAAGGCGGTCTATCAGGAGACCATCGAGGGCCGAGGTCCCGTCTACCTCGACGTCACCCACCTGCCCAAGTCCGAGTGCGACCACCTGATCCGGCTCATCACGGCCGACAAGCCCACCTACCTGGAGTGGTTCGAGCAGAAGGGGATCGACATCTCCCGGCAGCCGATGGAGGTGAGCATCTCGGCCATGAACTCCTGCGGCGCCGTGGGTCCCGCCGATGGGGCAGTGGTGGACGCCGATGCCGCCACGACCCTGCCGGGTCTCTTCGCCGCCGGCGACTCCTCCTGGTTCATGCTCTCCACCTCAGGCGCCTCCACCATGGGTTACCACGCCGGCAAGGTGGCGGCCCAGCGCTGCAAGCACACCGAGAGGATCCAGCCGGACCCCGTGGCCCTCAAGGCAGAGCAGGCCCGTGTGCTGGCCCCCTCGAAGCACGACGTCGCCGACGGACTGGCGCCCAAGCTGTTCGAGGATCGGATCCGGCAGTTGATGGCCATCTACGTGGGCTTCAACAGAAACGAGCGGGGGCTCCAAACGGGCGTGGACCAACTGGAGAGGTTGCGAAGCTGGGTCCCTAAGCTGCGGGCTCGCAACTTCCACGAGCTGCTGCGGGCCAACGAGGCGATGAACCTGCTGGACTCCTGCCGCCTGATCGCTCGGGCGGCCCTGGAGCGGAAGGAAAGCCGCCTCGGGCTGTACCACAACCGGATGGACTACCCCGAGAAGGACGACGCCAACTGGAAGAAGTTCGTGATCCTGAAGCGGGAGGGGGACGAGATCAGGGTCTCCTTCCGGCCAGTCGAGTCGGTAAGGTAGGTGTGAGACATGCCTCCCATCATAGATCGTAACAAGTGCAACGGCTGCGGCATCTGCGACCGAAACTGCCCCCTGGACGTCATAGAGATGGACCGGGAGAAGAAGGCGGTCTGTCCCTATCCCGAGGAGTGCTGGCACTGCGGCGTCTGCCGCATGGACTGTCCGGTGGAGGCGGTGAAGATCGTCTTCACACCTCCCTACCTGTAAGTCCTGCGCTCTTTCTCACCTGGACCCACACAAACAGGATGGACCTCCTGGCTAAGACCCCACCCCTCTCCCCTCCCCGCAGCGGGGAGGGGCAGGGGGTGGGGTAGGTGAGCCGCCAGCTCCTGCGGTTTCTACCGCTACGGAGCCGGCTGTGG
>JAJZQR010000423.1 GCA_021806765.1 Chloroflexota bacterium | reverse complement strand
GATCTCTCTTACCAGCTACCTGGCGCTCTATCTGAAGGAAGTACTGCTGGTCCCCGTGGTACCCGATGAGCACACCCGCATCGTGGTGGCGGGCGGCTACCTGGCCCTTTGCCAGGCCGGCGGCGTCTTTGGCAGGGTCTTCTGGGGCGTGGTGAGCGATCGACTGTTCAAGGGGCGGCGGATGGCGGTGCTGGCCCTGATCGGGGTGCTTTCGGCGTTGATATCGGTGATCGTGGCCCGCCTGGAGCCGGGGGTGTCCCTGGGGCTGCTGTCTCTCCTGGTGTTCGCCTACGGTGCCACGGCCATCGGTTGGAACGGGCTGTACCATGCGGCCATGGCCGAGGCGTCGGGCCGCCGGTTCGCCGCGACCGGCACCGGGCTGGGCATGACCCTGAATCAGTTTGGGGTCATAGGGGGTCCGCCGCTTTTCGGCTTCGTGGTGGATGTGAGCGGCTCCTATCACGTGGCTTGGACCCTTCTGGCCGGTTTCTGTATCGCCGGTGTCCTGCTGTCGGTGTACAATGCGAGGTGGGAGGGGCGGGTTGAGAAGAGCGGCAGGTAGGAGAGAAGGGATGGTGTAGCCAGCGAACCATGGTGGCAAGGCCCAAGGAGTTCTGCGAAGCGATGCGGGATCTGGTGGTGCGGAGCCAGCAGCACCCGGCGACGGCGGTGAGCGACCAGGCCTACGAGATGAAGTTGCGGGTGCTGGATTTTCTCATTGCTCGAGACCCGACGCCGGAGGCATTCGAGAAGCTGCTTCACGAGCGAATCGCCGACCACGACCCCGCCAAGGAGCTGAGTCGGGGGATCTGCTGCCAGATCCTGAGCAGCTGGCGCGCCGGTAGCTTCCATTACACTGCGGAGGGCCGGTTGGTGCTGAAGGCTCTTTACCCGGCCGATCATCCTGCCTGGCTCGACGATGGAGAGCCGGAGTAGAGAGGTTAGACCGTGGCGGTAGATGGTTTGTCTCAAGGGATACGGCGGGAGGAGGCGCAGGAGCGTCCGGCGGGGCCACTGGTGCAGGTCGAGGGGATGGTGGTGCGGCGAGGCGGCAGGGTGGTGCTGGATGTCCCCCATCTGGAGGTGCTGGAGGGGGAGGTCCTCGCGGTCATAGGCCCCAACGGGGCGGGAAAGAGCACCCTGCTTCAGGCGTTGGCTCTTCTCCACCCACCCGCTGCGGGTGAGTTGTGGTTTGCCGGCCGGCCGGTAACCCGGGGTGAGGATCTGGTGAAATTTCGCCGCCGCATGGCGGTGGTCTTCCAGGAGCCGCTGCTGCTGGACACCTCGGTGAAGGACAACGTGGCCTCGGGCCTGCGGCTGCGGGGTGTCCCCCGCAAGGTGGCGGAAGATCGGTCGCGCCACTGGATGAAGCTGTTCGGGTTGGAGGGGCTGGCCCACCGCCGGTCCCGCCATCTGTCCGGGGGCGAGGCTCAGCGGGTGAGCCTGGCCCGAGCCTTTGCCCTGCAACCGGAACTGCTGCTGCTGGACGAGCCCTTCTCTGCCCTGGATGCCCCGACCCGGGCGTCGATCCTCGAGGATTTCGAGCGGGTGTTGAGGGAAAGCAACATCACCACCCTCTTCGTCAGCCACGATCGGACCGAGGCCATGCGGCTGGGCACCCGCGTCGCCGTGATGATGGAGGGCTCCCTGGTTCAGGTGGGGCGACCGGAGGAGGTGTTCTCCTGCCCCGCCGACGAGAAGGTCGCGGCCTTCGTGGGGGTGGAGAACCTGATCCCCGGTCGCGTGGTGGAACAGCGGGAGGGGCTGGCGGTGGTGGCCCTTCGGGATGCCACCGTCGAGGTGGTCAGCGACATTCCTGCGGGCAGGCAGGTGCTCGCCTGCCTGCGGCCAGAGGATGTGGTCATCGTGCCCTCGCCTGTGGGGCTGCCTGCCAGCAGTGCCCGCAACAAGCCGCGGGGTAGAATAACCCGCCTCACCCCTCTCGGCTCTCAGGTGAGGGTGTCGCTGGATTGCGGGTTCCCCCTGGTGGCGCTGATCACCCGCCGGTCGGCGGAGGAGTTGGCCTTGCTGGTGGGAACGGAGGTGGTTGCCTCCTTCAAGGCCACGGCCGTGCACCTCATCGAGCGGTAGGTCCAACAACCCCCTGAATGACCCGTAGGGGATGCTCCTTGCGGTCTCCGTTGGCCTGGGGCTTGCGTCGACGTCGCGGTAGAAGTCGGTGGCCACCATGCCGGGGAGCACGGCGTGGATGGAGATGGGGCAGCTTCATCCGTTCATCTCCTCGTCTTCCGCCAACTCTAGTTCCATGAAGAGGGCCCCCTCGATGGGGTTGTAGCGGTAGGGGCCGATCTCCTCGAAGCCGAGGGATCGGTAGAGGCCGATGGCCTCAGCCATCCAGGGGACGGTGTCCAACCTCATGCGGGTGTATCCGATCCTGCGGCCTTCCTCGACGATGGCCGCTGCCAGATCCCGGCCGATCCCCTCGCCCCGGAACTCGGGGCGGACGTACAGCCGTTTCATCTCGCAGTGGTCCTCGCCGAGCTTCCTCAGGGCCACGCAGCCGGCGATCCCTCTGCCGGTCACGGCCAGCAACATCCTTCCCTCGGGAGGTGCGTACTCCCCGGGGAGAGCCTCCAACTCCTGCTGGAAGTTCTGGAAGCTGAGGTCGAAACCCAGGGAGCCGGCGTACTCCAGGAAGAGGCTCTTCATCTGGGCCAGCTGCTCTTCGGTCTCGACGGGAACCAGTCTTACCATCGTTCCTCTAGCTCTTCTTGGTCAGGGCCTGAAGCATCTCTACCTGCTGCTGGAGCATGGCTATCTGCTGCCGCTGCATCTCTACCAGTTCGGCCCATTGGGTCTCCCGCAGAGTGTCCAGCTTCTGGTGGAGTCCTTCGATCTCCATCTCCGCCTTCAGGTTGACCTCGTAGTCGTGCTCCGCCTTGATCCTATCCTTGCCCTCTTGCCGGTTCTGGCTCATCATGATGACCGGTGCCTGGAGGCCGGCCAGCAAGGAGAGCACCAGGTTCAGCAGGATGAAGGGGTAGGGGTCCCACGGCCGGGTGACCAGCAGGAAGCTGTTGATGCCGACCCACACCATGATAAGTCCCAGGAAACTGAGGATGAAGCTCCAACTTCCGGCTACGACGGCCAATCGGTCGGCCAGTCTCTGGCCCAGGGTGAGCTGCTCCTCGTGGAGCACGTTGACGTTCTGACTCACCCGCTCACCCCTTCTGATCTTCTCCAACAGCCGTCTCTCCAGTTCGGATATCTGGCGTCTCTCGGTGCTCATGGCCTCCGGCAGGTCCAAAGCTCTGGTCATCGGTCCCTCCTGGGTGTCGAATCGCTGCGAACCCTCGCCCCGGAATCATAACTCTTTCCCCTCCGCTGCACTACGGCAGGGGCGAGGGGCGGGTGGAAAAAGAGGGCCGGCCTGAAGAGACCTCCAGGCCGGCCGAAGAGAAGCCCGAGAAGGAGGCGCTACAGCTGCGAGTCCTCGCCTCGTAGTTGGGACACCGCCCGGAAGGAGGCGCTCAGGACGAAGAGGGCCGCGACCACCAGCAGGCCCAGGGAGATGGGGCGGGTGAAGAATATGGTGAAGTCTCCCCGGGAGATCTCCAGCGACTGCCGGAGGCCCCGCTCCATCAGCGGTCCCAGGATCAGGGTGAGGGCCACGGGCGCCAGCGGGATGTCGAGCTTCTTGAACAGGTAGCCGATGACGCCGAAGGCGATCATGGACCCCACATCGAAGACGCTGCTGTTGATGCTGTAGGAGCCCAGGACGCAGAAGCCCAGGATCAGGGAGAACAGGATGGAGTAGGGTACCTTCAGGATGGCCACCCACATAGGGATGAGGGGCAGGTTCAGGATCACCAGGATCAGGTTGCCGATGTAGAGACTGGCGATGA
>JAJZQR010000422.1 GCA_021806765.1 Chloroflexota bacterium | reverse complement strand
GATCTGTACCCGAAAGCGGGCTGGGCGGCGACGATCCTCTCGTCCTCGAGGGTCAGCTTCACCTGGATCGGCTCCGGCAGGACCGGATGCTGTGGGCCAAAGGGCACTATGGTCTGCCTAGTCATCTCACACCTCCGTTGGGACTGGCGGCGGCGCCAGGCTATGGGGTCTACCGGCAGACGCATCAACCACAAACGGCGGCAACAGACGGCACACCACCATTGGTATGCACATCTGGTATGCACATCAAGCAGTATACATCTCAGTAAGACGCAGCAGCAACGTGCGCCCTGGCCCTTGCGGATCGACCGCTTTACTGCTAGGGAAGGGGTGAGGGGATCGAGCCGACGGGCACGGAGAGGGAAACCGAACTGCCCGGCGGCGGCGAGTTGAGGATCGGGGTCTCTCCTCTATGGGAGGATCAACACGGTTTCACACTCTATCGCGATGAGCCGGTCCTGATGCTTGCTTTGTCCCGCGACGTCCCCTATAATCGCGCCTGGAAACAGGAATAGGGTCTAGGTGCCCCGGAAGGGGAGAATAGGGAAGCCGGTGAGATTCCGGCGCGGGCCCGCCACTGTGAGTGGGGAGCTGATCCGCAAGGTGCCACTGCCGAAAGGTGGGAAGGCGCGGGGAAGCGAGGATCCACAAGCCAGGAGACCTGCCTAGATGCCCTCGGCTAACACGCTCCCGGTCGGCGTGGGCGGCATAATACCGTGTCACCAAATGCCCCTCGGCTGGCGGAAATGCTGGTCGAGGGGCTCTTATTTTGCCCCGAATAGGGGCCTTCCGCCGGAGGTGTCGGGCCGATAGCAGGTCGGCCACCCACGTCTTCCTGCCGCGAACGCGGCGAGATCTTAGACCAAGAGCGAGGAGAAATGGTCATGAGCGTGAACGAGACCCAGATGGCGGCAGAGATCCAAGGAGAGAGAAGCATCGAGACAGCCCTGAAGAAGCCGGCGCGGGAGCTACTGCTCTACCGCCTTCGATGCGGTCGCACCGCGAACGGCCTATCCCACTACTACATGTACGGCGATCTGGAACCAGAGAAAACGGTCCTCTAAGTCCCGGGGCTGGGGAGGCATTCATTCCTCCCCAGCCACTCTCGATATTGGAATTGGAACCATGGAATGGACCTGTACTACTCGCCGATCCGTGAGCACCTTCGATCTGAATGACCGACGGGAGATCCTCTTGGATCCCGACAGGGTCTTCTGGGCAATCGTGGACAAGACCAGCGAGGATGCCAAGGCCGAGGCAGCTACCATACACTCACGGGTGGCCGATGAGCTGGAGGAGCGGCTGCGGCAATTCCGCTTTCAGACTCACCTAACGGCGCTCTACGTCAATCCCAACGATGCCTGCCACGCCGATTGCCGCTACTGCTACATCCCTCCGGAGATCCGGCGGAACGGAACTCGGATGGACAAAGAGCAGCTAGGGACGGTTCTGCGTAAAGCCGAGAGCTACTTCTCCCAGCAAGACATGGGCGGACGCAAGCCGGTGATCATCTTCCACGGCAGCGAGCCTCTGGTGGTCAAGGACACCGTGTTCTGGGCTATCCGGCAGTTCAAGGATAGCTTCTCCTTTGGCCTCCAGACCGATGGCGTCCTGCTGGAGGAGGCGGACATCGACTTCCTCAAGGAGATGCGGGTCAGCGTCGGCATCTCGCTGGACTCATATGACCCCGACGTACATGCCTATCTTCGTCGTGCGCCGGGGGGAAAGAGGGCCTTTGATCGGGCGGTGCGGGCTATCGAGTCCTTTGGGGGTTACGCGGGACTCAACGTGGTGACCACCATTACGCGCCACAACGTCGATCATCTGGCCGAGCTCGTGGACTTCCTGCACGACCGAAGGGTTGCGGTGGCTTTGATGAACCCTGTTCGAGGCTCCCAGCCCTATGCCCGGGAGTTCCAGCCCGATTGCGATAGTCTGCTGGCCGGCTTCACCAGGGCGGTCCGGCGAGCCCTGGAGCTCTCGGAACGGTCTGGCAGGCCAATCCTGATCGGCGATTTCTCCAATCTGGTGCTTGCCATCGTGGCTCCGGAGGGACGCCGGTTGATGTGCGACATCACCCCTTGTGGTGGAGGGCGTTGCTTCCTCGCCGTTACGGGCAGTGGGGAGATGATCCCCTGCGGCGAGTTCCAGGGGCTCTCGGGCTTCTCCGGTGGCAATATCTTTCGAGACAGCATCGAGACCGCGGTAGGATCGGCTCCCTTCCGGCAGGTGCGGGAGCGCATCGTGGAGCGGATCGAGGAGTGTCGAGACTGCGCCCTCCGCCACATCTGCGGTGCCCCCTGTCCTGCCGAGGCGCAAGGGATGCACGGAGACATGTTGAGGGCATCCCCCTACTGCGAGTTCTACAAGGGGCTGGCAAAGCTGGCCTTCGAGCTGATCGCCGAGGGCAAGGTCCAACAACTCCTGCGGGAGGGAGCCCAGAGGGAGCTGCAGGTCGACTACTGCGTGGCGCGTTGAACCTGGACTCCGCGGGCAGCCCGCAGGGAGTCCTGATCTCGCTCGGGCCAGATTTGAGGAAGGGAATACGACTGTGAACGTATTGGAGAAGACAATAGCGCGGATCGAGCCGCTGGACGGCGAAGCGATGGCTGCCGCCCGAGCCCGGCAGGACGTCTTGACGAAGCCCCAGGGAAGCCTGGGGAGGCTGGAGGAGCTGTCGATCCAGATGGCCGGCATTCAGGGTCGGCCCATTCCGAGGGTCGTCGACAAAGCTATAATCACGATGGCGGGCGACCATGGTGTTGCCCGGGATGGAGTAAGCGCCTACCCCTCCGAGGTGACGCCGCAAATGGTGCTGAACTTCCTGCACGGAGGGGCGGGGATCAACGTCCTTGCCAGGCACGTCGGCGCCCGTGTGGTTGTCGTGGACATGGGCGTGGCGGCCGACCTGCCGCCCCACCCGGACCTGATAGTGAAGAAGGTCGGGTACGGGACCCGAAGCCTCCTCGCGGGGCCGGCGATGAGCAGGGAGGAGGCGATCCAGGCTATCGAGGCCGGCATCGCCGTCGTCGAGGCCGAGGTAACAAAGGGGCTGGACGTAGTCGGGACCGGCGACATGGGCATCGGCAATACCACGCCCAGCTCCGCCATCGTCGCCGCTATCACCGGTAGACCGGTGAGCGAAGTGACCGGTCGGGGGACCGGGCTGGACGACGCTGGGGTAGGTCGGAAGGTTGCGGTGATCGAGAGGGCCCTGGCCGTGAACAGGCCGAACCCGGCGGACGCGCTCGACGTGCTGGCGAAGGTCGGGGGCTTTGAAATCGCCGGACTGGCCGGCGTGATCCTCGGTGCCGCGGCCAACCGGGTCGCGGTGGTCGTCGATGGCTTCATCTCCGGTGCAGCCGCCCTCGTCGCGGTTGGGCTCGCCCCGGCCGTGCGGCCCTACCTGATCGCGGGCCATCGCTCCGTCGAGGGCGGGCACACTTGCGCGCTGGCCCACATGGACCTCGAGCCGGTCCTGGACCTTCGGTTGCGGCTTGGGGAGGGCACCGGCGCAGCCCTGGCGATTTCTCTGGTGGAAGCGGCGACGAAGGTACTGGCGGAGATGGCGACCTTCGCCGAGGCGGGGGTCTCGGACAAGGAGTAGCCGGCAGCCCGTGCAAGCTCTGCGAATGGCTACGGCCCTGTTCAGAGAACGCCTCGCTCGTGACAATCTAGTACACGACCACACTGGTTCTGACAGGTGTCATCCTGAGCGATAGCGAAGGATCTCCTCTCGCCACGGGGAGATGCTTCGCTGCGCTCAGCATGACAGTACATATCACCTTCATCGTGTCAAAGCACTAGATGTCCTCATACGGTCGAATCTGAACAAACGTGTCAAGTTTCAGGCGGCTGAGGCAAGTTTCGCATGATCAACGATAGCGTCGATCTGTCGGTCG
>JAJZQR010000069.1 GCA_021806765.1 Chloroflexota bacterium | reverse complement strand
AGCCTTCCTCGCAGCCAGGAGCTACTACGAGACGGCCTCGATCCCGCGCTCGGGAACCCTATCTCTGGAACAGGGGATCGTCCTCTTCCGCGACGCCATATCCTCCACCCTCATCAATGCTCACGACAAGCTGGAGTTGCGGGAAGGCGACGAACTGCTGGTGGGCCAGGGTGGCCGGGCCTTTGTGACTCTGGGCGACGGCGGAAGGATCCAACTGTACTCCGGATCCCAACTTCAGCTAACAGAGCTGAGCAGGAGCCGGTTCCACGATGGGTTCACCCGCACGGCTATTGGCCTGGAGAAGGGGACAGTCCGTATCGATGTGCCTTCACCCCCCACCAGGAGCAATCGGTTTCTTGTCTCCACCCCCTTTGGCTACACGCTCCTCGATCCCGGCAACTTCGGCCTGGAGGTAGCCGATGGCCGCACCCGCATATCCTCCCGGGAGGGTACGGCCACTGTGTACAGCAAGGCCGGCGAGGCACAACTCAGTACGGGCGAGAAGGTGCTTCTCACCAAGACGGAGTTGTCCGGACCGCTGCCCGAGGGAGATCAACTGGTGGCCAACGGAGACTTCTCTCAGGGCTTCGCCCAATGGAATAAGCTGGACAACGACGAACCGGGTCGACCCGTCGAGCGAGGCGAGAGGATGCTGGTGAGCGACAAGACGAGTGGTCGGGAGATGACGGCTCTGCGCGTCTTCCGAGTGAGTCCCTCCGCCACCCACAACGAAACCGGCCTGAGCCAGGTCCTCAACAAGGACGTCTCGGATTATCAATCCCTGGTGCTCAAGGCCGACGTGCGGGTGGACGAACAGAGCCTCTCCGGCGGCGGCTACATGGGCTACGAGTACCCCGTCATGATTCGGGTTCACTATCGGGATGCCAAAGGCAACCAGATCGACTGGAGCCACGGCTTCTTCTGCAATAACCCGGAGCAGCGTCCCACGCCTAACGGCCAGGAGGTCCCGCAGAGCCAGTGGGTGAACTACAGCACCGATCTCATGGAGGCTGAGCCGAAGCCCGCCCAGGTCCTCTCCATCGACGTGCTGGGGGCCGGGCATACCTTCGCCGGGATGGTCGCCAACGTGGGTCTGGTGGGAAAGTAGGTATGCCCCCTCTCCCTTTGGGAGAGGGTCAGGGTGAGGGCTGGAGGGACGGCAGCACGCTGGTAGCTTCGCGGCCCACCGCTGCCAAGTGACACTGCTAGACCGCTCTGGCCTGGCCGCTGCCGTCCCGGGTGACGCTGAAGACGTCCTTTATCCCCTCGATCTTCGCCAGAACCCGCGCCAGACGATCGATGCTGACAATCTCTAGCGTCATGGTGAGGGTAGAGGTTCGGTCCTTGTGAACCGTGACACTGGCGGCACTGATATTCACCTTCTCGTCCGCCACTGCCGCCGCCACGTCCCGCACCAATCCCTCTCGATCCCACGCCTCCACCCGAATGTTCACCGGGAAGGTCTGCTGCTCCACCCTGCCCCATTCCACCTTCACCAGCCGCTCCGGCTCATCCTCGTTCTGTATGCTGGGGCAGTCCGCCCGGTGCACCGTGACCCCCTTGCCCCGGGTTATGTAGCCCACGATGGGATCCCCGGGCACCGGATTGCAGCACCTGGCCAGTCTCGTGAGCAGGTCGCCCACGCCCTGGACCTGGATACCTCGTGGGGTCGATACCGGCAGTGTAGCAACGGTGTGAGGCAGCTCCTCCTCTGGCGGCGGCGCCAACTTCTGTGCCACCTGGTGGGTATTGATGTCCCCGTACCCTATGGCCGCCAGGAAATCGTCCAGCTTATCGTACTTGAAGGCGGAGGAGACGTCCTCCAGCTTCGTCTGGTCCAGCCCCAGCCGCTTCAGCTCCTTCTCCAGCATCTCCCGGCCCCGGGCGATGTTGTCATCTCGTTGCTGGCGCTTGAACCACTGCCGGATCTTGTCTCTGGCGTGGGCCGTCTTGATGTAATTCAGGTTCGGGTTCAGCCAGTCCCTGCTCGGACCTCGAGAGGTCTTGGAGGTCACGATCTCGACGATGTCGCCGTTCTTCAACTGATAGTCCAACGGAACCAGACGGCCGTTGACCTTCGCGCCCACGCATCGATGACCCACGTCGGTATGGATCCGGTAGGCGAAGTCCAGCGGTGTCGCCCCGGTGGGGAGATCCTTGATGCTCCCCTTGGGCGTGAACACATACACCTGGTCCTGGAAGATGTCGGTCCGCAGCGAATCCACGAACTCCTGGGCACCGATCATCATGTCCTGCTGCCAGTCCATCAGCTGACGCAACCAGGCGACCTTGGCGTCGAACTTGGCGTCTGACTTGACACCCTCCTTGTAGCGCCAGTGGGCCGCCACTCCGTACTCCGCCAGCTGGTGCATCTCTCGAGTCCGGATCTGGATCTCCAGCGGCTTGGCGTCGAGACCCAGCACCGTCGTGTGGAGCGACTGGTACATGCTCTCCTTGGGGCTGGCGATGTAGTCGTCGAACTGCCCCGGCAGGGGGTGCCACAGAGAATGGACGATCCCCAGGACCGTGTAGCAGTCCCGCACCTCGTTCACGATGATCCGGACGGCCTGCAGGTCGTAGATGTGGCTGATGTCGGTTCCCCGCCGCTCCATCTTCCGATAGATGCTGTAGATGTGCTTCGGTCGCCCCGAGATCTCCGCGTCGACGCCGGTCTTCGCTATTTCCTCTTCCAGGATCCCCACCGCCCGGCTGATGTAGCGCTCCCGAACGGTCCTCCGGCTCTTCAGGGAAGCGGCGATCTCCTTGTATTTCGAGGGGTTCATGTGGCGGAAGGCCAGATCCTCCAACTGCCACTTCAGCTGCCAGATACCCAGCCGGTTGGCCAGCGGCGCGTAGATCTCCATGGTCTCCTGGGCGATCCGCTTCCGCTTCTCCGGCGGCAGGTAGCCGAGGGTCTTCATATTGTGCAGCCGGTCCGCCAGTTTGATCAGCACGACTCGGATATCGTCGGCCATGGCCAGGAACATCTTCCGGACGTTCTCGGCCCAGTAGGCCTGTTCCTCGTCCTTTCGCTTGTCCTTCGCACTCCCATCGCCGGACTGATCCCTGGGGACCCACCGCACTCGGCTCAGCTTGGTGACACCGTCCACCAGCTTCGCTACCTCCGGCCCGAACTGCTGCTCGAGCTTAACCAGAGGGCGCCCTGTATCCTCGGGGACGTCGTGGAGCAGACCGGCGGCGATGGCGGTAGCATCCAGGTGCAGGCCGGCCAGGGTAATGGCCGTGGCCAGAGGATGAAGGATGTAGGGATCGCCGGACATGCGCAACTGACCCCGATGGGCCTCTTCCGCCACCTCGTAGGCCCTCTTGATCAGATCGAGGTCTTCCGGCGGGAGATGCTTCCCAGCGATCTCCAGCAAGCTATCCAGATCAGCGGTCGCCAGACTAGGTTCCATCTCGAAGCGGGACTCCTTCAACCTCTCGCACGCAGTAAGCTCCAATAACAGATTCTACCATGGATCGGGCCTTCCATGCGGGCCGCGCCCCCTCCCACTCCCACTGCCAACCGCGCAGGACCGCATTCTCTCCCGCAACAGCCACGGCTGCCGCCAGGTCGAGTCCCGCACCGAGGTCCTGCACCCGCCAGGCCCCTGCATTCCCGGTGATCTCGCCGGCACTCACCAGTATCGGAGATCCGTGCCGGCCTCCAGTGAGTTCCACCTGCCTCAGCGGGAGGGCAAGCCCTCCCCCCAGCGCCTTGGCCAGCGCCTCTTTGCGGGCCCAGTAGGTGAAGAACATTTGGACCTGTTCCTCCGGTGGAAGCGCAGAGATGGAGGCGATTTCGCCGGAAGAGAGAAGCCGTCCGGCGACGGTCCTCCACCCGAAGTCCGCGCGGATCATCTCCAGGTCGACTCCGACCTCCCGGTCACGGGTGACGGCGTACAAGGCGAGACCTCGAGAGTGGGAGAGGTTGAAGCGAACCGGACCGTGGGGTAGCGCCCCTGCCAGCGAGGGTTTCCCATAGGGACCGTAGGAGAAGCGCAGATGGACGGGTGACACATCGGTGTAGAGCCCGAGAAGGATCCTGAGCACTGCCCGGGCAATGATGAAGCGATCCCTATCCAGGGGGAAGCGGAAGCGGGTCGCTCTCCCTGCTTCGTCCGGGGACAGTAGGGGCTGCAGAGCCGACATTCGAGCTATCTGCAGATCGAGATCGACTCGCCAGATGTGGATTTCGGAGTCGCCCAGTACCGGACTCGCAGATGGAGCTAACCACGGGATGGTAGTCGGCCCCGACGAGGTCGCTGGTTCCGAGCGTCTTGCTCGATACTTCAAGGGAGTCCGGCCTCCAGGCCGCCGTCAGAGGCTTCCAAGCCTTCCCGCTCAGCGTCTTCCCGGGCTTCTCGGAGACACGCCCTCAACCCCTCGGCCAGGTCCTGGATCGCGGGTTCGCGTATCATGCCAGCATGATCGCCGGCAATCTCGTGGATTTGGACTCCCCTTTCCGCCAGAAGAGACCAGCCAAGGCGAGGATCTACGTCGAAGTGAGGGAAGAGTGCCTCATCTTCAGCCCAGAAGAGGTCTATTCGCCCTGCGTATCGTTGGGGAGTGTAGCGGTCCAATGCTATCCAGGTTGCCCGATCCACGCTTTGCGTGGCATAGGACGGCTCCTTGCCCGACTTGGGGCCTGTTCCGAAACCGAGCCTGTGAAAACGCCTCCGCAATCTGATCCTGACCTGGGTGACCCTTGCCGAGACGTAAGGGAGTCTCTCTCCCCAGGGCATCTTTCTCATTATCTTCCAGTGTCGGCGGGCCCTCTCGCGGGCCGGCAAGAGCCGCCCGTACCCCGGGCAACCGGTGTCAAAGAGAGCCAGCATGGCCACCTGCTCGCCCTGCGCGTGTAGTTGACGCGCTACCTCGAAGGCCCACACCCCTCCGGCCGAGAATCCCGCCAGGTAATAGGGCCCCATCGGCTGAAGATCCCGTATCTCCTCGACGTAGCTCGCTGCTGCATCCTCTATGCTGTAGTGCAGAGAATGGCTGCCGTCGAGCCCACGGGCTTGGAGTCCGTAAACCGGTTGGTCTGGCCCAAGACGAAGCGCCAGGTTGCGGTAGTTCAGAACCTCCCCGCCGACGCCGTGGACGAAGAAGAGAGGAGGTCTAGATCCGTCAGGTTGGATAGAAACCAGGGAGGCCCTATCGACGTCTCGGATCTCACCGCGGAGGCGGCTCGCCAGCTGTCTGATCGTCGCTCCCTCAAACAGTGTGGCCAGCGGCAGCCTCCTCCCAAAAGTCTTCTCGATCTCCGCAAACAGTTGGACTGCCAGGAGGGAGTGACCCCCCAGTTCGAAGAAGTTGGTCTCCACCCCGATGGGGCGAATATCCAACACCTCCTCCCAGAGCCCCATCATTCGAAGCTCCAGTTCATCTTCTGGTGCTACGTAGTGCCCCTCCGGCTCGGAAACTTCCTTGCTCTGCATCTCCATAGCCTGGAGTGCTCTGCGGTCCACTTTACCATTCGGCATCAAGGGCAACTCATCCAAGACGGCAAAGGCCGACGGTACCATGTACTCCGGAAGCTTCTTCCTCAGGTGCTGCCGCAGTTCGGATGGATCGGGTCGATCGTCACTCTCAGCCACCACATATGCCACCAGCCTTTTCCCAGCTACCCCGTTCTGCCCGGTGAGCACCACCGCTTCCCTGACCCCAGGATGCCCATTCAGCGCGGCCTCGACCTCTCCAAGCTCTACCCGGTACCCTCGGATCTTCACCTGCTGATCTATCCGCCCCAGAAACTCTATGCTGCCATCCCTTAGATACCTGGCCAGGTCCCCGGTCCTGTACAGACGATCCCCTTGCCTGAAGGGATCTGCCACGAACCTTGCCTCGGTAAGCTCGGGCCGATTCAGATAGCTACTCGCCAGTCCATCTCCGCCCACATACAACTCCCCAGCAACCCCCACAGGTACTGGGTGCTGATGAGAATCCAGCAGATAGACGCGGGCATTGGCGATGGGGCGGCCGATAGGAACAGTGTTGGCCCCCTCGGCAACGCTCCCAACCTCATGCCAGGTAGTGAATGTCGTCGCCTCCGTCGGCCCGTACATGTGGAGCAAACGCTCCGGTGGCCCACTCGTCAGGACCTCTCGAATCCATCGTGGATCACCTGCTTCTCCACCGAATAGCACATGTCGGAGGCGTCCCAGCACGGAGGGAGACTCACAGGCTACCAGGTTGAACCACGCGGTAGTCAGAAACGTCGTCGTCACGCCATAGCGATTCAGTTGCGAGCCCAGCTCTGAAGGGACGAGGGCAGTCTCTTTCTTGATGATCACCAGGCGCGCCCCGTTCAGCAAGGCCCCCCAGACCTCGAAGGTAAGGGCATCGAAGGAAGAGTTGGACACCTGTGCCACCACGTCCGCAGGACCCAATTGCACGTAGTCGGTGTTTACCACCAGTCGGGCCACGGCTCGGTGGGGCACCACCACTCCCTTCGGATTTCCGGTCGACCCAGAGGTGTACATTACGTAGGCGGCACTGGCACCATCAGTGGCACAGTCCAAATCCTCCGTGCCCTCTTCCACCACCCGTTCCCAATCGGTATCCAGGCACACCACTCGGGCCCCATGCTCAGGCAGCATCTCCTGCAACCGCTTCTGCGTTAGGAGTACGCTCAGTTGGGCATCCGTCACTACCAGACCCAGCCTGTCCTTCGGGTCGCCGGGATCCAGCGGCACATACGCTCCCCCCGCCTTCAGAATCCCCAGCAGCCCCACCACCATCTCCAGGGATCGCTCCACACAGATCCCCACCAGCCTCTCCGGGCCAACCCCCAGCCCGCGCAGGTGATGCGCCAACCGGTTGGCTCGCGCGTTCAACTCCCGGAAGGTCAGATGGTCATCTCCGTAGACCACCGCCACCACCTCGGGCGTCCGCTCCACCTGCTCCTCAAACAGCTCGTGGATGCACCGGTCCCTCGGATACTCCCGCTCTGTGCGATTCCACTCCACCAGGAGCCGGTGCCTCTCCTCCTCCGTCAACAGCGGCAACTCCGAAAGCCGCTGCCCCGGATTGGACACGACGCCCTCCAACAACACCCGGTAATGACCCAGCATCCGGCGAATGGTGCTTTCGTCGAAGATGTCCGTGCTGAATTCCCACTCCAATCGTATGGCGTCTTCTTCAATAGAGGGCTCTAGAGCAACGCTGCCGTGCCGGCGAGGAATAGCGATCACGTTCAAGTCGAACTTGGCTGACCCATTGTGCCGGTACCGAACCCTTCCCGATAGCCCCCGACATTCCAGCGCAGGAACCGAAGCATCGTGAAAGCTGAACATCACCTGGAACAGAGGGTTGTGGGTACCGATCCTTTCCGGTTGGAGCCTCTGCACCAACTTCTCGAAAGGCAGATCCTGGTGCGCGTAGGCTTCCAGGGCCACATCCCTCACCCGCTCCAACAATTCATGGAAAGGCGGATCCCCGTCCAGACTGCTGCGCAAGACTACGGTGTTTACGACCATGCCAATCAGATCTTCAGTCTCTCGCAGCCTACGGTTTGCGATCCCCGAACCCACGAGGATGTCTTCCTGGTGCGTGTAGCGGTAAAGCAACACCTTAAAGGCTGCCAACAACGTCATGAATAGAGTTGCCCCGTGCTGATGGCTCAGCGCGCGCAGTCCTTCACACAGCTTTGCCGGCAGGTCGAGGACCAGCTTGCCGCCACGAAGACTCCGTATGGCTGGTACGCGCCGGTCGGTTGGAAGATCCAGGCGCGAAGGAGCGTTCTGCAGTCTCTCTTGCCAGTATGCCAATTGAGACTCCAGGACCTCATCTTTCATCCAACTCCTCTGCCAGACCGCGAAGTCACCGAATTGCAGGGGTGGCTCGGGCAGCGGTGAAGGCCTCCCAGACGAAAAGGCGTCATAGATGGCCTTGATCTCTTTGAGCAGAACGGCGAGCGACCATCCGTCGTGAACCAAGTGATGTTCGACCTGGACCAGCACATGTTCCCGTCTGCCAAGTCGCAGCAAACTCCATCGAATCAATGGAACTTGAGTGACGTCGAAAGGCTGCCGCAACTGTTCGTAGATCAGTCGCTCCGCCTCTGCCTCGCGCTCTTGCTCTGACAGATGCTGCAGATCGACAATCGGCAGCGTCACACTGTACGGGGGATGAATGACCTGGACAGGCAGTTCACCTATCGCGGGGAAAGACGTTCTCAGTATTTCGTGGCGCCGTACCACCTCGGTAAGAGTCGAGTTGAGGGCGCCAAGGTCCAACTCTCCGGTCAACCGAAGCGTCACCTGGGCGTTGTAGGCCAGGTTCCCAGGAGCCAGTCTGTCGAGGACCCAGACTCCCTCCTGCGGGAACGAGAGTGGTAAAGGACGATCTCGGGATATCGCACGGATCGGCGGAATCGGGATGCAACCTCCGAACTCTCGGTGTTCCTTGACGCACTCTGCCAGGGAAGCCACTGTGGGCGATGCGAAGATGGTTTCGAGCGGAAACTCGACGTGCAGAGCCTCCCGGATCCTTGCCACCAGCTGGACCGCTAGGAGGGAATGACCGCCCAGTTCGAAGAAGTTGTCGTTGATCCCTACCCGATCGATCCCGAGTATGTCCCCCCATATCCCCGCCAGTTGCTCCTCAATGGGGGTCCGTGGTGGAACGTAACTGCTGCTATCCTCTCTACCACACTGAGGAACAGGCAGCGCATCCCGATCGACCTTGCCGTTTGGCGTCAGGGGCAGCGAGTCGAGAAGCACGAAGGCGGAGGGTACCATGTACTCGGGCAGCTTCTCTGAGAGGTAAGAGCGGAGGCCCCCCGTCTCAGATTGTTGACCCTGATGAGGCACCACATAGCCAACCAGCCTCTTGTCGCCTGGCGTGTCTTCTCTAGCCGCCACCACGACTTCCTTCACCTTTGGGTGCTGGGCAAGCACCGCCTCGATCTCGCCCAACTCAATCCTGAAGCCCCTGATCTTGACCTGATGGTCGATACGGCCGAGGAACTCGATGTTGCCGTCGGGTAGATAGCGGGCTAGATCGCCGGTCTTGAACAGGCGAGCGCCAGGATCATCGCTGAAGGGGTTGGGAATAAACCTTTCCGCGGTCAACTCCGGACTGTTCAAGTAACCGATAGCAAGTCCATCCCCTCCGATGTACAACTCGCCTCTGATCCCAATCGGCACAGGCTGCAGATGGTCATCCAGGATGTACGTCTTGGTATTGTCGATGGGTTTGCCAATCGGTATCGAGCCAGGATTGGGGTCCAGTTTCCTCGGGATTCGGTAGCAGCAGGCGAAGGTCGTGCTTTCAGTCGGACCGTATCCGTTGACGAGGAGTGTGGAGGGCAACTGCGCCAGGGCTTGACGAACGTGGCTAACGGAGAGAGCCTCTCCGCCAGTCAGCAGTTGGCGGACTCCAGACAAGGCCTCCGGCTTACTGTCGATAATACTGTTGAAGAGGGATGCCGTAAGCCAGAGGGCCGTGATGCCTTGCTCTTGAATGACCTGCTCCAACTGCTCTGGCGTTGGGACTCGGCCAGGGAAGAGTACACACCGGCCGCCGTGCAGAAGAGAGCCCCAAATCTCCAAAGTGGATGCGTCGAAGGTGACCGGAGCCAACTGCAGAATGGTCTGCTGGGCATCAAGCTGCGCGTAGTCCGTTCCGAAGACCAATCTCAGGACAGCCCGGTGAGGGACCACCACACCTTTCGGTGTGCCGGTGGATCCCGACGTATACATCACATAGGCCGGATCTAGCGGAGCATTGCAGTTCTCCAGTCGCTCCACGCTCTCTTCAGCGATCTCCCATTCTGTGTCCAAGCATGTTACCGTCGCATCGCCAACGGGAAGCCTCTGCAGCAGTCGCTCCTGAGTCAGCAGCACCTTTGCCCGGGAATCCTCCACCATTAGAGCGAGGCGCTCTCGAGGGTAAGTAGGATCCAAGGGCATGTAGGCGCCACCTGCCTTCAGAATAGCCAGCATGGCTATCACAGTCTCGAAGGAGCGCTCCGCGTACAGCCCCACCACATCGCCCCTGCCTACCCCTAACCTCCGTAGATAGCGCGCCAGTTGGTTAGCCCTGGCATCCGATGAAGCGTAGGTTAGCCTCTCCTCCCCAAGGGCCAGGGCTATAGTGTTCGGTCGCTGATCGACCTGATGTTCGAACAGTTCGTGTATGCACCGGTCCCTCGGATACTCCCGCTTCGTGTCATTCCACTCCACCAGCAGCCGGTGCCTCTCCTCCTCCGTCAACAGCGGCAACTCCGAAAGCCGCTGCCCCGGATTGGACACGACGCCCTCCAACAACACCCGGTAATGACCCAGCATCCGGCGAATGGTGCTTTCGTCGAAGATGTCGTTATCGTACTCGGCGCTGCACAGCAAACCGTCGGCCCGCTCGACTGTCTCCATCGATAGGTCGAACTTCGCCGGTCCCGCGTCCAGTTCGATTTCGCTAATCTCCAGTCCCAGTATCTCGGTCGGCTGTCTCGGCACGTTCTTCAACTGGAATACGACCTGGACGAAGGGATTGCGGCTCGGGTCCCGATCGGGGCGCAACTCTTCCACCAACTTCTCGAAGGGTAGATCCTGGTGGGCATAGGCACCGAGAGCGGTCTCTTTGACCTGAGCCAGCAACTCCCGGAAGGAAAGGTTGCCGCCGAGATTCGCACGCATCACCAGGGTGTTGACGAAGAAACCAACGAGATTCTCAGTCTCAAGTAGCCTTCTACCCGCGATGGGCGTTCCCACCGCAATGGCCCCTTGCCCTGTGTAGCGATGGAGGAGGGTCTGGAAGGCTGCCAGAAGGGTCATGAATAGGGTGACACCTTCCCGGCGGCTCAGCCCTTTGAGGCCATCCAAGAGGGCAGCAGGCAGCAGCAACGACTGACGGCCACCCCGATGGCCCTGGCTCGGGGGACGAGAGCGGGCGGTTGGCAGGTCGAGCACTGGAATGCCGTTTCTCAATTGCTGCATCCAGTAGGAAAGCTGCTCCTCCAAGACATCCCCCTGTAGCCACTGTCGCTGCCAGAGAGCGAAATCGGCGTACTGTACGGGCACCTCGGGCAGGTGCGAGGGAGTTCCAGAGAAGGAGGTAGTGTAGAGGGCGGCCAACTCCCGCAGCAGTATTCCCATGGACCAGGCATCGGAGGCAATGTGGTGGGTAACCAGGAGCAGCACCTGGTCGTGCCTTTCCAGCTGCACCAGCACGGCCCGGAGCATCAGATCGCTGGAAAGGTCGAAGGGACGCTGAGCCTCTTCGCTCAGTCGTCGGCTGAGTGTCTCCTCCTTCCCCTCACTCTTCAAAGAGGTGAGGTCGACTACTGGCAGATCCACTGTCTTGGCCTCACCGATGACCTGCATCGGCACGCCATCCAGTGCGGTAAAGGTGGTACGAAGCACCTCATGGCGGGCGACAATTCCATCCAGAGCAGCTTTCAGCGCATTCAGGTCCAGCGGACCGCGGACTCGTAGTGCTCTGGACACGTTGTAGAGGGCGGGGCTGTGCTGGACTTGATCCAGAAACCATAGCCGCTGCTGCCCAAAAGACAGAGGGCACGCACCCATTGTCTCCCTGCGGGGAATCCTAAGCTTGCCGCGTCTTTGCACCTTGCTCCCCTCCCCTTTTCGACGAATGTGCCTCAATCCCCCGTGCAGTTGCGGTTTACGACGGCGGCCAGCCCTGCAATGGTCGAGGCTTCAAAGAAGTCGAGGAATGAAACCTCCACCTGCAGAGCCTCCCGTACCCTGGCGATGACAAGAGTGGCCAATACGGAGTCTCCGCCCAAACCCAGAAAGCTATCGTGAATTCCCACCTGCTGGATGCCAAGGACTTCGGTCCATATCGATGCCAGCCTCCTCTCCAACGGAGTCGCAGGCGCGACGAAGGGGATCTCCTCTGGGTTGCGCCCGACGTCATCCACTGCGATTCCCAGCTTTTTGGCCAGATCGATCCTTTGCAGCTTGCCTGTGGGGCCCTTGGGGATTTCGTCGACGATCGCTATCCGACGCGGCACCTTGAAGTCCGCCAATCGCGCCGCCGCGAATTCCCGAATTTCCCTTTCTGTGGCCGAAGCAGCCTCCCGCAACACAACTGCCGCTGCGACCTCTTCTCCGAGGGCAGGGTGTTGGCAAGGGAAAGCCACAGCCTGAGCCACCGCGGGGTGATCCATCAGCACTTCGTCGATCTCCCGCGGCGAGATTTTCTCCCCGCCACGATTGATGATCTCCTTCAGACGTCCCGTGATGAACAGATAACCATCGGAATCCAGGTACCCCTGGTCTCCGGTCCGGAACCATCCATGAACAAAGGCCGTCCTATTGGCCTCAGGGTTGTTCTCGTAGCCTCCGATCACACTGTCTCCGCGTATCGCAATCTCGCCAATCTGCCCCGCAGGTAGGATGTTTCCATCCTGATCTACAACGACTACCTGAGGTCCTGCCGGCAGGCCCACCGACCCCCGCTTCCGCTCGCCCGGGGGGATCGGATTGAGGGCAATCTGATGAGATGCCTCGGTCATGCTGTAGGCCTCGACCACCGGGGCACCGAAAAAGCTCTCCAATTCCTCCATCAGCCTGGGTGGAAGCGGTGCCGAGGATGAACGGACGAATCGCAGACTGCCGCGGGTGATGCCCACACGATGGGATGATGCGCGAGAGAGAATGGATTGATGCATGGTAGGCGCGGCCGTGTACCAGGTAGGACGGCACTCTTCCATCCATTCAAAGAACCTCGGAGCCTGGAAACCAGGAGGGCAGATGACAGCGCCGCCCGAGGCTATGGAAGAAAACAGCGATCCGATCAGGCCGTGTACGTGGAACAGGGGCATGATGCAAAGGCATCGATCGTCCTGGCCTAGACCGAGCGCTCTGCTCGTGTTGTGCGCGGAGACCCGGAGATTGGTGTGGCTCAGAGGGACTATCTTCGGGCGGGAGGTTGTCCCCGACGTATGGAGCACCAGGGCGGTGTCGTCGGGATGCGCCAGTTCGTTGACACCAACAGCAAAGCCTGCCGGCACACCAATATCGAAGGTTCCCGCCTCGCCCTCTCGGGCTGTTGACAGTTCCAGCACCCTGATGTTGAGCCGCCTTGCTGCGCCAATAGCTGGCGATGCCGTCCCCGATAGCACCATCACGGCCCTGACTCTCAGGTCTGACAGGTAGAAGACGAACTCATCGACACCATAGGCAGGGTTCAGGGGAGCGCCAGTGCAGCATGAGGAAACCGACAGGAAGGCCACAGCCATCTCTGGACCGTTGGGCATCACGATTGCCACCCGATCGTTCTGCCCAATCCCCATGGCGCCCAATCCCTGCATAGCCGCCCGAACCTGCATCCATAGTCGAGCGTAGGTTAGTGACGGGCGTCCGGGTGCGGCGATGGCAACAGCATCAGGGGTTCGTTCTGCCCAATACCGAATCAGATGGCCAATGGTCATTGGGATAGGCAAGTGTCCTGAGGTCAGCTCAGTTGCCTTTACGAAGAGAGTGTTGCCACCTGGTGAACCGGTCATCGTCCACCCTCCGGCGACATTGGAAGTCGCTCTGTTGCCTCAACCTGATAGCGAAAGGTACCGAGCAGTAGCGGCAGAATCGGCCGCATATGAGCATCTGATCGTCCGCGGAACGGACCAGGGGATTAGAGTGAGGAAACCAGACAGCGGCAGGATTACTTCACCCTGCCGCTGCGTAGCTATAGCTGGTACCCCGTGGGCGACTCGAACGCCCGCACCTGGCTCCGGAGGCCAGTGCTCTATCCACTGAGCTAACGGGGCTCACAACGGTTATTATATCACAGGGTCCCCAACGGAGGAATACGTCTGCTTCCCGTAAGCCATTGTTGTATAATAGCGCCCTGTATTCACCCCAAGGAGGCCGACCGTGCGCAATACCGTCGAACTCCACAACGATGACGTTGATCTGGTGGTGGCTGCCCTTCTCTCCATGTCTTGCCCCTTGTGCCCTCTACATCCGGCAGACAAGTGCGATGGCGACCCCCGATGCCGCAAACTGGCCGAGCGCGTTGTCGGTGGGGAGCTATCGGACGTGTACGGTCTGGGCGGAGAATAGGAGAGAGAAGGATCCATGCAGAACCCCCAAGATCTCGCCGGTGCCGGGACCAGTGCCGGATACCGGTTTACCCTTCGTGCCAGGATCGAGAAGAGGATCGGCATGCTGGGCAAGCTGGCCTCGGCGGTTTCCCAGTCCGGCGGCAGCGTCGTCGCCATCGACGTCATACAGCCGGGGCGCGATCAGATCATCCGAGACATAACCATCGACGCCGTCGACGAACAGCAGCAACAGCGGATCGTCGATAGCGTGAAGCAGGTACCGGGCATCGAGGTGTTGAACGTCTCGGACCGGACCTTTCTGATGCACCTCGGCGGTAAGCTGGAGGTCGTATCTAAACGTCCCCTCAAGACCCGCGACGACCTCTCCATGGCCTACACCCCCGGCGTAGCGAGGGTAAGCAAGGCCATTCATCAGGACCCGTCGAAAGCCTTCCAGCTCACCATCAAGGGTAACACCGTGGCCATCGTCACCGACGGCAGCGCGGTCCTCGGTCTGGGCAACATCGGCCCGGAGGCGGCCCTACCCGTCATGGAGGGTAAAGCGGTCCTCTTCAAGGAGTTCGGCGGCGTCGATGCCTTCCCCATCGCCCTGAGCACCCAGGCTACCGAGGAGATCGTCGAGACCGTCAAGCACATCGCTCCCGTCTTCGGGGCCATCAACCTGGAAGACATCGCCGCTCCCCGCTGCTTCGAGGTGGAGAACCGGCTACGAGAGATCCTGGATATCCCCGTCTTCCACGACGACCAGCACGGGACCGCCATCGTGGTGGCCGCAGCGCTGATGAACGCTGCCAAGGTGGTGGGGAAGCGGCTGGAAGAGCTGAAGGTAGTGGTCAGCGGCGTGGGTGCGGCCGGGGTGGCTTCCACCGAGATCATGCTGGAGATGGGCGTCCGCAACATCATCGGGTGCGACCGGGCCGGGGCGATCTACCTCGGTCGGACCAACGACATGAACCCCACCAAGGAGCGGTACGCCCAGAACACTAACCCGGAACGACGCCAGGGCACCCTCTCTCAGGTACTGGAAGGAGCCGACTTCTTCCTGGGAGTCTCGGCCCCGCGGCTCCTCAACGCCGAGGACATCAAGAGAATGGCCAAGGACCCCATAGTGTTCGCCCTGGCCAACCCGATCCCTGAGATCATGCCGGAGGAGGCGGAGGAGTACGCCGCGGTCATCGCCACCGGCCGCAGCGACTATCCCAACCAGGTAAACAACGTCCTGGCCTTCCCCGGGGTGTTCCGCGGCGCTCTGGACTGCCGGGCCACCACCATCAACCAGGCCATGAATCTGGCTGCTGCCCGGGCCATCGCCGGCCTCGTCACCGAAGAGGAATTGAGCACCGAGCACATCATCCCCAGTGTCTTCGATCGTCGGGTGGCCCCCGCCGTCGCCGAGGCTGTTGCCGCGGCCGCCATCCGGAGCGGCGCGGCGCGCAGGCACCCGAACCGCTAGGCAGGTGTCAAGAAGTCTTTGATAGTTCTGGGGACACCCCAAACCCCGCCAAAGCGGGTCCAGGGCGCAGCGCCTGGAGGAGTTTGGGGTGTCCCTACCCCACGTCCTTCACGCCGGATCTTCAGGCCTTGTCTGCCACCTTATCTCCGGAGGGACCCAGCGCCTTTCTGGCGTACAGAATCCTCTGCACAGCGGTGACGTTGGTCAGCACTGCGAGCAGCCACAGCACCGGAGCCAGCAGATACTGGTAGAAGATCAACCCCAGGGCGAACAGGATGATCCTCTCGGGCCGCGGCAGCAGGCCGACCTCTCCACGAACCCCTAGCCCCTCAGCCCTAGCCCTGGCATAGCTCACCATGAAGGAGCCCACGATGCCCAGGTAGGCAGCCAGGAGCAAGGTCCCATCCCCTCTGTTGAACAGCCAGACCATCGCCCCCAGGTAGAAAAGGGCCTCGGCGTAGCGATCCAGGGTCGAGTCGAAGAAGGCTCCGAATCTGCTGCCCTTGCCGCTGACCCTGGCCAGCGCCCCGTCCAGCATGTCGAAGGCGTTGGCCACCAACACCAACACTCCCCCTAGCACCGGATGTCCCAGCGCCAGCACCCCCGCCACCAGAGCGTTCAGCACGAGCCCCAGAAGGGTCAAGGCGTTAGGAGTCAGCCCGAGGCGAGCGAGGAGGCGGGCAGGATACTCCGCTATTCGTCTAGCATGGGGACGAAGTCGTTCGAGCACGGCCTACCCCGTAAGGAAGTGGGAGATGCTGGTGGCAGCCCGCCGCCAGCGGCTCCGTTGAGGCGTTTTCGCCATGGACCGCAGTATCTCAGTACGGCCGTAGAAGTCCAATACTCGCCCGGCCACCTTGTCCCAGGAGAACTCCGCGGCTCTCCTCATCCCTGCCTGACCCATCCTGGCCCGCAGCTCAGCGTCGGATAGCAGCCGCACCAGCGACAGGGCCAGCGCCTGCTCGTCTTTGGGCGGCACCAAGAAACCCTCTACCCCATGGTTCACCACGAAGTGGTAACCGGGAATGTCAGAGGCCACCAGAGGCTTGCCGGAAGCCATAGCTTCCAGCAGCACTATGCCGAAGCTTTCCTGGCCGGTGGAGGGGGCACAGAAGACGTCGCAGGAGTGGTAGTACCGGGGCAACTCCTCGCTGGAGACGAAGCCGGTGAAGATCACGTTCTCCACCCGGTGGGCCTCCACCAACTTGCGGTAGTCGTCCAGCAGCGGCCCCGACCCCACCACGATCAGTCGAGCCTGGGGAAAGTGGGCCCACACGCCCGCCATCGCTCGCAGCAGATACTTCAGCCCTTTTCGCTTCTCCAGCCGGCCGACAAAGAGAATGTTGGGGCCGCCCTCTCGGTAACGCTCCAAAGGTTCTATCGGACGCGCAAACCTCTCGTAGTCTATGCCATTAGGGATAACCTCGTACTCCCCCGGGAAGTACTCCGAGACAAAATCCCTGGCCGGAGGAGAGACGGCGATCCGGCCGTGCAGCCTCCTTACGAAGTAGCGCAGGATCGGCTTGCCGTAAAAGTAGGCGTAGTTCGACTGGGCGAAGGCGTGGAAGGTGCCGACGTTGAGAGAGTGGGAGTGTCTCAGCACCGTGACCGGAAGGGCGGGAAGAAGTGGTTCGTGGAGATGGATGACGTCGAACATCTCCCGCTCCAGGATCTCCTTCACCTGTCGTGACAAACGAAGGGATAGGGAAATGCGAGCGACCGAGCCATTGGCGGGCACGGGCACCACTGTGCCCACAGCGTGCACGGTCTCTTCTGTTTGCACGTGCCTCTCGGCTTTGTCCGATTGGGGCGCTATGATGTGAACCTCGTGGCCCCGTCTCCGGAACTCCGCCGCTAGATGGGCTATATGCTCGGTCACCCCACCGGGGTAAGGATAGTCGTAGGGTGAAACCAGGGCTATCTTCAACTAGCGGCTCCCAGCCTGCCCCCTTCGGGCCAGATAGGCTCAAACACCGTCCATTGCTCCGGACTCTTCCTTATGGCCTCCTCCAACACCCCTGCCAGCTTCTGGGTGTTCAGACGGAGGTCCTCCCGCAGCCTTCCCGTCCTCTCCAGATCCAGCGGCTCCCTGATCCTGCCGACGAGGCCTCCATCAGGCAGGCGGTAGGTGAACGCCGGCATCAGGGCGGCTCCGGTTCGGAGGGCCAGCATTACCGGCCCCACGGGCAGAAGGGTCTCGACCCCGAAGAATCGGACCGGAATGCCGTTCTTGGATATATCCCGATCCGCCACGACACCGATCACCTCGTTCCGCCCGAGGGCCTCAGTCAATTCGTGGGTTACGGTCGGGCTGAAAGGCACGACTCGGATCGACTCTCGGGTTGCCCGCACCCGCGCCATCAACTCGAACAACCGCCGAGAGCGGAGGGGCTCTGCCACCACGGTCATTCTCGCCTTTCTTGCCCCCAGGATCTGTGCCACCAGAGCGGGACTCCCCAGGTGGGCGGTCACCAGCACTACCCCCCTACCCATCTCCAGCGCCCGCTGCAGGTTGTCCCATCCCTCCAGGGATATCATCTTCTCCAGCTGCTGATCCGACAATCCCGGTGCAAGAAAGGTATCGTAGTAGTTCTTGGCACCCTCCCGAAACACTTCCCTCGTTCGACGGTCCAGGTCCCGCGCCTCAGATCCCAGGATGATCTCCAGGTTGCGCCGAACTGCGCGCCGCCGTCCGGGCGAGAACCAGTAGGTCAGATCGCCGACCGGACGGCACACCCAGTAGGCCACCCTGGGCGGGATCCTCGGGGCCAGCAGGCTCAAGAGAAGAAACACCAGGTATTCTAGCACGCTCGGCAGCCCCTTGGCAGGAATCGCGAGACAGGGGAGAGACTACTGAACCGCGCGGGCGCTCGGAGGATCCGGTATAGCTCAGGCGTTGAGGGGGACATCCTTGGGCCACATCGGCCGAAAAATGAACCACTGCTCCGGGTACTGCCGGATGAAGGCCTCCATGGAATCCATGATGCGCTGCGTCAGCAACTTCACGTCCGCGGCCAGGTCTCCCGTCGGCTCTACCTCAAGTTGGGAGGTGAGGAAACCGGAATAGGTGTGGTCTGGATTACGCACGACCACACCCGAAACCAGCTTCGCCCCCGTCCTCAGTGCCAGTAGAGCAGCCCCGCCCGGCACCTGAGTCATCCCGCCGAAGAAGCGCACCAGCACCCCAGACTCGGGAGAGGGCCGGTCGATCAGCAGTCCCAGGATCTCGTTCTTCCGCAGCGCCCCCAGCACCCGACGCGCCGACACCTCCAGGGGAATGACCTTCATCCCATGCTGCGCCCGGGTGCCCTGCACCAGATCGTTCAGTTTCTTGGGGTGGAAGGTCTCTGCTACCACACTGACGGGGTAGCCCTTCCTGGCAAACAGCGCCGCGCCCAGGTCCCAGTTCCCAACGTGGGCGCTGATGAAGATGACCCCTTTTCCGGTCTCCAGAGCACGGTCCAGGTGCTCCCAACCGGTGAACTGAACCCTGCTCTCCAACTCCGCGACGCCCACAGTGGGAAGCCGCAAGAAATCGGCCATGTAGAGGCCATAGTTCCTGAAGGACGCCTTCGCCTTCCGCCGGACCTCCAGATCGTTCCGATCGCGGTCCAGCACCTGGGCCATGTTATCGATGGCATTCTCCCGCTGCACGGGCAAGATCGCCCAGGCCAGATCCGAGATCAGCACCGCTGCCATGTAGCAGACCCGCAGCGGCAGCCACTGGGCGATCTTCCGCACGACGCGAAGGACCCAATAGGTCATTCATTCCCTCGAGGAGGCTGCGCGTTCCGGATGAACTCCTCCACCGCGTCCCGCGCCTTGTCGTCCGGGTACTGCACCGGCGGAGACTTCATGAAATAGGAGGACGGACCCACCAGCGCCCCGGAGATCCCCCTGTCCATGGCGGTCTTCACACAGCGAATGGCGTCGATACCGACACCGGCGGAGTTGGGCGAGTCCCAGACTTCCAGCTTGTACTCCATGTTCAGCGGAACGTCCCCGAAGGCTCGGCCTTCCAGCCGAACGTAGGCCCACTTGCGATCGGTCAGCCAGGCAATATAGTCGCTGGGACCGATGTGGACGTTGTCCTCGCCGATGTCGTAGTCCAGCTGGGAGGTGACGGAGTTGGTCTTGGAGATCTTCTTGGACTCCAGCCTGGCTCGCTCCAGCATGTTGTAGAAGTCGGTGTTGCCGCCCACGTTGAGCTGACTGGTCCGCTCCAGCCTGACCCCTCGATCCCGGAACAGCTTGGTCAGCACCCGATGGGTGATGGTGGCACCCACCTGCGACTTGATGTCATCCCCGATGATGGGGAGCCCACGGTCCTCGAACCGCTTCTGCCAGTAGGCCTCGCGACCGATGAAGACCGGAATGCAGTTCACAAAGCCGCACCCCGCCGCCAGGACCTGCTCGACGTACCACTTTGTGGCGTTCTCACTGCCCACCGGCAGGTAGTTGATTACCACGTCGGTCTTGGTGTCCCTCAAGATGCTCACTATGTCCGAGGTAGCGCCGGGCGCCTTGGTAATCACCTTGGAGAGGTACAGCCCCAGCCCATCCAGGGTCATGCCCCGCTCCACCTTCACACCCAGCTTCGGTACATCGTAGAACCGGTAGGTGTTGTTGGGCTTGGCATAGATGGCCTCGCCCAGATCATTCCCCACCTTGTTCACGTCGATGTCGAAAGCGGCTGTGAATTCGATATCACCAACGTGGTAATCCCCCAGGCGAGCATGCATAAGCCCGGGAATGAACTGGTCTTCCGCCGCATTGCGGTAATAGTGGACTCCTTGAACCAGCGCCGATGCGCAGTTGCCCACGCCGATGATGGCGACCCTAATGGTTCCCAACTTGTCGACTCTCCTTTTCCTATGCGACCCGGGCAGGCCAACCGGACGCTGTCCCCGGTAGCAGGGTGTTCTGACTGGACTGCAAGGGGTTGAGGTGAAGCTCCGCGACAGCCGGTATCGAGACATGGTAAGCGTTCAGCCGTCAGCCAGGAAACCGCAGAGAGGCCTGTAACCCCATGGGGTGCGGAAGTGAGGCGGATGCTCACCCTTCTCTCGAAGCTGAAAGCTGAACGCCGCTGGCCGACTTCCATGGTCAGCCTGGATGTTTAGAGTAGCGCAAGGCCTGGGGGCTGTCAACTGGCGGCCCCTTCGTCAGCCGGATATAATATTAAGTAAGATGACGGGGCCAGTGCAGCATTCCTGGGATATCAGTTTCGAGGAAGCCACGACCGTCCAGCAGCGGCTCTCCCGGTTGGTGGAGGAAACCGATCGGGTTGGAGAAATCCGCTATGTGGCCGGTGTGGATCTCTCTGGGGTCCGAGCGTCCGGGAAGGCGACGGGGGCCGCCGTCCTGCTTTCCTTTCCAGCTCTGCAGCTGATGGAGGAGAGCAGGGTAGAGGCGCCGCTGGCGTTTCCCTACGTTCCAGGCTTTCTCTCTTTCCGAGAGGCGCCGCTGATGCTGGAGACGCTGCGGCAGCTCAAGACTGAACCGGACCTGATCCTGGTGGACGGCCAGGGCAGGGCCCATCCCCGGCGGCTGGGAATAGCCAGCCACCTGGGGTTGATCCTGGATAAGCCGGCCATAGGCTGCGCCAAGTCGCGCCTGGTGGGGCAGTTCGAGGAACCGTCCGAGGAGCGCGGCTCCACCTCGCCGTTGATCCATCGCGGGGAAGTGGTCGGGATGGTCGTGCGGACGAAGCGGGGAGTCAAGCCGATCTTCGTCTCGGTAGGGCACAGGATCTCGCTGCCAAGGGCCGTCGACCTGGTGCTGCGATGCACACTGCCGCGGCAGCGCATCCCGGAGCCGACCCGCCTGGCCCACCTGGTGGCGGGACGAGAGCAGCAGTGAATAAGCGGGTCCAGGGCGCAGCGCCTGGCGGGGTCTGGGGTGTCCCCAGAATTCTCAAAGACTTTCTGATACTTACTAGAAGGGGTGGTAGCCGTTGATCGAGACCAGACAGCAGTTGGCCGCTCTTGAGGCCAAGATCCAAGACTTGATGGTGCGTCTTTGACCTGCCGGGCAAAGAACAGGAGTTGACCCGGTTGGAGGAGAGAGCCTCCTCCCCCGATCTGTGGAACGACGCTGAGGAAGCGCAAAAGGTGCTGCGGCAACTGGCGGAGTTGCGCCAGGAAGTTGGGGGCTGGAAGGATCTGAGCCGCCGTGCCGCGGACCTGATAGCTCTGGCCGACCTGGCCATCGAGGAGTCCGAGGAAAGTCTCGCCCAGGAACTGGAAAGTGGGGCCAGAGACCTCCAAAAGGAAGTGGAGCAGCGGGAGTTCGAG
Source organism: Chloroflexota bacterium (assembly GCA_021806765.1). The sequence goes on along the minus strand of JAJZQR010000069.1, from coordinate 106 downwards.
CTGCTGCTGAACGGCCCCTACGATAAGCGAAACGCGATACTGACCATCTATGCAGGGGCAGGCGGCGTGGACTCCCAGGACTGGGCCGAAATGCTACTCCGCATGT
>JAJZQR010000421.1 GCA_021806765.1 Chloroflexota bacterium | reverse complement strand
CCCGCCTCGTGATCCAGGCCAGGGCCCGGTCACGGGCCCCCCGAAGTTCCTGCAGAATGAACGAGTGATGAGTGACGAGTTCTGGGTTCTGGGTTCTGAGTTCTGGGTCCTCCGTGTCCCCCCGTCCCCGCGTCCCCCCGTCTCCGAGTCTCCCCGTCTCCCCGTCCCTGACCCCCGGCCCCTGGCCCCTGGCCCCCGCCCCCTGTATCGCCGCCGCATACTCGTGGAGCGCCATCAGGAAGAGGGGGGTGGAGTCCATGCTGGCGTAGTAGGCACCGGGGAAGTCGCCGGAGCTGCCGGGGTTGTACTCGTGGGGGATCTTGCCCGGCTCTTCCTCCGTCCAGGGGTCGTCCATCACTCCCTGGAGCAGCGCGAGGGCCCGCAGGCTCCCCTCGACGACGGGCAGGAGGAGCGGCGCCAACCGGGGGTCCAGCCGGACGGCCGACAGGAACTGCAGGGAGGTGATCAGGGAATCCCTGCCGAAGAGCCGGCCGAAGGAGTCGGTGCGGGAACTCGCCAGCAAATGGTCTCCGGAGGCGATCTCGGCTAGCCCCTCGGCTGCCATGCGGACGGCAACACCCAGCTCTGTCTCCAGATGGGCTTCACCCTCGGTGACAGTGGCAGTAGCGCGGGGTCGTCCCCGTGAACATGCCGGTGGCATGTTCACGCCCGCGCGGTCGGCAGAGATGGGGCCGGTCAGGGGCGACCGGCCCCTACTGGGAGTCGATCCAATCGCGGTCGGGCTGTCTCCGATCCCTGGGCTTGAAGGGGCTGGCGTTCCGAATGCCAGCCCCTGGCCGGAACCGTCAGATGGTGTAGGGGCCGGCGTCTCTGCCGGCCAGATCGGAAGGTGCATAAGTTCAGCCCTCACTCCGTGAACACGTCCTTTGGCATGTTCACGCCCCTCCCGGAGGGCTCATTGTTATACACATCGCCTTGTCGGTTGGCGCGAGAGCCCGAGGCTAAAGCCGTCGGGCTGAGAAGACAAAGCCCTTTGGGCTGTCGTCCCAGCCCCGTAGGGGTTTCGTCTTTTCAGCACGGTCGCTTCAGCGCCGCGCGGCCTTGTGTATCACGATGAGCCCGGAGGGAGAGGCACTTATCGCCTCCGCAGCCGGAAGCTGGCTATGCGGCCCCCTTCCAGCAGCCCGGGGGTGGGGTCCTCCTCCGGCTCCTCGTCCAGCCGGCAGCTCTCCACGGAGTAGCCCCCTTCAATGGCAACGGAACCCGGCCTCTGGCCTGGGTTGTAGACCCGGAGGATGCAGCCGTCGCCGTCCTCGGCTCCCTTCAGCGCCGCCAGGCAGAAGCCCTCACCCTCCAGTTGCAGCGGCATCCTGGCAGGCAGCCCCGCGGGACCAGCCAGCAGGCCAAACCGGTAATCGTGGGAGCTGCGAACCAGATCGACGTCTTCGAGCCCCTCCACCAGTTCCAGGGCATACTCGAACCGGTGGACGCCCGGGCACTGGGCCTCGGGGGTCGGGAGATGGGGCCCTGCCCCGCCCGGTCGGGTCGAGAGGTCGTCCCGTGATAGCCACCCGACACAGCGCAGGAGGGTGAGGGCAATCTCCGTCCCCTGGTCTGCGGGCCGCGCCTCGTACTCCGGCAGCCCCTTTCCGAAGATGGCCACACCGCCAGCCTCCACGGCTCCCAGGGTGTGATGGGTTGCTGCCGGCGGCTCCTTCCAGTCGGGGCCGTGAGCCGGTACTCCCACCGGCCGGTGCAGCACGGCGTAGTGGCCCTCGGCCCTCACCTTCGTAGCCGGTCCCGCCGGAAACACTGCCCGCAGCCGGTGGTCCTCGGCCCGGTTCTCCACGGTGGTGACGAACTCCACCCGTTCCACGCCCGCCACCAGCCGAACCTCCACCTGGATCGGACACCCCACCGTGGAGCGCCTGCGAGCGCGACGATCGGACCTCAGGCCGGAGGGAAAACGCGCCTCCATCTCCAGTTTCAGGGAGGCCACCGCCGGCCCACGCAGGCCAGGCCGGACCCGGACCTTGTGCTGCCGGCTATCCCAGGGGGTCTCCCCATCTACCGGGCAAAAGTTGTACTCGTCACCCCGGTCCGCTGCGTCTTCGAACCAGTGGCCTCCGGCCATCTTCCGGCCGCTGGCTTTGTGGGTTATCTCCAGGGTGCCGTCGGCCAGGACTGCCACCCGGTAGTGCTCGTTCTCGATGGCCCTGTAGCCTGCCTGCCGTGCTCCCCCCGTGGAAGAGTGGCCGGATCGGAGTCGCACGGGGGTTGCCCCGAAGCCTCCCACCCGGGTGGCCACCAGGGCTACCGGTCCGCTGGCGTCGCGCACCACCTGGGCCGGCAGTTCACCCTCCGGCCCCTCGGCGCGCAGCGCTCTCGCGTGGGCCAACTCGTTAGGCAGGGGTAGCTCCACCAGCCCGGCTCGGGGCCACGGCATCAGGTTCACGGCCGTACGGTTGGTGTTGGGTCGCTCCCGGTAGGACCAGATGGCCTCGCCTCCCGCCAACCTCCACAGCGCTTCCCGCCGCAGCCGCTGGGCCAGCTGCTCGGCCGCGTCGAAGCGTCCGGCCATGTCCCTGTGGACCTCGTCCACCGAGCAGCCACAGATGGAGTCGTGGGGATGGTTGAGCAGCAGCTGCTGCCATGCCATCCGCAGATCCTCCCCGGGATATGGGACGCCCGCCACCAGGCCGGCGAGGGACGCCGCTATCTCGGCCTCCGTCAGTGCCCGCTCCACCGCCTCGTTCCGCTGCTTTAGCGGCATCCGGGCAGAGTTCACCCCCCGGAGCACCGGCGCGTCCTTGCCCTCGCACATCTCCCCTTCGTACAGCTCCAGGTAGGGCAACCGGGGACTGATCGCTGCGGCGTAATCCTCCAAACCGGCGATGCGGAACTCGGCCTCGGGCCAGGCGAAGCTGGCGGCTGCCAGGAGTGAGGGCAAGTCCGTCTGGACCAGCTGGTGGTCGGTGCCGTTGCCTGCCAGCAGGTCGATCACCCCCGAGCGCTCCAGGTAGGGGACGGCGATCTCTCGCAGCTCCTTAAGCCGGCGAAGGGCCATCTCGGGATACTCCGCCGGGTCACCGGCTCGCACCCCGCCCCGGGCCCAACGCCCCAGGTTGTCGGCGGCGCCGTAGCCGTCGATCTGGCGGATCGCCAATACCTCGCTGCCGTCGGGACCTCTCCATCGGAAGGCCACTCCCAGCCGGTCGGAGTCATCGCCCAGCCCCCGCCAGAAAACGAAGCTGTCCATACCGAAGCCCCGCACGATCTGGGGCATCTGGGCCACGTGGCCGAAGGTGTCCGGGTAGTAGGCCACCGGAGTCTCCCTCCCGAACTGACGGCACACCTGCCGTCCCAGCAGGAGGTTGCGGACCAGCGCCTCTTGGCCCACCAGATACTCGTCGGGCAGTACGTAGGAGGGGCCGATGCGGATGCGGCCCTCTCGTATCAGTCGTGCGATCCTGTCCTTGGACTCCGGGCGGGCGGCGAGGTAATCCTCCAGCACCACCGCCTGTCCGTCCAGGGTAAAGGAGGAGAAGGACGGATCACCCTCCAGAGTGTCCATCAGTTGGTCGACCATGCGCACCAGCTTGAGCCGAATCACCTGGAAGGGGATGAACCATTCCCGATCCCAGTGGGTGTGCGGCACTATCCAGAAACGGATCTCGGGCGCGGGCGGCGTGATACGAGTCTCGTCCCGCTCCTCGCCCCGAACAGTCGTCGTAGGCCTATCCATCTATTGTCCCCTCGATCCAGACCGCGAAATCACGCATGCTGCCGCCACACCGTCGAATCGTTGCAGACGATGAAGCGGCAGTCGGAGTGGTGGGAGAAACGGTGCATGGATGATTAGCTATCGCTAAGCTCAGCATATCAGGTCAACATAATGGGGGTCAAGGTCTATAGAAGAAGGGTGCGGACACGCAGAGGGGGCGCTTCAGATC
>JAJZQR010000068.1 GCA_021806765.1 Chloroflexota bacterium | reverse complement strand
TCGCTGGTGTACCCTCTGGCCCGGGGGACCGGCCCCCTGCTGGTGCCGATCTGGGCGGCGACCTTCCTGGGCGAGAGGCCCTCGGCCGTCGGTCTGGCCGGCATCCTATCGGTCGTGGGCGGGGTCTACATCCTCCACCTGCGGGAGATCTCCTGGCAGGGTATGCTGCTTCCCCTCCGCTCCATCCGAACCCGCCCTACCCGCATCGCCCTCTTCTCGGGGTTGCTGATCTCCATCTACACCGTGGTGGACAAGGTGGGGGTCGGCTACCTGCAGCCCCTGGTCTACATGTACCTGTTCACGGCCCTCTACAGCCTGCTGTACGGCCCCTACGTTCTGTGGACCAGCGGGTTCAAGACCGTCAAGGCCGAACTGCGTGCCAACGCGTTGCCCATCGTGGCGGTCGGCTTCCTGATGGTGTTCACCTACGTCATGGTCCTCTACGCCATGACCATGAGCAACGTCAGCTACGTGGCGGCAGCTCGAGAGCTGAGCGTGGTGTTCGGGGCCAGCATGGGGACGGTGCTGCTGAAGGAGTCCTACGGCCGATCGAAGCTGGCGGGGTCGCTGCTGATCGCCCTGGGTGTGGCGATGATCGGCCTGGCCCACGGCTGACGGAAACAGGATGGACAGGATAGACAGGATGGGCAGGAGGGCCCTCTAAGCATCTGGCCTAGGATCCCGTGCACAATCCGTCGTCATGCCCGCAAAGGCGGGCATCCAGGGTCCTCTCCGCAGTGGTGTCCTGGACCCCCGCTTTCGCGGGGGTGACGGCTCCGTCGGTCTCATGCTCCAGGACAGCGCCCCTGGACCCCCGCTTTCGCGGGGGTGACGAAGGGCAGACTATCTGGGGCCAGCTGCTTAGAGGGATCTTATCCTGCCCATCCTGTCTATCCTGTTTGTCTCTGTCTCGGTCCTCAGGTCGTGACGACGGTAGTCTTCTTGCGCCGGCCCCACAGCTCGCGGATCAGCGGCGAGGTCAGGGAAAGCAGGCTGATCAGCAGCAGCACGGCCGAGATGGGCTGAGTGAAGAAGATGCTGGGGTCGTTCTGGGACATAGCCAGCGCCTGGCGCAGGGATCGCTCCAGCAGATCGCCCAGCACCAGGGCCAGCACCAGGGGCGCCACCGGGTAGTCGAACTTCTTGAAGAAGTAGCCCAGCACCCCGAAGACGAACATCACCCAGACGTCGAACGGGCTGTTGTTGATGCCGTAGACCCCGATGAAGGAGACGATGATGATGGTCGGTGCCAACACCGGGTAGGGTATCCGCAGGATGCTGGTGAAGAGGGGCACCATCGGCATGTTCAGGATCAGCAGCGCGATGTTGCCGATGTACATGCTGGCGATCAGCCCCCAGACGAACTCCGGGTTCTGCTGGAAGAGCAGCGGCCCGGGCCGCAGCCCGTGGATCATCAGCGCCCCCAGCATCACGGCCGTGGATCCGGAGCCCGGCACACCCAGGGTGAGCAGGGGGACCATGGCGCCGGCCGAGGCCGCGTTGTTGGCCGCCTCGGGTCCAGCCACCCCTTCCACCATTCCGGTACCGAACTTCTCCGGGTATTTGGAGACCCGCTTCTCCGTCGCGTAGGAGATGAAGGAAGCGATGGTGGCACCGGCCCCGGGCAGAACTCCCACCACGAAACCGATGATCCCTCCGCGGATCCAGGCCCCCGTGCATCGAGCCCACTCTGAAGCGGTCGGGATCATACTCCTGAGGCTGAATTTGCCAAACTCCAAGTTGGCAGTCTTCTCCGCCGTGATTAGCAACTCGCCTATGGCGAAGAGTCCCACGGCTACCGGGATGAACTCGATGCCGTTCAGGAAGGCGATGTTGTTGAAGGTGAAGCGAGCCGCGCCTCCGACCGGGTCCGTACCCACCTGAGAGAGCAGAAGTCCAAACACTCCCATGATCAGGCTCTTCACGACGGAGCCACTGCCCAGACTCGCCAGCACCGTGAGCCCCAGCACCATCAGGGCGAAGTATTCGGGGGGACCGAAGGTGAGGGCAAAGTCGGCCAGGGGCGGCGCGATCAGCATCAGAGCGACCACCCCTAAGGTCCCCGCGATAAAGGAGCCGATCTGGGCCACCCCCAGGGCCTTGCCGGCCTCTCCCTTCCTGGCTAACTGGTAGCCGTCGAGGCAGGTCATCACGGTGGCAGATTCCCCAGGCAGGTTCACGAGGACGGAGGTGATGGTGCCACCGTACATGCAGCCGTAGTACACACCGCACATCAGGATGAGGGCGGTGGTAGCCTCGTAGTTGAAGCTGATGGGCACCAGCACCGCAATGCCCGCACTGGAGCCGAGCCCGGGCAGGGCCCCCACGATAGTACCCAGGAAGGCACCCAGGAAGGCCGCCAGCAGGTTCTGCGGTGTCAGGGCCACCGAGAAGCCCATCATCAGGTTAGACAGGTTTTCCAGGGTCCATCACCCCTTTCATGGAGCCATCAAATGCCCAAGATCCCTTTGGGGGCAGGCACACCGAGGACGACCACGAAGGCCCAGTAGAAACCGAAGGTGATCGCGACAGCCACCACCAGGCTGACGTACCAGCGAGCCCTCCACATCGCCAGCAGCATGAAAACAGCGTAGGCGAAGGTGAGAGGGAGATAACCGACGACCTCCAACAGGGCCGTGTACAGGAACAGGGCCACGATCATCACCGCAATACGGAACAGGCCTTTGCGATCGGGAACGAAGCCCTCCGGGATCGACGGCGATTTCCTCCAACTGTTGACGAACAGCACGGCGGAAAGGATCAGCAGCAGGACGCCCAGCACGTTGGGCATGAACTCCGGGCCGGGCCCGAAGACGCTAAAGGTGGGCAGCAGGGTGGCCTGCCACAGAACCCAGGCACCCATCAGGAAGAAGATCGCTGAGACGACCATGTCGACGCGCTTCATGGGTGATCTCTCCAGGGACGGGCTCAGGGAGAGAAGCCCTCCCCGAGCCCCCAGTCGTTACTTCTTCTCGACCAGCCCCAGGCTCTTGACCAGAGCGACGATTTGATCGTTGAAGTCCTTGACGAACTTGTCCACTTCCGCCCCGGCCATGAAGTTCTCCACCTGATCGTTCTCGTCGATGTACTTCTTCCAGTCCTGGGTGGCGGTCATCTTCTTCAACAGGTCGGCCATGTACTCCCGAGACCCGGCAGGCAGTCCGGCAGGGGCCGCGATCATGCGGGTCTGGGTGTAGGACACGTTGATGCCCTGCTCCTTCAGGGTCGGGATGTCGGGGTACTTGGGCAGCCTCTTGTCCATCCCGACGCCCAGCAGCCTCACCTTCTTGGCCTGGACCTGGGGAAGGATCTCGGCCAGGTTGGCGCTGGCGATGTCCACGTGCCCGCCCAGCAGGTTGGTCAGGACGTCACCGCCGCTCGTCAGCGAGATGAAGTTGAACTCGGTGCCGCTCGCCTTGGAGAGCAGCATGGTGAAGATGTGGTCGTCGGAGCCGACGTTGGTGCCACCCCACTTGAGGCCCTTCGGCTTCGCCTTTGCCGCGTCGATCACGTCCTTCATGGTCTTGAAGGGCGAGTCGTTCTTCACCGCGACCACGAAGTTGTCGTCAGAGAGGCGCGCCAGCATCGTGAAGTCCTTGGTGGGGTCCAGGGGCACCTGCCCGCGGGCAGGGGTGGTGAAGAAGGAGGTGGTGGCCGTCAGCCAGGTGTAGGGGTCGCCCTTCTTGCCGGCGACGTAGGCGAAGGCTACGGCGCCGCTGCCTCCAACCTTGTTCACCACGGCGATGTTCTTGGGGTACAGCTTGTTCCCACTGATCGCCTTCTCCATGATGCGGGCCTGGATGTCGGACCCGCCTCCAGCGGAAGCGTGGACGACGAACTCCACGTCCTTCTCGGGAGCCCAGGCGGGTTTGGGCGCGGCCGTGGGTGCAGCCGGGGCTGCCGGTGCGGCAGTGGGGGCTGCCGCCGCGGGTGCCGCGGGCGCGGTGGTGGGGGCCGCCGCCGGCTTGGCGGGGGCCGCAGTCGGAGCAGGGGCAGGAGCCGCCGATGAACACGCTACAACCAGGGACACCATTGCGATCGCCAGAGCCAGGATAGACAGTGCGAAGAGTCGATTCTTCACGAGAACTCACTCCTTCCGTCACAGCTATTCAGCATGTCTGGATCGATGGCACCGTCCGCCGAAGTCCGGCTTCCTCGTCGGAACTCGGTAGCGCCATTGCTGGGCTAGCGGCCAGATCCCCTGGCGGCTCCAGCTGTTCTGTTGAATCCAGCAGGCACAAGGCACAAGGCAGAAGGGTTAGCTTACGCCGGCACGGCCTGGAGGTAACCCTGCGGGCCCTCTGCTGCCTTGTGCCCTGCTACTTGTGCCTTACGCGGACCACCCCCTTTCGGTCGATCCTCCTTACGCCGAGGCCGCCTGCTGCAGCAGCTCGGCGGCCCGAGCGGTGTTGAAGCAGCCACAGGCGCAGGGTCTGGCTATCTCCTTAGCCGCCGCGGCGGCCGTGGTTCGCCCGGCCTTGATATCCGCAATCGCCCTGTTCACCAGGTTGGCGGAGGTCATGGCGTGGCCGCACATGCTGGTGATCTCCAGCAGCTCCATCCTGGGCAGCAGGTTCTTCTTCCCCCAGACCCCCAGGGAGTAGGAGATGGTGTGGGGCTGCAAACCCACCTCGTCGCAAGTCTCGAACACCTCGTCGATCAGGCCGCTGACCGTGATGGAGATGCCGAAGTCCTTCTCCTTCAACTCCGCCAGCACCCCCTTCAGCTTCGCCTTGTCGTCGTAGGCACAAAGAACGAAGCCGTTGGGCTTCAGGCCGGCACGGATCTCCTCAGCCGTCATATCGTGGGCGTAGGTGCCGTCCTGGACGTAGAGGCTGCCCAGGTTGACGGGGCCGTTCTCGGCCATGGTGTCGCAGATACCCTGCAGCCTCTGGACGGCCGAGGCCTTCCGCTGGTCGCTGGCCAGATCGAACTGGCGAGCTACCAGGGCCAGGACGCAGTAGTCCTTCTTCAGCGACTCGACCGACCCTTGCCTGTGCAATGTATGAGTCATCCGCGTATCTCCCAGTGCTGAGTGCTGAGTGCTAGGTGCTGGGTTCTGGGTTCTGGGTTCAGTGCACTCAGAACTCAGAACCCAGAACTCAGAACCTGCTAAGGGTCACCAGGTCCGGCCGAGGCCCACGTTGACCTTGGCGTTGGGTCGAGGTTGAAAGTCCATCCCCTGGAGCATCGGCAGCACGGGCACCGACTTGTCGTCGTTTACCCGAGACATCACCGCCACGGTGAACACGGTGTCCACCTCCTGCTCCACCTCCTTCAGCGCCTTCATCACCAGGGGGGTCTTATCCAGGTCAGTGATGAACTCCACCACCAGGGAGAGCACCCGCTCCCCCTTGATCTCGTCCTTAAGCTCCCCCGTCCTGGGGTCCTTTATCAGCGGCCAGATGGGGTTCAACTGCTCGAACTCCACGCCGATGGAGGCCGCCTTCCTGGTGACCTTCTCCACGTCCAGGAAGCTGGCGGATACCCCGGGCCGGCCCAGCTCTACGCCGAAACCCACCTGGCCCATCTTCACCCGGTTGGTCCTGTCGTTGGTCTTGCACTCCTCCGTGCCGCGACCCGCACCCATGGTAACGGGGGAAACGGCGGTGGGATCGGAGAAGTAACGCCTGAGCCCTCGGGGAAAGCCCAACTCCTCGGCCGAGAGCTGGATCATGGAGTCCGCGGGGCAGCTGAAAACCCGGGTGCACACCCCACACTCCACACAGGCCTCCTGATCGGCTTCGGCCACCCCATCTACCAGGGCGATGGCCCCCACCGGGCAGTAGGGCAGGCACCCCCCACACCCGGTGCACGTCTCCTGGTCAACCCGCATGGACAACCCTCCTAGAGTTTCTACCACCATTGGCCTGCAAGGCCGAAGGTCGGTGCCAGGTCTGAGCCAGGGAGAGATTCTTCTTCGGCTGCTATGTCTGTTGGCTCCGGCGGCGTTGCCGGTGGCGGCGAAAACGGGGTGACGATCATCGCCCAGGGAGGTGCCCCAGCGACGCGGGACTCAGCAGGCAGCGATGACGAGGAAACGCGTCCCGCTCAACGGGACATTCTCCCGCTAATGAGCACCATTATACTCGTGGAGGATGGCAAGTCAAGATTCGCCCCCTCCCGGAGCGGCTCGCCGGCAGATCACCCCCCTTCCACCATCCCCCGAAGACGATCCGGCATGGAATGCCCTCCCGGTTGTCCCTCTGTGCGGGATGCATTCCCGCTGTGTGCATCATTATACTCGTACTGGAGGATGAGTCAACCTCGACCCTTCCGACCCCCTAGCGCCCCACCCCGTCTTTTAGTACCATCTTCCCATTGAAAACAGGGTCGGCACCCCTGGTATCCTGCTGCGCGAGGAATAGGTAGGTCTACACTTACAGCGTCTCGGTAGTGATCAGTCCTCGCCTTCCGGGATGCCCGCACGTTAACGCCACCCAACTACCGTGTATCTACGCCATAGCACGTTTCTTGCTGCTAAGTAGATCATCCCGAAGGAGTAACCGCCTCTTGCGACTAACGCTGAGCCTGCGTGGCAAGCTGGCCATAGCTTTCCTTCTGGTCCTGCTCCCAGTGCTAGGGCTGGTGATCTACGACTACCTGGACGACTATCATCGGGTCCAGGAAACCCTCACCCAGGGGCAGGCCCGCACGACCCAGACCCTGGCCGCCCTGGTGGACTCCACCTTCGATCAGGCCATGGTCGTGGGGGAAACCCTCTCTCTGGACCCCAACATCCAGGCCTTCTCCAGCACCGAACCCTCCCGCCTCGATCCCTATCTGGCCCGCTACCTCTCGGTGTTCCCCCAGTACCAGAACATCAACGCCTGGGATGCCTCCGGACAGAACGTGGGCTCCTCCAACCCCATCCCCCCCGGCGAGCCCCGGCCCACCATCGCCGACCGGGAGCACTTCCAGCGAGCCATGGCGACGGGACAACCGGCCGTGTCGGGGGTGATCATCTCCCGCACCGGCGGTCAGCCCACGTCGGCCGTGGCCGTTCCCATCAAGGACCGCACCGGCCGCCCCATCGGGGTCATCACCGTTCTGATCGACTTCAGCGTGATGGCTGAGAGCCTCCAGGGCATCCAACTCGACCCCGCTCAGGTGGCCTGGGCCACCGATCAGACGGGCAGGGTGGCCTTCTACACCGCCAATCCCAACCTGACCTGGGAGCAGCGGGACTTCTCCTGGTACCAACCGGTCCAGCAGGCGTTCTCCCGTAGGCAGTTCGCCGGTGTCGTCGACAAGACGCCCGAAAGCGGTCCCCGGCTGGTAACGGCATCGCGAACCCCCAAGTACGGCTGGGTCGCCGGGGTCTCCATCGCAGAATCCACCTACCAGTCGGTCTCGAGGCAGGCGATCGCCTCCAGGATAGCCATCTACCTGGGCATAATCCTCTTCGGTGTGGTGCTGGCCTGGTGGTCGTCCTACGCCATCACCAACCCGCTGAGCCACCTCACCCGAACCATGGCCGCCTTCGGCCGAGGCGATCTGGAGCAGCGAGCCGAGTTGCGGACCGGGGATGAACTGGAGACCACCGCCGAGACCTTCAACCACATGGCCGCAACTCTGCAGCGAGAGCAGGGCAGGCTACGATTCCTGAGCGAGATAGGGACAGCCCTTTCCTCAGCCCTGGACGTCCAGAGGATAGTGCAGCTGCTGGCGGAGAGGGTGACAGAGGTGTTGGGCGAGTCCAGTTGGGTGTGTCTGCTGCCCAGGGAGCAGCAACAGTGCAGCGTGATGAACGCCTTCACCCGGGACTCCGCTCTCTACGAGCCGCTGCTCGACCTGTTCAAGAAACACGACGACTGGGTTACCCCCAACCTATTGCTCCCCGTGGCCGAAACCGGAACGGCGATCCTCATCTCGGATCTGACCTCCTTCGATCAAATGGAGGAGGGGCTGCGTCTGGGACTGATCCAACTGGGCGCGGTCTCCCTCATGGCCATCCCCCTCCTGGCCCGTGGGCGTGCTATCGGCGTTCTCGCCAGCCTCAGTCTCAGTGAGGAACGCCGTTTCACCCAGGAGGATCTCACCCTGGCCATGGATGTGGCCGGCAGGGCCGGGACCACCATCGACAACGCCCTTCTCTTCGAGCAGGTCCGGCGGGAGAGGGTGCGGCTGCAGACGATCCTCGACACCGTCCCGGTTGGGGTGGTGGTAGCCGAGGCGCCCAGGGGGCCCATCTCCCTGGTCAACCGGATGGGCCAGAGGATAGTCGGCAGGCTCCCCAGCGACGCTCCCATCGAACGGTGGCCCGAGAAGTATGGCCTCCACCGGCCGAACGGCGAGCTGTACCCCCCGGGGGAGGACCCAATCGCTCGCACCCTCCTGCGGGGCAAAGCCCTGGCGGGGGAGGAGATGGTGGTCGTGCAACCCTCGGGCCGGAAGGTCCACACCCTGGTACACACCATGACCCTCAAGGGCGAGGAGGGTCAGGTGATCGGGGCCGTCGCCGCCATCCAGGACATCACCCTCCTCAAAGAGGCCCAGCAGCGACTGGAGGAAGCCACCAGGAGGATACAGGAGGCCAACAACCGGCTGGTGGTCTCTGCCATGCGGGAACAGGAGTTGGCCAGGGAACACGAGCAGCGCCGCAGCGAGCTGGACGCGGTGATCGAGGGAGTGAGCGAGGGGATCACCCTGGTGGATGGCGAGGGACGGATAGTGCGGATCAATCGGGCGGGAGGCGAGATCCTGGGCATCGGGACCGACTGGCAGGGACGCCGCCTGGAGGAGTACTCGGAGCGGATGGAATTTCGATCCCCCGATGATCGACCGGTGCCCTTCCGTCAGTGGCCCACGGCCCGAGCCCTACGGGGAGAGGTCGTCAGCGGCCAGGAGATGGTACTGCTCCGTCCCGACGGCAAGAGAGTTAATCTGCTCTTCAGCACCAGCCTGGTACGGGGCGAGGACGGCAAGGTGAGGCTGGCCATGAGCATCTACCGGGACATCACACCCATTCGAGAGCTGGAGCGGGCTCGAGAGGAGTTCATCTCCGTGATAGCCCACGATCTCCGCTCCCCCCTCACCGTCATCACCGGCTTCGCCGGCCTGCTGCAGCGACTGCAGCCGGGGCAGCACGGACAACCCCAGGAACAGAAGGCGGTGCTCAGCATCCTGACCAGCGCGAGACGGCTGGAGAAGATGGTAGCCGACCTGCTGGACGCCTCCCGCATCGAGGCCAGCCGGCTGGTTCTGGCCAAGGAGGCCGTTGAGCTGCCCAGGCTGGTTCAGGAGGTGGTGGAGAGGAGCGTGGAGACCACCAAGGGGCATCCGGTCAGGGTGGAGATCCGCGGCGAGGTGCCGCCCCTGGAGGCCGACCCGGCCCGCCTGGAGCAGGTGCTGGTGAACCTCCTCTCCAACGCGGCCAAGTACTCTTTTCCCGAGACGGAGATCCTGGTGGAGGTGGAACCCCGGCCGGAAGAGGTCATGGCATCGATCACCAACCGGGGCCAGGGGATCGCACCCGAGGAGCAGGAGGCCATCTTCACCCGCTTCCGGCGGACCCGGACCGCTGCTAAGGGGAAGGTGCCCGGCCTGGGGCTGGGGCTGTACATCACCAAGGGGCTGGTGGAGGCCCACGGGGGGAGGATCTGGGTGGAGAGCGAGATGGGGAAGAGCACCACCTTCCGGTTCACCCTGCCCGTGGCGCAGCGGAAAAAGCCAGCAATAAATGGCTAATCAGTACTAATATTGATATAATATGCGAAGGAGGTGCACAACCAGGCTGCGCTTCGCATCCAGGAAGGTACCCGTTAGGGTCCACCTGGATCCTCACCTCCTCTCCCTCTTGCAGCATCTCAGCTGGCTGGTGGACCGCAATCGGTGACGACCATCGCATCCTGCTGCGGTGGATGGGAACGGCGGCCATCTGGAGGGACGCGAGCCGGATCTTGGAGCAGGCCGTGATTCCAGTCGGACCGAACAACTACAACTGGGGCGACTACGACTTCTCCCAGCGCACTATAGAGGTTCTTGATACCTCTCTCCGTGACGGACTGCAAGACGCGGAAATCCGTCATCCTACCTTCGACGAGAAGATGCAACTCCTCCACCGACTGTTGGAGGTAGGCGTCGACGCCTTCGACATTGCCATTCCCATCGCGAGAGGGCAACACCTCAGAGATGCCATCCGGCTGGCGAGGGAACTGCCGCCGGACGTACAGGCGGTGTGCCTGGCTCGGACGTTGGAGGTGGACATCAGGGCTGCCGCGGAACTGGCACAGCGGAGCGGCAGGTCCATCGAAGTCATCGTTTTCGTCGGGTCAAGCCCTGTCAGGCGGTGGGTGGAGGGCTGGCAGGTCGACAACATGATTACCTGGATGGAGGAGAGCGTGACCCTCGCCGTCCGGGAGGGACTGAAACCTACCATCGCAACGGAGCACACCACCGAGACGGAGCCGGAGGTTATCCGGCGGATATTCCGCACAGGTCTGGAATGCGGAGGGAAGAGGGTCTGCATAGCCGACACCAGCGGTGCCGCTACTCCACGTAGCGTCGTCGCTCTCGTTGACTTCTTCCGGGAAAACGTCCTGACCGGGTTTCCGGGCATCGACATCGACTGGCACGGCCACGATGACCGCGGCCTCTCCGTGGTGAACGCCCTGGCGGCTCTGGAGGCGGGAGCAACTCGGGTTCATGGGACCGTCCTCGGCATCGGAGAGAGGGCGGGGAACACGCCACTGGAAGCTCTCCTGCTGAACCTCAAGGTTGCCGGGGATCCAAGGCGGCAGGATATCAGCAGCCTTCCGGCCCTGAGCGAGTACGGCTCCACGGTGTTTGAGGTCCCTCTTCCCGGGAATTGTCCGGGCATCGGCCGGAAGGTGGGAATGACGGCATCTGGGGTCCATGCTGCTGCCATGCTCAAGGCAAGGCGCCTGGGCATCGATGCGGGATCGCCTTACTCGGTGGTAGATCAGCGGTGGTTCGACCGGGAGGCTGATGTGAGGATCGGACCGCTGTCCGGCCGTGCCAACGTCGAGTGGGTCGCCCGGAAGCTCGGCATACCCTGCTCCGACGAACTGGTGGAGAAGGCCCTGGCGGCGGCCACGGAGATGAACCGTCTGCTGTCTGAAGCCGATCTGGTCAACATAGCCAACAGCTTGCAGGGCGCCAGATCTGCTATCCCCTGCCTCGACTCAAGGGCGGATACGACACGGTGCGACCAATGAGCGGAAAAACGACGCGAATCGAGAAGATCCAGATGGAGGATGGGACCATCAAGCTGGTCTCTGTGCTGTCCTTTCGGGATCGTCGCCATTTGCGGCTGGTGGTGGACACGTTGTTGGGCGATGCACCGGTGGCCTTCCATGGGTGGGGGGTCTCGGGTGTCTGCGGTCGCGTCGATAGGGGCAGCCACTTTCAGAAGTTCTGGAGTCTGAAGCAGGGGCGCGCGCCCGGGTCCAAGATCCCCCTGCTGGAATCGCCGGAAGATGTGGTCAGACACGTGGACTGGCAGAAGGTTCACCCGGCCTACCGTTATCTTCGAGATCCAGCAGCTTTGAGAAAGGTCTGGAGAGGGATCGTCCCTTTTCACCTGATATTCCCCACCAGGGTGGATGGCGACACCCTATCTGAAGCCGTGGTGACGCCTCCCTTCGACCCCGACGTTGCTCCCCATACACCGGTTCCCACCGCTTGCTTCTTCTGGATCGACGATCCGGCCCTGGTGAGGTTGGTGCGGGAAGTGAAGGGTCTGAACCGGGAGGTGCAGCTGGGAGTCTCTTCTCTGAACGATCCCGGGCAGCTGCCCCCCTTCAACACGAAGGATCTGCTGGCCTACCTGAAGAGTCGAGCCATCGGCAAGTACGACATCGTCATCGAAGATCCTGTGGTCGAGCCTGTGGGTATCGCCAGTTCCCATTCCCAGTTCGTGGCTCCGTTAGAGGGAGAGGAGCCGGTGTGGGCGATGAAGCGTCGCGGTAGCCTCTCCGCCGCGGGTTTCACCAGGCGGACCGGTTTCCCAGTTGCGGATGCCGGGAGCGCCAGGGTGGCCGCGAGACAAGGACCGCCAGAGCGAGACCTGGATGCCGAGGTGGAGGAATGCGCCAGGCGAATTCGGCGCTGGCGTCTCAAGGCGATGTTTCAGCTGTTCTGAGCCTCCCATGTCTCCCTCGGCAAGTCCAGCCCCTTTCCCCGGGTCTGGCCCGCCTGCGGCTCTTGTCCAACCCCCTCTCTCACCCGATGCTGATCTTGCCATCATGGCGTACAATAGCCTGCGGGTCGACCGTGAATTGGCTCGACCCACCTCATACAAGTTCCACCTCAGAGACGAGATTACCAGGTACACCAGCCGGAATGGTGAAAGGAGTTGTTCGATGGCTGAGCAATCCAAGGTGACGGTATCCCAGGTAGTGGAGATGAAGCGCAAGGGCGAGAAGATCGCCATGATCACCTGCTACGACTACCCCAATGCCCTCCTGGTGGACCGCTCGGGCATGGACATCGTGCTGGTGGGCGACTCCCTGGGCATGACGGTGCTGGGCTATCCCAACACGCTGCCGGTGACCATGGACGAGATGATCGTCTTCGCCAGGGCCGTCACCAGGGCCTGCAAGCGCGCTTTCGTGATCGGCGACATGCCCTACATGAGCTACCAGCCCAGCGTGGAGAAGTCGGTGGAGAATGCGGGCCGCTTCATGAGCGAGGCGGGCTGCGACGGGATCAAGCTGGAGGGCGGCCGGGCCATGGCCGGCAGGGTGAAGGCCATCGTGGAGTCCGGGATCCCGGTGATGGGCCACCTGGGGCTGACCCCTCAGAGCGCCAGTATGCAGGGGGGCTTCAAGGTGCAGGCGAAGACGGGGGATGCGGCGAAGAGGTTGCTGGACGACGCCCTGGCCCTGGAAGATGCTGGCGCCTACTCGATCCTGCTGGAGCTGGTGCCTGCCAGGGTGGCCGAGTACATCACCCAGAGGCTGAGCGTGCCCACCATCAGCATCGGGAGCGGGGCCGGCTGCGACGGCCACTGCATGATCTATCACGACGTGATCGGGATGTTCGAGGCCTTCCTGCCGAAGCACGTGAAGCAGTACTGCAACATCTCCCCGACCCTCCAGAGCGCGTTGACCCAGTTCGTGACGGAGGTTCGGGAGAAGGCCTATCCCGAGGCCGGCAAGCACGACTTCAAGATCAGCGAGGACGCCTTCCAGGACTTCCTCAAGCAGGTGGGGTAGGTAGGTGACGTGTAGGGGCGAAGCATTCCGCTGCGGCGGAATGCTTCGCCCCTGAATCTCATCGGAAGCCGAAGAAGCTCTTGATCCGCCACCAGGCGTAGCGCCAGGAGAAGGGCCGCCGGATCCTGGAGGGCCGGTAGTCGATGACCTGACCCCGCCAACGTCGCTCGGGCATGCCGTATGACCGCGAGATCATCGGCAGCAGGATGGCGGCCAGGAGGCAGCCCACGCTGGCGAGGGCGGCCAGCGCCCCGAAGGGCGGGTAGATCTTGTGCATCAGGCCGGCAACCAGGGCCAGCAACACCCATCCCACCAGGAAGGAGTTGGAGCTGTAGCCGTAGAGCCGGCGTCTGAAGTTGGTTGTCCAACCATCCCAGGGGGGTGGTGACGGCTGTTTGGGCGGCACGTTCCGCGCGCTCCCCTCCGGGATGAAGTTATCCATCCTATTCAAGATGTCGCGGATCTCGTCTTCGTACTTGTCGTGCTTGTCGTTCGGCATATCTGCCTTCCTGGTAGCTATCAGCCGTCAGCTATCGGCCATCAGCTCGAGGCCCCACTGATGGCTCCAGTAGCAGTCATTATACCACTCAAGCGCCAGCAGGGATGCACTCAGCTTTCGGATTCTTTCTGCGAACTGACCGCTGATTGCTGAAGGCTGATGGCTTCCGCCAGGGCCAGCAGGCTCCTGGCCCTTTCGGCGATGGGGATGTCCACCATCTTGCCGTTCACGGCCACCGAGGCCTCTCCCCGGGCTTCTGCCTCATCGTAGGCGGCCACCACCTGCCGGGCCCACTCGATCTCTCGCTCCGACGGGGTGAAGATCCGGTTCACCATCTCGATCTGTCGCGGATGGATCACGAACTTGCCCCGGAACCCCAGCTGCTTGGCCAGCCGGGCGTTCTCCTCCAGCCCCTGGTCGTCGTTGACGTCGGAGAAGACGCTGTCGACGGCGGTGACGTCCGTCAGCCGTGCGTAGAGGGCGACCTGGGTCAGGGGATAGCGCCCCTCGGTGCCCTCCCGAGAGCGCTCGACCCCCAGGTCGGTGGCGAAGTCCTCCGCCCCGAAGGAGAGTCCGATTAGCCGCTCGTGGCTGCCGGCGATCTGGGAGACGTTCAACACCCCTCGTACCGTCTCGATGATGGGAAGGATCTTGGTGTGCCCCTCGGGAAGCCCCAGCCGTCGCTCCCGCTCCAGCAGCATCAGGTGGACCTCGTTGACCCCTTCGGCGTACTCCGTCTTGGGTAGAACGATGCCGAAGAGGTTGGGGCACACGATGGCGTCCAGGTCCTCGGGGAGCAGGTTGGTGGTGAGGGCGTTCACCCGGACGAAGACCTTGAAGCGGCGGTAGTCGCCGCTGTCTATGGCCTCTCGCACCATCCGCCGTGCGGTAGCCTTCTCTGCCGGGGGAACGGCGTCCTCCAGGTCGAAGATCAGGGCGTCGGCATCGACCCCTTTCGCCTTCTCGATCATTTTGGTTCGGTTGCCGGGTACGAACAAGAGTGTTCTGAGCAGTTCCACTGGACACTCCCCCTCGTCTTCATGCTCCAAGAGCCGCTTTTCTTGAGCGCGGCTCCGGGGTGCTGGTTGGGATCCTGCATCCCTTCTCAGGAAGCAGGCCGAGACTGGATGAAGTCCTGTTCATCCTGCCTATCCTGTTCGTCTGCTCGTGTCGGGCCGGAAGCGCATGGAACAGGATACACAGGATAGGCGACTACCTGCACAGCCGCCCCTACACCGGCATCAACGAGTTCGCCTTGCGCTCCAGGTACACGCCGTGGGCCGGCATCTCCACCAGGCTGCCGTCCTGCACCACGAGGGTCCCCCTGACTACGGTTGTGGTGGGCCATCCCTTCACCTTCCGTCCCTCGAAGGGAGTGAAGTCGGCCTTGGCGTGGAGGATTCCGGCCGTGATAGTGACCTCTCTCTCGGGATCGAAGATCACCAGATCCGCGTCGGAACCCACCTCCAGGGCGCCCTTTCGAGGGTAGAGTCCAAACAGCTTGGCCGGGTTCTCACTCATCAGGCGGGGCAGCGCCGTGATGGGGATGCCCCGCTTCACGACCCCCTCCGTATAGACCAAGGGCAGCATGGTTTCGGTCGCCGGGATGCCGAAGGGAGCCTGGAAGATGTTGGTCCAACCGATCTCCTTCATCTCCCGGGTGTAGGCCGTGTGATCGCTGGCCATGGTAGCGATGACCCCTCGCCCTATGCCGGTCCACAGCGCCTCGCAATCCATCTCGGTGCGCAGGGGCGGGGCGGTCTTGATCATGGGGCCCTGCCGCTCGTACTCCTCCTCTGTCATGAAGAGATAGTGGGGACACACTTCCGCCCAAACCTGACGGCCGGTGCGGCGAGCGCGGGCCACCGTTTCCACCGAGTCCGTGGTGGTAATGTGGACCAGGTAGAGGGGGCAACGGGCGAGACCCGCCAGGGTTATGGCCCTGCCTATCGCCTCCACTTCCGCTTCCGGAGGGCGTGACCGAGGGTAATCGACCGGGGAGGTAAGCTCCGCGGCCATCATCTTCTCTTCCATGTGGTAGATCACGCCGCCGTTCTCGGCGTGGACCGTCGCGATCCCGCCTGCCTCGGCTATCCGCTCCAGGGCGGCCATCAGGAACTCGTCGCTCACCATCAGCCCCCGGCGCTTGTAGTCCATCATCAGCTTGAAGCTGGTGACCCCCATCTCCACCGCTGCCGGGATCTGCTCAAGGGAGGCGGGGGAGTCCATCAGCCCCATGTGGAGGCCGAAGTCGACGACGCTGGCCGCCTCGCCGAAGCGGCGCCAGTGGTCGATGGAGTCGGGGATGTCCTGATGCTGATCGGGCCAGATGTAGGAGAGCAGGGTAGTAACCCCGCCGAAGGCCGCCGACTCGCTGATGGTTCGGTAGCTATCCAGGTAGACGTGGGTGTGAACGTCTACCAGACCTGGAAGTACGTACTGGCCGGAGGCGTCCACGACCCTGGTGGCGGGGGGAAGGGTTTCTTCGGAGGCGATGGCCACGATCTTCCCGTCAGCGATGGCGATGGCCGCTTCGACCACGCCGGAGGGGCGCACCACCTTCCCGCCGCGTACGATCGTGTCCACGTGATCAATAGTCATGGATGCAGCCTCCCTCTCGTCGAGCGTGTCTGGTGGGCGGGCGTTGGCCGCAAGAGGGCGAGAACCGATCTCCGGTTCCACCCGGGCTTTCGCACCGCCAGGTCAATCTGCCGGGGGACGGCCACGACGGTGGCCGGGTATGGTGCAGGTCGGGTTGCGGGCTCCTCTTCAGGCATGGTCCCGGATTGGCGGCTCGGGTGCGGGGGTGTGGCCCGGACAGAGATGCTGGGATAGTCCGCCACGTTTCACCTCATATCTCGGCGGTATCCGGGGGCAAAGGGAAGGAGCACTGTACGCCACGAATGTAGCACAACTTACGAGAGAGGGTCAAACCGAAATGCGATCGGCAAAGGCTGCTCTCAACAGCGCGGCCGGGCTCCAGGGATCCGATCCCCGATCCCGAAACTCCACTACGAACTCAAGCCGGCCATCGGCCGTCACGGACACGCGGATCGTTGGCCCGTTCGGACGGCGGTAGATCAGCTCCGACTCGGTTCGAGTGCAGCAGCGTGCTGCCGGTCTGCCGCCTCTTGGCCATATGGGACCTTCACCTCGGCGTTGGTCACAATAGGCGCAGGTTTCCCGACAAGTGTCGATGTTGCCACGGCTGTACCTGTAGTATTCTTCGTTCACGTTGGAGCCCATTCTGTCTGCAGAACCCGTCTGCCCCTCGTCTCGCCCTTGTCATCGGTGAGAAGGCAGCTTCTTCAGCGTAGCACGCCCGATTGACCACTTCAACCTTGCGGAATACACTGGAGCCACGAGAAAGAAGGCCGCCTCCTGTTTGACCTGAGTCGACACCGCCGCGATACTTGAGAATTCTCACCCGACCTAAGGGGAGAGCATGAACCCTGAGCCTGCGCCTACCCGTACACCGAGGGTGCTCGATCCAACCATCCAACGGAGTAGCCACGCCCCCAAGAACCTGGTGGGTGTCGAGGACCTCCTCAGACCCTTCAATGTGGATTCGAGGCCCGAGAGCATCGCGCGGCGCAAGGAGCTAGGTGCCTACTATACCGATGTAGCCGTTGCCAGGTTCCTCCTCCGTTGGGCTGTGACAACCGGCAAGGAAATCGTGCTGGATCCTAGCTCCGGCGACGGTATCTTCCTGTCGGAAGCGGCGGAGCGGATTCGTTATCTCGGTGGGGACCCCAATCGGCAGGTCTTCGGCGTAGAGATTGACCTTGCTGCTCACCGCAGGTTCACTGATCGGGTTGGGGGCAACCCTTCGATAGCCAAACTGCTCCATGCGAACTTCTTTGATGTTGTGCCGGGCCAGTTGCCCGCTGCCGACGTGGTAGTCGGCAATCCTCCTTTTATCCGTTATCAGAGGTTTAGTGGTGAGGTGCGACGCACGGCGTTGCTCCGCGCCCACGATGCGGGAGTAGATCTCTCTGGGCTGGCAAGTTCATGGGCGCCCTTCTTGGTACATGCCGTCCAGTTTGTCAAACCGGGAGGCTGGCTTGCTATGGTGGCGCCGGCCGAGTTGACTCACGCCGGCTACGCTCGTCCGGTCTTGGATTACTTCCGGCGCAGCTTTCGCTCCACACATATCCTCAGCTTCTCGCGCAGGATCTTTCCTGCTCTGTCCGAGGATACCGTTCTCCTGCTAGCTGCTGGTCGCGGTGAACCGTTCCAGACCTTCCAGTTGATAGACCTACCCGGGTTATCGGCCTTGGAGGAGTACGCCGATCCGTCTGCCGAGTTGCCGGACGGCGTGGAGATAGACGCCTCAGCCCTTGATCGGGGGCGGGAGCGGGTGCTTCACTACCTACTCCCCCACCATACTCGCCAGCTCTTTCGCCAGCTTTGCGATTCGCGCCATGTCAGGACTTTGGGGTCGCTGGCGCGCGTCGGCATAGGCTACGTGACAGGAGATAACGCGTTCTTCCACCTAAGCCCTGAGACCATCGCCGCCTATGACATACCGTCTCGCTTCCTGCGGCCTGCAGTATGCCGGGGTTCTGAGTTGCAGGGTTTGCGGTTTGCTCGTGACGACTGGGAGGGTCTTCGCCTCGCCGGCCATGCTAATTCCTTACTCTACATCCAGGAGACCCAACCTCTGCCGGATTCTGTGCGGGCTTATCTGCTTCAGGGCATTAGACGAGGTGTACCCGATCGATACAAGTGTCACGTTAGAAAGTCCTGGTACGCAGTGCCCCACGTATACCGGGCGGACGGGTTTCTGACCTACATGAGCGGTGGGGACCCCAAGCTGGTAGCCAACGAGGCTGATGCGGTGGCCCCCAACACTCTGCACATCGTGCGCCTTGCATCAACTGCTAGGGTTAGTATCCTTGAACTGGCGGCTGCGTGGCAGACTTCGCTGACCGCTCTCAGTTGCGAGATGGAGGGGCACAGCCTGGGCGGGGGGATGTTGAAGTTGGAGCCTACGGAGGCCGGACGCGTGGTCATCGCCATGCCCGACCTCGAGCCTGGAGTTCTGGACGGCTTGGCTGTCGATCTGGATGCGCTGACGAGAATCGGCAATGATGAAGCAGCCCGCGAGCTTGCCGACGATGTGATCTTACGGCAGGGAATTGGGTTGTCTTCAACTGATATCGAGCGATTGCGGGAGGGCTGGCTCCTGCTCAAAGAACGTCGCCGCAATCGATAGGTGGAGGGTAGAGTTGTCTTTGCTGGATGCTGTCCGGACGGCGGGAACCATACCGCCGACCTCTGCACCCCAACCGACGAAGAAGCGGTACTCGGAACAGTTGTCCGCAGCCCTGGCCGTCGAGGTGGCGGAGGGATTGCGATCGATCGGCTTCCCGAAGGTGAGGCCGGTCAGGGGAGGACCGGGCGAAGTGGAATTCCAGGGCGGGCTCGGGCCGAAGAAGGTCGATGTCTCTTACGCTGATGAGCGGCATGGACTCCTCATGGCCGTGTCCATCAAGTCGATCTGCTTTGAGCCCTACGGCAAGAATCTGAAGAATCGCTTCGGAGATCTGTGTACCGAGTCGATCACCCTCCACATGCGCTTTCCCTATTCGGTGGTGTGCGCGCTATTTGCCATGCCTGAGGACGCCGATCTCGACAGGACGGCGATTCGAAAGATCTCTACCTTCCAGCGCGCGTCGATGCTGTTCAGCACCATTAGCGGCCGGCAGGATTACTCCTCGGCCGGCGAGCGCTTCGAAGATGTGACGATGATGCTCTTCCGTCCGGTTCGTGAAGAGGGCCGGGAACCCTGGGTCAAGCTCTACACGGCTGGCCCCAGACAGGACCTTCAAGAATTGGCCGAGGATCAGTACTTCGAGCGGCTTCGGGACCTCTACAACCTCCGTAATCCCCACGCTCAGATCGGCATAGAGGAGTAGCCTGCTCCGCCTATCTGCTCGGGGCCTTCTCCACGGCGCGGCGGGCGGCCAGCAGGTTCCCCTCGGGCACCGTCAACGGGAAGGTGCAACCGGCGGCCACGATCAGGCGGCGACCGCCCATCTGGCCGATGGCATCGTGGACCTGGGCCTCTACCTCGGCCGGCGTACCGAAGTGTAGCAGTCTGTACTGCTCTACCCCGCCCACCAGCGCGCCGGGAAAGAGCTTGGCGGCCTCGGAGAGGCTGTGGCCGGCGGCGCGATCGTGCCAGTTGATGGCCTGCACCGGGTAGCCGGCCACCTGGGCGAACATCGGGTGCTGCCCGTGCAGGTGCAGGACGTTGAACCAGCCACCAGAGACCGCCTGCAGCACCGCCAGGTCATAGGGACGGCCGAAGCGCAGGTACTCCGCCTCGCTCATCGCCTCGAAGCTGGCGGCCGCCGTGGAGAGGAAGATCCCGTCGACTCCCTCGGCGATGGCTGCCTGGACGAAGCGAACGCACGTCTCCGTCAGAGCGTTGAGGGCCCGCTCCACCCGCTCGGGCTCCCTCCGGAGATGCACCAGGTAGGCCTCGTCGTCGGCCAGGTAGCGGGCCATCCCGATGGGGTTGAAGAGGGTCTGGATCACCGGCGTATCCGCGTCTCGTCTCTCGACCACCATGCGGATACAGCGCAATTGCCGCCCGTAGGTCCCCTTGGTCACGTCCAGCGGCTGGATGCGGTCCCAATCCTCGATCCGCTGGATCACCCGCTCCAGATGCTCCCGATCCCCGATGGCAGCCCCCCGGTAAGCGTGCTTCGCCCCGTAGTCGTCGATGCAGAAGGTGTGGGACGGGGTGACCTTGATGAAGTCGAAGTCGAACCGGCGCTGGAACTCCAGGGTGGCCCGGGCCAGGGATTCGGCCTCCTGGTCGTCGATGGGCCAGTGTCTCCAGAAGGCGATCGGCACCCGGTCCACCGGCTGTCCGGCTATGGCTGCTGCGATGCGCTCTCGTTTCCTCATCGTGGTCTCCTTGGCGTACTATTCGGTGTGATCGAAGAAATCTGTCAGCCGCTCCAGGTAGCCGGCAGGATCGGTGGCGTAGCTCACCACGTGCTCCGCGCCCGGAACGAAGAGAGTCTCCGCCGTCGGCCCGTAGGCCGCCGCCAATCGGTGGCCGTGGCTGATGGGCACCAGGGTGTCGCTGTCGCCGTGGAGAACCAGGAGGGGAACTCCCCGAGCCGCGAGCCTCGGCGCCGCCTCGATGGGTCGGATGGCGTGGACGTCGATCCCCAGCAGCGATCGGACGGCGAAGACCACGCCGGGGGTGAAGAAGCCCGGCAGATGACTCATCCTGGGCAGATGGACCTCCAGCAGATCGTCCAGGTCCGCAAAGCCGCTATCCTCCGCTATCGCCCGCACCAACGGCTCCACAGCCCCTGCCAGCAGGGCGATGGATGCCCCCATAGAGTAGCCCAGCAGGTTGACCCCCTTCGATGCCAGCCCTCGCTCGGCCAGGAAGTCGATGGCGCCGCCCACATCGCGGACCTCCTCAGCTCCCAGGGTGAAGTGACGGCCGCCCGAGCGGCCCGAGCCTCTGAGATCGAACAGCAGCACCGGATGGCCGTCCCGCACCAGGTTGGCAGCGATGCGCAGGGCTGCGCCCCCTGCCTCGTGCTGGCGATCGGACCCCATGCCGTGGACCATTATGACCGGCCGGCGGGAGGGGGCATTGGGTGAACGGGATAGGAGCCAGCCGTCCAGCGGGATGCCATCGACGCGACTCCGGAAGCTTACCGGCTCGAAGACCAGACCGTACTGGTCCGGGGTTTCGTCGAAGGGAACCCGCTTGGGACGGCTGAGGGTGAGTGCCACGAAGCCACAGGTAGCGGAGTAGGCCACGGCGGCGCAGGCAAGGCTCTTGGCCACGGCCCCGGCCACGGAGTGGCCTGGCCTTCCTCCCTCGTTGCCGTCCGACCCGTTCCGTCTCGAGTCCATTGGCTCCGATGACCTCAACTGACGAGAGAGTATGAGCCGCTGCCATCCTTGGCGATGGAGACCACGGAGCCCCGGGATAGCTCCACCAAGCCTGCCAGCTCATCGGCCTCGATGCGGTAGTGCTGGTGGGGCTCACCGACGCAGCTGCAGTCGACGGCGGAAAGGGCCACCGGGATCGACCTATCTCCCAGCGATAGCTCGAAGGGCTGCCCCACCGGGGGGAAAAACCCCAGGGCGTCCTTGGTCACGAAGATGTATCGCTCCCTGGCCTCTTCCGACGATAGCTTTCGCCTGTAGCTGGTCTTGTCTCTGGCCATCGATCTTTCCCCTCCCTGGAACAGCGTTGCCTGTCTACATTCTACTGCTTCGTGGAAGACCCTCTCACCCCTCGAATCGAGAAGCCCCCGGTGGATTGGACACCGGGGGCTTCCTTCGAGAAGGGCTCCGCTACTTGCGAGCCTTCTCCATGATCTCCTTGCTGACCGAGGCC
>JAJZQR010000067.1 GCA_021806765.1 Chloroflexota bacterium | reverse complement strand
CCCCTCGGCGGGCAGATCGCGGGGTTTGGTTGCACCCACACACAGAACGACGGCGTCGAACTCGTCCATCAGCCTGCCGGCAGGGTAGTCCTTCCCAACCTCGGTACTGGTGACGAAGTCGATGCCTTCCGCCGCCATAAGGTCCACACGACGCCGGACCACGGACTTATCCAGTTTCATGTTGGGGATGCCGTACATCAGCAAACCGCCGGGGCGGTCGCCCCGCTCGAAAACCGTCACCAGGTGGCCGGCCTGATTCAGCTGATCGGCACAGGCGAGACCCGAAGGACCGGAGCCAACCACCGCCACCTTCTTGCCGGTCCTCCTGATCGGTGGTTTAGGGATTATCCAGCCCCGCTGAAAACCCCTTTCGACGATGGTGTACTCGATATTCTTGATGGTCACCGGCGGCTCGTGGGCGCCCAGGCTGCAGGAGCCCTCGCAAGGGGCGGGGCAGACCCTACCCGTGAACTCGGGGAAGTTGTTCGTCCTGCCGAGGCGGTAAAGTGCGTGCTTCCAGAGCCCCTGGTAGACCAGGTCGTTCCACTCCGGGATCAGGTTGTGGAGGGGACACCCCGCGGCCATACCGTTCAGCAGTGCACCCGTGTGGCAGAAGGGCACTCCGCAGTCCATGCAGCGGGCGGCCTGGGTCTGCAGCTTCTCTTCCGGGAAAGAGAGGTGAAACTCCCGCCAGTCGGAGATACGTTCATCAGGCGAGCGATCCTCTGGTAGCTCGCGCTGGTATTCCATGAAGCCTGTCGGTTTGCCCATCGTGCTCTCCCCTGCTAGTTGCCGCTGACGCGGGCCAGATCCTTCTTGTTCTGTTCGAAGGCGGCCATGACGGCCTCCTCTCCGCTCAGGCCGGCCGCCTCGACCATCTGGAAGGCCTCCAGCATCCGCTTGTAGTCCTTGGGCATCACCTTGACGAACGCGAGGGCCATCGTCTGCCAGTTGGCCAGGATCCTCCAGGCCACCTCGCTGTCGGTGTACATGGCGTGCCGCCGGATCATCTCCTCCACCTGAAGGATGTCCGATTCCTCCATCCTCTCCAGGTAGACCATCTCCTGGTTGCAGCGGCGGTGGAAATCCCCGGACTCGTCCAGCACGTAGGCGACGCCGCCCGACATCCCCGCGGCGAAGTTGCGGCCCGTCGGGCCCAGCACCACCACCCGTCCGCCGGTCATGTATTCGCAGCCGTGGTCGCCCACCGCCTCGACGACAGCCCTGACGCCGCTGTTCCTGACGCAGAACCGCTCGCCGGCCTTGCCCCGTATGTAGGCCTCTCCACCGGTCGCCCCGTAGAGGGCCACGTTGCCGGTGATGACGTTCTCCTGGGGGACGAAGGTAGAACACTTCGGAGGATAGACGACGATCTTCCCGCCCGAGAGCCCCTTGCCCAAATAGTCGTTGGAGTCCCCCTCCAGGATCAGGGTGATGCCCTTGGGCACAAAGGCACCGAAGCTCTGGCCGGCCGACCCCTGGAAGTGAAGCCGGATGGTGTCCTCGGGAAGGCCTTCGCCCCCGTAGCGTCGGGTTATCTCGCTGCCCAGGATCGTGCCGGCCACCCGGTTGGTATTGCGAATGGGAAGGGTAGCCGCCACGGGCTCACGCCGCTCCAGGGCCGGCTTGCAGAGGTCCAGGAGCAGCTGGTTGTCCAACGCCCTGTCCAGCCCGTGGTCCTGGGAGATCTGGCAGTAACGCCCCACCTCCGCCGGTACCTCCGGCTGGTAGAGGATCCTGGAGAAGTCGAGACCCCTGGCCTTGTAGTGGTCCACGGCCTGCCGGGCTTCCAGCCGGTCGGTCCGTCCGATCATTTCGTCCACGGTCCGGAAGCCGAGCTTCGCCATCCACTCCCGCATCTCCTGAGCGATGAAGTGCATGAAGTTGACTACGTACTCCGGCTTGCCGGCGAAGTTCTTGCGCAGCTCCGGGTTCTGAGTGGCGATGCCGACCGGGCAGGTATCCAGCTGGCATACCCGCATCTTGGTGCAACCCATGGCGACCAGCGGCCCGGTCGCGAAGCCGTACTCCTCCGCCCCCAGCAGGGCAGCCACGACCACGTCCCGCCCGGTGGTGAGCTGGCCGTCGGTTTCCACCACGATCCGGCTCCGGAGGTTGTTCAGGACGAGCGTCTGGTGGGTCTCCGCCACTCCCAGCTCCCAGGGAAGGCCCGCGTGCCTGATGGCGGACCTGGGTGCCGCCCCGGTCCCGCCGTCGTAGCCGCTGATCAGCACCACGTCGGCATGCCCCTTGGCGACGCCGGCGGCAACTGTTCCAACCCCCACTTCGGACACCAGCTTCACGTTGATCCTGGCGCCGGAGTTGGCGTTCTTCAGGTCGTGGATCAGCTCCGCCAGGTCCTCGATGGAGTAGATGTCGTGGTGCGGGGGCGGCGAGATGAGCCCGACGCCGGGCGTCGATTTGCGCACCTTGGCGACCCAGGGATACACCTTGCGGCCCGGCAGCTGGCCGCCCTCGCCGGGCTTGGCTCCCTGGGCCATCTTGATCTGGATCTCCTTGGCCGAGACCAGAAACTCGCTGGTGACGCCGAAGCGTCCCGAGGCCACCTGCTTGATGGCGCTGCAGCGCGAGTCCCCGTTGGGATCGGGCACGAACCGGGCGGGATCCTCGCCCCCCTCGCCGGTGTTGCTCTTGCCACCGATCCGGTTCATGGCGATGCCCAGGGTCTCGTGGGCCTCCTTGCTGATGGAGCCGAAGGACATGGCCCCGCTCTTGAACCGCCTGCAGATCGACTCGACCGGCTCCACCTCATCCAGGGGGATGGGCTCAGGAGCGAGCTTGAACTCCAGCAGCCCGCGAAGGGTTCGCAGCTTCTCGCTCTGGTCGTTCATCAGGGCCGAGTACTCGCGGAAAGCCTGATAGCTACCGGTGCGGCAGGCCTGCTGCAGCCTGTAGACCGTCACCGGGTTGAAGGTGTGGTGCTCGCCCTCGTGGCGCCACTGGTATTGCCCGCCCACATCCAGGGTTCGGTGCTTGAGGGGGCGCTCCGGGAAGGCTCGAGCGTGACGCATCTGAACCTCTCGGGCGATCACGTCGATCCCGATGCCCTCCACCCGCGTGGGGGTCCCCTCGAAGTACTCGTCGATCACGGTCTGGTTCAGACCGAGCGCCTCGAAGATCTGGGCCCCGCAGTAGCTCTGGATGGTCGAGATCCCCATCTTCGAGATGACCTTTACGACCCCCTTCACCGCCGCCTTGGTGTACTTGTACTCGGCCTGCCCGTAGTTCATGTCCGGGAGCATGCCTTCCGCGATCATGTCGTCCAGGCTGCTGAAGGCCAGGTAGGGGTTGATGGCGGCAGCGCCGTAGCCGATCAAGGTAGCGAAGTGATGCACTTCCCGCGGCTCACCGGACTCCACCACCAGGCTCACCCGGGTTCGAGTGCCCTGCCGGATCAGGTGATGGTGAAGACCCGCCACCGCCAGGAGGGCGGGAATGGGACCGTACTCCCCGTTGACACCCCGATCGGACAGGATCAGGATGTTCACCCCATCGTCGATCGCCCGGCTCGCCGCTTGGAACAGCTCGTCCAGAGCCCGCTTCAGCCCTGGTCCGCCCTCGGAAACCTTGAACAGCGTCGGCAGGGTCAAGGACTTGAAGCCGGGTCGCTCGATCAAGCGAAGCTTGGCCAGCTCCCCGTTGGTCAGGATCGGCCTCTTCAACCTTATGCGCTGGCAGCTCCCGGGTTTCGCCTCCAGGAGGTTGCGCTCGGAGCCCAAAAGCACCTCGCTGGAGGTAATCAGTTCCTCCCGTATGGCATCGATCGGCGGGTTGGTAACCTGGGCGAAAAGCTGCTTGAAGTAGTCGTACAGTATCTGCGGCTTGTCGGAGAGCACGGCCAGAGGCACGTCGTTCCCCATGGAGCCCACAGGCTCGACGCCCTGCTGGGCCATGGGGCCGAGGATCATGCGGAGGTCTTCGTGGGTGTAGCCAAAGGCCTGCTGGAGCTGGGTCAGGGCCTCGTGGCCAATCTCTGAACCTTCGACAGAGAGGATATCGAAGTCCCCACCCTTCCCATGAACAGCAGCCCAGTCGAAGGAGCCGGGCGTGTATTCCTTGGCACTCAGCAGTTGGTTGAAGGGTACGGATCGGCGCCCGTCGACCCGCACGTCGGGCAACTCCTCCAACCCCACCAGGTTCTCCCGGAGCCACTTCTGATAGGGACGGGCCGTGGCCATCTGGCGCTTCAGCTCCTCGTCGTTCACGATCCGTCCGGCTTTCGTATCGACCAGAAGCATCCGGCCGGGCTCCAGGCGGCCCTTGTAGAGCACCCGATCCGCCGGGATATCCAGGACCCCGACCTCGGAAGCCATCACCACCAGGTCATCCTTGGTAACGTAATAGCGAGAGGGGCGCAGGCCGTTGCGGTCCAGCACGGCACCCACCGTGACACCGTCGGTGAAGGCGATGGAGGCAGGGCCGTCCCACGGCTCCATGAGCGCGCTGTGATACTCGTAGAAGGCCTTCTTCTCCTCGCTCATGCTCTCGTGGTTCGACCACGGCTCCGGGATCATCATCATCACCGCGTGGGGCAGGGAGCGTCCCGCCAGCACCAGGAACTCCAGGGTGTTGTCGAACATGGCCGTGTCGCTGCCGTCGGGGTTGATGATCGGGAGCACCTTGGGCAGATCTTCCCCGAAGAGGGCGGACTCGAACATCGCCTGCCTGGCCTGCATCCAGTTGACGTTGCCCCGTAGGGTATTGATCTCGCCGTTGTGGATCATGTAGCGGTAGGGGTGGGCTCGATCCCAACTGGGGAAGGTGTTGGTGCTGAAGCGGGAGTGGACCAGGGCCAGCGCCGTTTCCATGGCGGGATCCGCCAGGTCCGGGTAGAAGGCCTGGAGTTGCTCCGACATCAGCATGCCCTTGTAGACGATGGTCTTGCAGGACAGGCTGCTGACGTAGAACTGGGATCCACCGGGCACAGGAGGGGATGCGTAGCGGATCTCCTTCTCGGCCCGTCTGCGGATGACGTACAGCTTGCGCTCGAAGGCCATGTTATCGCCGAGGCCGGGGTCGCGCCCGACGAAGAACTGGCGCACCACAGGCTCCGCCGATCTCGCCGTTTTCCCCAGGGGGCTGCCGTCGGTGGGGACCGTTCGCCAGCCGAGAACCCGCTGCCCCTCCTCGATGGTTATCGCCTCAAGCCGCCCCTCGCACTCCCGACGATCGGTTTCGTTCTGGGGCAGGTAGACCATGCCAACGCCGTACTGCCCGGGATCGGGTAGCGGAATGCCGTCGCCGGCGCACGCCTTACGGAAGAAGGCGTGGGGCATCTGAAGCAGGATGCCGGCGCCGTCACCCGTATTGGCCTCGGCGCCCGTGGCACCGCGGTGAGTGAGGTTAAGGAGAACAGTGAGCGCCTGGCGGACGACGTCGTTGGACTTCTGTCCCTTTACGTTGACGACGAAGCCTATGCCGCAGGCATCGTGTTCGAACCGAGGATCGTAGAGTCCTCGAGTATGGTGAGGATCAGAAAGCCGCTCACCCTGCCCCGTTCCCATTGCTGACCTCCGTCCCTGGAAGAGGAAAGCCCTCCACCCCAAGGGCCCCCACAAGTTACCGCGCTCTGGCCTTCGCACGGGATGGACCACGACCCCGGTAGCCCAAAGGGCCACCCACCAGGGGATACAACTACCCCTCCGGCATCGTCTTATCGACGGTGAGCGCGAATAGCAGCGAGTCGATGGGATTGTCCTAGGCGCATTGCGCCTATGGGAAAGGGCCAGCAGTGGCGATCGGAGCGGCTATCAATGCCGATCAACAGGAGCCTTGCGTCACCTGGGCATGACCAAGGGGTGGCCTGAAGAACGATCCGACGGCGTTGTCGTTAAGAGCGAACCCTCTGTGGTGGCTCTGGAAGACTCCCAGCAGCCAACTAGGTACCAATTTCCCCATAGTGCCAGTTTATCAAAGAGCTAGCCGGAGGACAAGAGCTTGAAAAGGGAACGAATACCGATCGGCACCTTCTCGAAGAAACGCTCAACGCCACCATACCCTGATGGGGTATAATGACGCACCCGAGCCGGCTGCCGCATTCCGCGGGGGTCTCCTGGTGCAGTTGGCGGAAGGGGGAAAGCTATCCCACCTGCTGGAGGTCTGAGAATGGGTTGGTTGAGCTGGCTTTTCGGGCCAAAGGTCGACGAGATCGAGGTTTCGGAGGTCCGCAGGCTCCTGACAGAGGGGGCGGCCCTGATCGACGTGCGGGAACCCCACGAGTGGTCCGCTGGCCACATCAAGGAGGCTCGCCTGGTTTCGCTGGGCAACCTGGATCGAGAACTCTCCAAGTGGCGCCCCGAGCGGCCGGTGCTGTTCATCTGCCGAACCGGCCACCGAGCGGCCCGAGCTACCGACAGGGCGCAAAAGCGTGGCCTCAAGGCCATGAACGTGCGGGGCGGCATGATCCAGTGGACCCGCTCAGGGCTGCCGGTGAAGACCGGCCGCAAGTAGAGAAATGTGTGGGATGGGAGGAGTCCAGGATGTCCAGAGCTAACCCGCGTCTGGACCGATTCTGAGGTGCCGGATCCCTGGGCTGTCTACGGCCGGTCCTAACCTGGAGCAGGCCCTCCACCCGCCGCAACAACGTGGATGTCGATGTCGGGCGCCAGGCGCAGCAACTTGCTCACCGTGGATCCACCGAACATGTCTCGGAATCGCCCTCCCCTGGGGTGGCCGATGAAGAGGTTGGCTGCATTCTCTTCATGTGCGAGCCTCGCCAGCTCCTGCGCCACGTCCGAACCAGTTGTTCGCACCACCCTCGCGCCCAGGTCCTCGGCAAAACGAAGGTTCTCCTCCAGGCGCCGCTTCTCCTCCGGTGAAGAACGTGCCCAATCCGGGGTCTCCACGAAGACGGCCAGCAGCTCCGACTGGAGCCGGTTGGCCATCAGCCACCCGCGCCTTATCAGGTGCTGCGCGTTGGGCTCCGCGGACACGCCCACCATGACCTTCTCCCCCGCGGGCCACACGGCCTGGATGTCGTGCTCCCGCATGTAGTCGGTCAGCTCTTGCTCGACCGCCGTCGAGACCTTGCGCAGCGCCAACTCCCGCAGCGCGTTGAGATTGCCTTCTCGGAAGAACTGGTGCAGAGCCTGTTCCGCCCTCTCCCTGGGATAGACGTTGCCATGTTTGATGCGCTGGCGCAGTGCGATAGGCGACATGTCCACCAGTTCCATCTCGTCGGCCTGGTCGACGACCGAGTCAGGGATCCGCTCGCGGACAGGGGCGCCCGTGATCCTCTCGACAACGTCCGCCAGGCTCTCGAGGTGCTGGATATTCATGGTGCTGATGACGGTTATCCCGTGGTCGAGCAGCTCCTGGACGTCTTCCCACCGCTTCTTGTGCTTCGATCCCGGGGCGTTCGTGTGGGCCAGCTCGTCGACCAGGGCTACGGCGGGGTGGCGACGGACGACCGCCTCGGTGTCCATCTCCTCCAGGGTCACGCCCTTGTACTCGACCCGCTTGCGGGGAACGACCTCCAGGTCACCTATGGCCTGAATCGTCTGGGGCCGGCCGTAGGTTTCCACGAAGCCGACGACCACGTCCGTCCCCCGCTCCTTGCGCCGCCGCCCCTCCATCAGCATCGCGTAGGTCTTGCCCACTCCCGGGGCCATGCCCAGAAGGATGCGCAGCCGGCCGCGCGCTCCCGCGCCGGCCTCTCGCCGCACCCGCTCCAGCATCTCCTCGGGGGTCGGCCTTCCCTCTTCCTTTCGCCTCCGCTGCTCGTCCATGCCTCCCACCCGTAGAGACGCGACATGTCGCGTCTCTACCCGTGAATACTGCTATCGGCCGGCTTTGTCCAGCGCCATGTTCAGTTCCAGCACGTTCACCCGCGGTTCGCCCAGGACCCAGAATACGCGGCCCTGGGTGTGCTGGTCCACCAGGGAACGCACCTCTGACTCGGACATCCCCCGAGTTCTGGCAACCCTCTTGGCCTGGATGTAAGCGTTGGCCAGAGAGATGTCGGGGTCCAGACCGCTCCCTGAGGCGGTGACCGCATCCACCGGGACCGGTACATCCGGCGACAGGCCGTTCCCCTGGCGGTAGGCCGCGGCCCGCTGCTGAACGGAGTCGATCAACTTTATGTTGGTGGGCCCCAGGTTCGATCCGCCTGAACTGGTAGCGTCGTACCCATCACCTCCGGCTGCCGAGGGGCGTGGATGGAAGTACCTGGGGTCCGTGAAGTTCTGGCCGATCAGACTCGACCCGATCACCTTGCCGCTGCCATCCTGGACGAGGCTCCCGTTTGCCTGATACGGAAACATCGCCTGCGCCAGACCGTAGACTAAGAACGGATAGGCGATGCCGGTAATGATCGTCAGGACTATTATCATGAGCACAGCAGTGCGTGCTTGACGTACCAGTTCCATGGTAGCCTCCTCAGCTAAACCCCGCTGCCGATACGATCAGATCGATGATCTTTATCCCTACAAAAGGGGCGATGATACCACCCAGACCGTAGATCAGCAGGTTTCGGCCCAGCAGCTCTGCCGCCGGCGCGGGTCGATAACCCACCCCTCGCAGTGCCAGCGGCACCAGGGCGATGATGATCAGGGCGTTGAAGATCACCGCCGACAGGATAGCGCTCTCCGGCGTAGCCAGCCGCATGATGTTCAGGGCGTTCAGCTGCGGGTAGGTGGCGGCGAAGGCAGCGGGTATGATGGCGAAGTACTTCGCCACGTCGTTGGCGATGGAGAAGGTCGTGATGGCCCCACGGGTGATCAGCAACTGCTTGCCGATGGCCACCACCTCGATCAGTGTAGTGGGGTTCGAGTCCAGGTCCACCATGTTCGCCGCTTCCTTGGCCGCAGCGGTGCCGGAGTTCATCGCCAGCCCCACGTCCGCCTGGGCCAGGGCCGGGGCATCGTTGGTACCGTCCCCACTCATCGCCACCAGGTGGCCCTGGGCCTGCTGCTCCCTGATGATTCGGATCTTGTCTTCGGGCTTCGCCTCTGGAACGAAGTCGTCGACCCCCGCTTCCCCGGCTATGGTGGCAGCGGTCAGAGGGTTATCTCCGGTGATCATGATGGTCTTGATTCCCATCTTCCGGAACTCCTCGAACCGCTGGCGCATCCCCGGCTTGACCGTGTCTTTCAGGTAGATCGCCGCCATCAGCCGTTTGTCCTCGGCTACCGCCAGAGGTGTGCCTCCCTCCCGAGCTATCCGATCCACCTGCTGTGCCAGGTCGGGCGGCATGTCAGCCCCCAGATTGGCGACCATGGCATCTACCGCCCCCTTGAGCCACACGTGCCCATCGAGGGACAGTCCGCTCGTCCGGGTCTGGGACGTGAAGGGGATCACCTCCGCGCCCTCCGGCGCGGTCCCGTTGGTGGAAGGTGGCAGCGTGGTGCCAAGTTGCTTTATCAGGGCGATGATGCTCTTCCCCTCAGGTGTATCGTCCCCCAGAGAGGCCCACAGCGCCGCGTGCACCGCATCCTCCTGCGTGACTCCGACCACGGGGATGATTTCCGCAGCCAACCGGTTGCCGTAGGTGATGGTCCCGGTCTTGTCCAGCAGCAACACGTCCACATCTCCCGCGGCTTCCACGGCCCGCCCGGAGGTGGCCAGCACGTTGAAACGGGTCACCCGATCCATGCCGGCTATGCCGATGGCGGAGAGCAGGCCGCCGATGGTCGTGGGAATCAGGCACACTATCAGGGCGATCAACACCTCCACTGGAACAGGGCCGCCGGCGTAGATGGCGAAGGGCTCCATGGTAACGACGGCGAGCAGGAAGATGATGGTCAACCCCGAAAGCAGAATGGAAAGCGCAATCTCGTTCGGCGTTTTCTGGCGCTCTGCTCCCTCGACCAGGGAGATCATCCGGTCCAGAAAGGTGTGCCCGGGGTCCGCCGTGATCCGGATCTTCAGCCAATCGCTGACTACCTGGGTGCCGCCCGTAACCGTGGAGCGCATGTCGGTCCCGGGTTCCTTGAGGACGGGTGCAGATTCACCGGTGATGGCAGCCTCGTTGACGTAGGCGACCCCCTCCACCACCTCACCGTCGCCGGGGATCATCTCCCCCTCTCGCACCAGGACCAGATCCCCCCGGCGCAGGTCGTTGGAACTCACGGTCTCCTCGGTGGAGTCCCGCAGCCGCCTGGCCGGCGTGTCCTTCCTGGTAGCCCGCAGGGTGTCTGCCTGGGCCTTCCCTCGAGCCTCGGCCATCGCCTCGGCAAGGTTGGCGAAGAGAACGGTAAGCCAGAGCCAGATGGCGATCAGAAGGGTAAAAACCCAGGAGGCCTGCGTCACCACCTGTTGAACGAAGATGGCTGTGGTGAATACCGCTCCCACCTCCACCACGAGCATCACCGGGTTTCGGGCCATGCGGCGCGGATCGAGCTTGGCTACCGACTCCGCCAGGGCCCCCTGCAGCAGTTCTCGGGTCCACACGCCGGCCCCCGCCCGGCGGTGGGCCGTCCTCTCCTTCATGGAGTCTGTCTCCGGGGTGCGCCGGGTGGGCGGCTCCAACCCACGGAGGGGCGCGGCATCGCGCTCCGGCACCGCATGGGTTGGTCTCGGCTGCTCCTGCGGGCCTTGCGGATTGTCCATCGGTTCCTCGTCAGACATTACTCGGTCACCCTCTAGAAGGTCTGCCCAGCTTGAAGTAGCAGCTGTTCCACCACCGGCCCCAGCGCCAGGGCCGGGAAGTAGGTCAGGGCCCCAACTATCAGCACCACCCCCACCAACAGCCCTATGAAGAGCGGTCCGTAGGTCGGGAAGGTGCCGAGGCTGGGGGGTACCCGCTGCTTACGGGCCATGGATCCGGCAATGGCCAGGATCGGCACGATCATGAAGAACCGCCCCATCAGTGTGGCGAAGGCGATGGTGACGTTGTAGAAGAGGGTGTTGGCTGAAAGGCCGGCGAAGGCGGAACCGTTGTTGGCTGTGCCGGAGGTGAAGGCGTAGAGCATCTCGCTGAAACCGTGGGGGCCGGGGTTCAAGATACTGCTGGTGCCGGCGCTACTCACGCTCGCCGCCGCCGTAAAGACGAGGATAGAGGCACCCAGCACCAGGACCACCAGCATCGCCATCTTTATCTGGTAGGACTCGATCTTCTTGCCCAGGTATTCGGGCGTGCGACCGACCATCAGGCCGGCGATGAAGACCGCCAGAATAGCGAAGACGAGAATTCCGTAAAGGCCAGCACCGACCCCACCGAAGATCACCTCGCCCAACTGCATGTTGACCAGCGCCACCAGGCCGGACAGCGGCATCAGGCTGTCGTGCATATTGTTGACGGCCCCACAGGAGGCGTCGGTGGTCAGGACGGTGAAGAGCATGGAACCCGACATCCCAAAGCGAGTTTCCTTGCCCTCGGAATTGCCGCCCGCCTGGAAGGACGATACCGATTGGTCCACCCCAAACTGCGTGAAGAGAGGGTTACCCTCCTGCTCTGCGGCCAGAGCTACGATTATTCCCAACAGGAAGAGCACCCCCATCGCAGCCCACAGGGCCCAACCCTGCCGGGTATCCCCCACCATCCGCCCAAAGGTATAGGTGAGCCCCGCCGGAATGGCGAAGATGGCCACCATTTCGAGGAAATTGGTGAGGGGCGTGGGATTCTCATAGGGGTGGGCCGAGTTGGCGTTGAAGAAGCCTCCGCCGTTGATACCCACCATCTTGATAATCTCCTGGCTCGCCACCGGGCCCTGGGCGATGGTCTGGGTAGATCCCTCGACGGTCTGGGCCTGGACGTACCCGTTGAGGTTCTGAGGAACCCCCTGCCACACCAGCACAATGGAGAACAGTATCGAGAGCGGCAGCAGTACGTACAGGGTCGTCCGCACCAGGTCCACCCAGAAGTTGCCCAGGGTGTCGGCCGATCGGCGGGCGAGCCCCCGAATCAGGGCGAGGGCGATGGCCAACCCAGTGGCGGCGGAGACGAAGTTCTGGACCGTGAGCCCCACCATCTGGGTGAAGTAGCTCATGGTGGTCTCGGGAACGTAGGACTGCCAGTTGGTATTGGTGGTGAAGCTGGCGGCGGTGTTGAAGGCAAGGTCCTGAGGGACGGGGCCAAGCCCCTGGGGGTTCAGGGGAAAGAAGCCCTGCATCCGCTCCAGGAAGTAGAGGAGCAGCATGCCGGCCAGGTTGAACAGCAGCACCGAAACCGCGTAGCCGGTCCACTGCTGCTCTCTTTCCGGATCGACCCCCGAGAGCCGGCAGATCACTCGCTCCACCGGCCGGAGGAAGGCTAGTTCGCCGTTGAAGACGTGGGCCATGTAAAGGCCCAGCGGCTTCGTTATGATGGCGATCACCACGACGTAAAGGGCGACTTGGAGAAGACCGGTGAAGCTCATCTCTCAGAACCGCTCCGGTTGGAGGAGAGCGTAAACCAGATAGACGATCAGGAGCAGTGCCACGGCCCCCCCGACAACGTATTCCACCGTCATTGCCCGCCTCCCAGCAGTCGGTCGCATCCCAGCATGTAGCCCAGCGACACGGCGAAGAACGCGGTACTCAGCAGAACGAACACAAAGTCAGCCATTTCTGGCCTCCCCGCACCTATTGCGACCTGACCGGAACCTCATGACCCCGATGGCCTCCCCCGCTCGCGGACCTCCTCCACCACCCGCAACAGGGCGTCGAGGGGAAACGGTTTCGGCAGGTACGCCAGCGGCTTGAACTCCGCCAGGCGAGTTGGACTGACGCGCACTGCCGACACGACCACGGTGGGGACCTCGATCCCCCGACCCCGGAGTTCGCGCAGCACGTCCCAACCGCTTCGGTCAGGCAGGTTGATGTCGAGGAGCAGCAGGTCAGGACTGGATTCCAGAGCGGCCTTGATGGCCTCCGAGGCGGTGGCCGCCTCGAGGACCTCGTGGCCTCGACTGGACAGGTTTCGCCCGATCACCTGTCTGAAGGAAGCCTCATCCTCTACCAGCAGGACTCGAAGGGACACGGGTGTTGTCTCCACCAACGGGTCCTCCAGGATACCCATCTCTGACACAGCAGGATCCCTGCCTGCATGTGCTGCGGCCAACCCCATTCCGTCCGACTGAGATAGCATATCCAGGACGCGCTCAGAGGCGTGTCAGGATTCGCTACTTTCGGCTCAAGAAACCCTCAGGATTGCTATCGGGGACCACACAGGTGAGGAGAAGGGAGAGGAGGTGTGTTGGGGTGTGCACGCCAAGCACTCTGATGCGAGTTCACAAAGGTTCCACGGGGATCCAGGGCGCAGCTCCTGGCAGAAATTGGCTGCTCCCAACTCTCTCCAAGATGTGGCGGAGGGTTCAGTGCAAGGGGCGTTTGAAGAAAGCCGTGTAGTCGTTGGGCGAAGCGCCGTCTGTGTTCAGTCGCCGTCGGACAGGAGACGATAACCAACACCGGGCTCGGTGACGATGTACCACGGGGCTTGGGGATCGGCTTCCAGCTTCTGGCGAAGTTGGGCCACGTACACGTGAAGGTAGTGAGTCTCCGACCCGTACTCGGGTCCCCAGACGAGTTGGAGAAGCATCCGATTGGTGAGAACCTTGTCGGGGTAGGTCACGAACACCTTCAGCAGGTCGTACTCGGTAGGCGTGAGATGGACTTCAGTGCCACCCACGCGCACTCTCCGGCGCTCGAAATCCACTTCGAGATCGCCCGTTCGGAATATGGCTGCAGATCCGCTACCAGGATGGGCGGCGTGTCTCAGAGCCACCCGGATCCGCGCCAGCAACTCCTCCATGCTGAAAGGCTTGGTGACGTAGTCGTCGGCTCCCAGGTCGAGGGCCGCGACCTTATCCCTGTCCGCGCCCCGCACGGAAAGAACTACGATAGGGGTGTTGCTCCATGAGCGCAACTCTCGGATGACATCTACGCCGCTCATTTCCGGCAGGCCGAGGTCCAGGATGAGGAGATCCGGATGGTACCGCGCGTAGCCATCCAGAGCCCCCTGGCCGCTGTCGGCCGTTTCGACCTGAAAGCCGTGGCGGGACAGATTGGTCCTCAGCGCCAGCAAGATCTCCGTCTCGTCGTCTACCACGAGGATGCGCGCTCCCCCGTGTTGGCTCATGCCGGCCGCTCCTGTTGCGCTACCAACGGCTGGCTGTGCGGCGACAGCGGCAAAGAAAAGGCGAACTCAGCCCCGCCACCACGACGGTTTTCGGCCCATATTCGGCCCCCGTGAGCTTCTACCAACCCCCTGGCAACCGCCAGGCCAAGGCCGGTGCCTTTGGGACGGGGACCCTCGCCTTCCACACGGCTGAACGGCTTGAACAGTAGGGGTAGGGCTTCCGGCGGGATGCCGGGGCCGCGGTCTGCCACCTCGACCCTGACCTCCTCTCCATCGCGTCGAGCGGAGATTCGGATCTCGGTCCCGGCCGCCGAGTACTTCACGGCGTTCTCGATGAGATTGGAGATGACCTGGTCGATCTCCACGTAGTCCAGGGGCACCGGCGGCAGATCCTTCTGAACGTCGATCACAAGGTGATGCTGGGCAGTTATGGGGCGCAAGCGACCCAGCACGTCGTCCACGAGAGCCCGCAGATCGTACCAGTCCAACTCAGGCCGTATGCTTCCCGCCTGGATCCGCGAGAGATCCAGCAGGTTACCAACTATCCGGTTGAGCCGCCCGCTCTCCCTCTCGATGGCGCCGGCGAACTGATCTCTCTCTCCTTCCGTCCACGGCACGTCTTTCTGCAGCAGGCTGCCGGCCGAGGCCATTATCGAGGCCAGGGGCGTCCGAAGGTCGTGGGACACCGCGTTCAGCAGCGCCGTTCTCAACTCGTCGGTGCGTCTCAGAGCCTCGGCCTCGGTGGCTTCTCGGCGAAGCCTGCGACGCTCGACGGCAAGGCCCAACTGCGTGGCGACGGCCGAAAGCAGCCGGTCGTCAGCTGGATCGAAATCCGGCGCACCGGGCGGGTGGGCCAGGAGGATGGTGCCTGCGCTCTGCCCCTGAGATTTCACGGGTACCACATGCACGTCCTCATCCCCGGCCCGTGGTGCTACCCCGGGAAGATGCGGGGGCACCACCCGTACCCATCGTCCCGGAGCGGCCCGTCGTTCTCTGGAGGGAGCTTCGCCCTCGCTGAGAAGCTCGGTTGGCATGCTGGACATGACGCGGACTGCCTCGGCGTCGCCAACCACCTCCCGCACGGTGGTGTCGTGGTTATCCATGAGTTCTATGGCCACCGCCACCAGGTGAAGTTCCCGCCGCAATCGCTCCGCCACGGCGTTGAGCGCGCTCTTCAGATCTGGAGCGCCCACCAGACGGACCACGTCATAGAGGACCACCGCTTCCCGCTCCCGCTGCTCGGCCTGGCGTGCCCGGCGGCGTTGGCCTGCGGCGAGTTGTCCTGTAATGAGGGCAGTCAGCAGGAGAAGCAGGAGGGCCAGCCATTCCGACGGGTTAGCGATGGTAAAGGTGTGCGGCGGTTCCACGAAGAACCAGTCGAAGGTGAGAAAGGCGGCTACCGATGCGAGGATAGCCGGGCCGCTTCCGAAAGCTGTGGCACTGGCGAGCACGGCGATGAGGTAGAGCATCGAGATGTTGGGGATACTTATGTACGCGAGAATGAGGCCGATGGCCCCGCTCACCAGGGCCACCGCTGCCAGGGCTGCGACGTAGCCGGCCCATTGCACGCGCACGATCCTCTGCCATCGATCAACAACGCCCACTGCCACACCTCCATCCGAAGGACCAGGAGAACCAGTCAGCCCCCCACGAATCAGGCTGCATGATGAGATCTTAGCACCGATCCGCCGGGAACGGCCAATACCGCGGGCGCAACTCTCGCTCACGTCCTGGGGGGCGAGAACGCACTCGCCCGGACCATCATTCGAGACAAATTCGGCTTTGGGAAACGCGAGACTGGGCTGAGAAGAGCAAAGGCTGCCGTGGGCGATCAGCGAGTCACGTCCATTTGTCACGGTACCCCACCGCCACACAGGTGGAGATCACGCGATGGGGCGCAAGGAAGCGGGCGAAGACCATCTTCTCCTCGCGATGAATCTCCACCCCTTCATAGAAGGTACCCAGCAACATTCTCTTTCGTCCTCGCGAAGGCTAAGCAGAGTGGGCTCAGCTCAGGAGCGTCGGGAGAAGAGAACCCGTGCGGTCCCGGCCAGAGCCGGGTGGACCCTCGGACTCAGAGCCACCTGTTGAGGGTCAGGGAGCTTCACCTCCGAACCGAGGGCGTCGAAGACCCTCTTGCCGGGAGGCACGGGCACGACGACATCCCTGTCGGTCACTTTCGACCAGACGACGGTGAACTCCACGCCGTCGGTTCGGCTTCCATCCACCCTCATCGTCTCGCCGGTTTCCGACCAGGAGATGTTGGAAAGCCTCGACAGCAGCCTGGCCATCGTGACGAAAGCCTGGTACGAAGGCTTCATGACCAGACCGCCGTTCTCGATCCTCGTCAGGGAGTACCTGTCGTCTCCAGCGTCCAGCGCAGAGTAAAAGTACAACCGATCCATCATGCCGGAGGCAACGGCCAGGGAGGTAATCTGAGGGATGTAGCCTTCCGCCAGCTGTTGGTCGGTGACCAGCGGCCCCTGATTGACGGTGGGGTTGCCCACCTCCGCCAGATCGAACTTCAGGTCGTTTAGACCCACTTTCGCCATCGTCTGCCGCATCTCGGTCAGTCTCTGCAGGAACCCATCTATCGGGCCATAGTAGTGATCGGTCACCCTCTGGAAGGGAAGGTACTTGGAGGAGCCGTCGCTCCACCCGGGTAGAAGCGCATCGAAGGTTTGGAGCAGCTTCTGCAGGTACTCACCCTGCCCGAAATAGGCCATCCCCGGAAGCGCCAGCTCGAGATCGTCGAGATTGTACCGTTTCCTCGTATCGGCCGCGGCCGAGAAGATCTTGACCAGTTCGGGAAGATTGTCGCGCCATGCGGCACCAGGATCGTTAGGTTCGTTTCCCCAGATGATGGTCCGAACACCGTAATCGTAGAGGGCGCGAACTATGTGACCCACTCTGTCAGTGCTCAAGGGCCGATCGAACTCGACCACCACCGTGCCCTGGCAGCCGTTGGCCATG
Source organism: Chloroflexota bacterium (assembly GCA_021806765.1). The sequence continues at coordinate 5,212 of JAJZQR010000067.1, read as the reverse complement.
ACCCAGACCGCTCGGTCGAACATGCGACGTTGCACGTCCTCCACGTAGTCTCTACCGCGGAAACCGCCTATGAGAGGGTAGTTGCCGAACAGCAGGAACCGCTGCTTTCCGTCGTCAACGAAGGGGACGTAGGGCGATATGGCGAACCGGAAGTGGCCGAGGTCGAGTTCTTCCGATTCCTCCAGCATCGGCCAGCTGTTCAAACCGATCCTCGACTGCGACAGCGGTGTGGCGAGGAGTTGCTGGAGCGCGCTCGGCGCCGTATGCTTCTGCTCTTCCGGCTGCCGTCGAGCGAGGCAGCTGGCTACCGCTTCGCTCGGGGATCGCGTGGGGATGTCGGATGGCAGGGTGTTCCCCCCGGCGACACCGGCCTCGATCGACTCCTTCTGGGATTGCAGAGCCCCGTCTCGGGTATCGGGGAGCTGGGTCTGTGCGGGAGGGAGATCCGACGCCAGAGGGGGTTCACCCTCGGGGCGAGCCGAGACAGTAGCAGGGCTCAAGGCGACGCCAGCAGCAAGCGCCGACAGGTAACCAAGTAGCTGCCGGCGGCTGACCCTGCCGGGGTCCCTGGATCGATCTCTCGGCTCCATCGTCTCCACCAGTTGCCTCCTCAGCATCTCATGATCGACCGCCTCAGGTTGCGGCCCTCGGCTTCGCCGGTGGCCGGGTACCATAAGGCACTTGTACGCAGGTCAGGCATCACACCAGATCCCGTTTCTCCATTATATCGGGTCTTCGCCGGCCTGGCGCTGGCGAGGGAGCGAGCTGCTCCCAACGGGTGCTGGGCAAGGAAGCTGGCATACAGAAAAAGCCCGCCGGCAACTTGCTGGCGGGCTGGAGGCGGCCGGGACGAGGCTATTCTTGTTCGCTCCTGACTCTTCGCACCTGGCTGGGGATCTGTTGGGCCAGGAAAGTGAGCTTCTGAGCGCTCCCCCGAACGCCTGTCTCGATCTGACCGGCCAGCCGCTCGGCGGCCACTGCCACGGCGGTCGTGGTACGCCCTATGTGGCGCCACCGCTCATACCGTCTCTTGAGCAGCTGTGAGATTGGCTCGGTGGACAGGGAAGCCAGTTCATCCCTGATGGCCCTTCTGAGCAGCAACGCCGCGCGCTCGTGGTCCAGATGGGCTCCCCCCGCTGGTTCCGGCACCAGCCCATCGACCAGGCCAAGGGTCATCAGGTCGTGAGAAGTCAGCTTCAGGGACGGGGCAACGTTGGGCGCCTGGGTAGAGTCCCGATAGAGGATCGCCGCGGCCCCCTCCGGAGCGATCACCGAGTAGATGGCGTTCTCCATCATCAGCACCCGGTCGGCCACTCCCAGGGCCAGGGCCCCACCGCTCCCGCCCTCACCTATCACCACCGAAAGCACAGGTGTGGGCAGATCGGACATTACCGCCATCGAGTGCGATATGGTCCCCCCCAGTCCTCCGGCCTCCGACTCGAGGCCGGCATCCGCCCCCGGTGTATCGATGAGAGTGAGCAGCGGAAGCCCCCACTTGGCTGCCAGCCCCATCGCCCTCTGGGCCTTTCGGTACCCCTCCGGGCGCATGTGACCCCCATGATGGGAAGAGTCTTCTCGATGCCCGCGCTCCTGGGCGATCACCATGACTGCCTGGCCGTCCATATCGGCGGGACCGCACACCACAGCAGGATCATCCCCCACAGCCCGGTCGCCATGGATCTCGACGAAAGAGGAGAGCATCCTGTGGAGGTGGTCCATGGAGGTCGGCCGGTTGTCGTGCCGCGCCCTTTCCACAGCTGCCCAGGCGCCTACGGTCGTTTCCTGAACAGGGGGCCGCGAGGAACGACCCGACGACTTCAAGTGCCCGCCGGTGGACAGACTGAGAAGCTCGCCAATTACCTCTCTCGATCTGGGTCGCGGGACGATGCCGTCTATCTGCCCATTCTCCAGCATGAACTCGGCGGTTCGAGGGATCTCAGCCTGCCCATCGGCTGCAAGCGCCTTGGCCACGCGAGGGCCGGCGAAGCTGACGAGAGCCCGTGGCTCCGCCAGCAGTACATCGCCGAGGGTCCCAAAGCTAGCGTAGACGCCACCGGTGGTGGGATTCGCAAAGAGAACGATGAAGGGCACCCGTCGCGCGTGGAGCCGTCGCACGGCCGCCGCGGTCTTGGCCATCTGAGCGAGGGAGAGCATCCCCTCCTGCATGCGGGCTCCCCCGCTGCAGGTCACGGCGACGAGGGGCAACCGCTTCTTGATGGCCATCTCGCAGGCTGCTGCGATCTTCTCTCCAACCACAGAGCCCATGCTGCCGCCCAGGAAACGGAAATCCAACACCGCCAGGACCGCAGGATGGCCCTCGATTCGACAGAGCCCGGTCACGACGGCATCAGCAAGGCCAGTCTTGCGGCGCGCTTCATCGAGCCGCTCTCGATAGGGTATCTTGTCCACGAAGCCAAGGGGATCGGTCGAATAGAGACTGGAGAGGGTCTCCTTGAAGGTACCGGCATCGGCAAGCAGGGCGATGCGCTCGTGGGCTGAGAGGGGGTAGTGGCGTCCACAGCCCGAGCAGACCTTGAAACGAGAGTAGAGCGCATCTGCTGCGAGGTCGCTCCCGCAGCCCTCGCAAGGCTGGGCTGTGGGTTGGGAGGCCGAGTCCTGCTCGGTATCCCCAACGGTCCGCCGGCCAAAGAGCCTTGCCATCCTGAGCCTCCTAGACGGTGAGATTGGGAAAGGCGACTGGATGAATTCTACCTGCTGTGCTGTGGTGCTGTACATAGTTATAGACGTATAATCTGCTACGCCCCGCGGCCGGCCCACTACGCTCGAAGGCAGCGGTGCCACTGGAGCCCTCGATGCCATGATCCTCACGATGAGGGGTGAAGATAGAGATGCCCCAAGAGCGCGGTTTGTCTGCCGGGGTCGCGGCCGTAGTGCTCACCGTCGTCATCGCCAATCTGGGCAACAACATAGTGTCCCCCCTGATGCCGGCGCTGAAGGACTACTTCGGCTCCTCTGCCGCCCAGGTGGCCCTGGTGGCCTCGGGCTTCGGCCTGGGACGGCTGGTGATGGACTTGCCGGCAGGGGCCCTCACCGACAGGATCGGTCCAACCCGGCTGTTCACTATCGGAATCCTGCTGTCCGGCACTGCGGCTGCCCTGGCGGCGTTCTCGACCAGCCTCGAGCAGCTGATCTTCTTCCGGACGGCGATGGGATTCGGCTCCGCCATCATGTCCACCGTCGCCCTGATACTGCTTGCCCGGATCGCGCCCCCCGGCCAGCGTGGCACCGTCCTCGGCTTCTACATGAGCGCCATGCTGTTCGGCCAGGCCATCAGCCCCGCCATCGGCGGTTATCTCGGCACCCTCTTCAGTTGGCGTGCGGCCTTCATCTTCTGCGCGCTCACCCCCTTCATCTCCTTCCCGCTGAACCTTCTGGTGACCTCTAGGACGGACGCCGTACAGGCGTCCCATCCCGGGGAGGAGCAGCGATCAGAAGGTCCTTCCTCGAGCCGGCGAGCCCGCGAGGGCTCCGCGGCATCGACGGTTCCCAACTGGCCGGCCCTGGTCACCGTCTACCTGGGAACCTTCGTCAACTTCTTCAATCGCCACGGGATGCGCAACTCCCTGCTCCCCCTGTACGCCGGTGCGGTATTGGGGCTCGATCCGGGGTTCATCGGAGCGATCCTCACCACCGGCTCGGTCTTCACCATAGTCATCAACCTGCCCAGCGGCGCGCTCTCAGACCGGGTTGGCAAGAAACTGCTTCTGATCCCCGGGCTGCTTACGCTGGTAGTCGGCAACCTGTGCATTCTCCTGGGCGACACCAGCACGCCGGTCTTCGTCATCGCCACCATACTGATATCCATGGGAGTCCTCTCCAACAGCATGCTTTCGGCCCTGGTGGCGGACCTGGTGCCGGAACCCCTGGTAAGCAGGGGAATGGGCATGTACCGATTCACAGCCGATCTCGGAGTGGTGCTCGGCCCCCTGGCTCTCGGCCTCATCGTCGACAGCTTTGGCTTCGCTGCCGCCCTCGTCACGGGCGCCTTCGTCGTCTTGATGGGGGTAGGCGCGGCTCTGATCTTTGTGCCGAGGCAAGTCGGTCTGGCGCCCGCGGACCGAATGGGCTAACGATTGTCCTGGAACTGTGGGTTCACCGGGCTCCGAAGCGGTCGCCGAGTGCCTGGATCTCCTCCAGGCCAAGGATGGCGTTGTACTCCTGGAAGGAGACCATGCGATCCTGCAACTCCAGGGTCGTGCGCTTGCTCTTCAACTCTCTCAGTGCGTTCTGGGCGGCCCAGGCGACGGAGTAGCGAATCGTGCCGGCGTAGCTGGCCAGCCGGTAGCCCATCGCCTGCAGCTCCTCCAAGGGGACCCGCCAGGCCTGCCCCGCCTCGTCCATGTTCACCGTGAGCGGCTTGTCGATGGCCTCGGCTATCGCCTTCAGGGCCTCGCGCCCCTCCGTCGTGTGGACGGTTATCATGTCCGCACCCAACTCCGAATAGGCTTTGGCCCGCCGGATCGCACCATCCAACCCTTCCGCCTTGGCCGCGTCGGTTCGAGCAATAATGACGAAGTCCGGGTCCTTGCGGGCCCAGAGGGCCGCCTCCAGCTTGCCCAGCATCTCCTCCAGCGGGATCACCCGCCGCGGCCCGGCCATATGGCCGCACCGCTTGGGCGTCTCCTGGTCCTCGAGATGGATGGCAGCCACTCCGGCCGCCTCGAACTCCCGCACCGAGCGGATCACGTTGATGGCGTTCCCGTAGCCGGTATCGGCGTCAGAGATCACCGGGATCTCTACCGCGTTGGCGATCCTGCGGCTGTTCTCCACCATCTCGGACATGGTCAGCAAGCCCACATCCGGCCGGCCCAGCAGCGAGGCCGAGACCGCGTTCCCCGTGACCGAGACGGCCTGAAAGCCCGCCTGCTCGACCATCCTGGCGCAGTAGGCGTCGTACACTCCCGGAGCCATGACGATTTCGCCTTTCTCGATCAGCCTTCTGAGAAGAGCACCCTTGTTCATCTCATCTCCTCCTGTTCTCCGGCACAAAGCTGTTGACATGCCTTGGCCGCAATGATACCTTAACATCTGCCTATATAGTAGTACATACTTATAAAGTATGTCCGGGGGGAGACGTACCCACGGAAGATCTGTAGGACGATGACGCTCCATGGACCGGCTGTGGAATCCGCCGACAGCAACCCGTAACGCTCCATAAGGAGGCTGCAGGTGCCACAACAATCCGGCTGTT
>JAJZQR010000420.1 GCA_021806765.1 Chloroflexota bacterium | reverse complement strand
GAGCGTCGCCGGGGGGAGCGGCGCCGCGGCCACAGAAGACCCAGAACCCGCTCGTGCGATGCCCGCCGCACTGGACGGCGCCGACGGATCGAGGGGTACTGCCAGATCGGCCAGGGCAACGTCGTCACTGCCAACCGCCAGGGTGATGCCACCGGTGCCCTTCTCCGGCACCACCTGGTCCAGGTGAACCCGTAGGTCGGTCTCCAGCTGGCGCATCAGCGTCTTGCCTTCCCCTTTGGTTCGATCCACCACCTGTGAAGCAGAGCGACCTGGCCCCGTGCTCGGGGCGCCGACCCGATATCCCAGTCTCGCCAGGGCATCACCCAGCCGGCCTGCTATTCCCGCCACCCCTGTGTCGTTCTCCACCACGATCTCCGTATTCACCATGGCCACCCCCAGCTCAGGGGTTTCCCAAAGCCGGCGGGCCAAGGCCCGAATCGGGGCCCAGGAGTGTTCCGCCGAGTCGGGCACCAGGATGTAGGTTCCCTCCGGGCCGGTTGCCTCCGACAGGTAGTTGGCGTTCGTCAGCGCGGCCTGGTAGAAGTGGACATTCCTCCAATCCATGGCCAGCTGCGTGAACTGAGTGGCGGACGGCAAGCTGTAGTTGGTGTCCACGTGGCCGGCCGCGACGGCGAGGAGCTGCGGCAGGTGTATCAGCCCCTCCGGTTGGAAGAGGCGCGTCTTGAACGACTCCATGATCAACCGTTGACGCCGGGAGCGGGCGAAGTCGCTCCCTTCGCTTACGTTGTCGATGGTCTCTCGGGCCCGAGCGTATTCGATGGCGCGCTCGCCGTTCATGTGCTCGACCCCTTTTCGGAACCTCACGACCTTCCAGCTGTCATCGATAGATGGGTCGTCGTTGGCCGGGTACTCCGCGCTGAAGCTGTCCGGAATGTCGACGTCGATGCCTCCGACCACGTCGATCATCTGGCGGAACCCGGCGAAGTCCAGGGCCACGTAGTAGGAGACCGGTATCCCCAGGATGCGGGCAACCGTGTCTGTGGCGAGCATCCCCGCCCCCTGGCTCCCCTTGTACCGAGGCAGCCGGTCGGTGTAGAGGCTGCTGTCTTTGGCGAAGGCATAGGCGGTATTCAGCTTGTTGTAAACAGCCTTCTGCCCGTCGAAGACGATGGGGACCCAGGCATCCCGGGGAAGGGAGAGCAGGGTGAGAGTCTTCTGCGTCGGATCGACGATAACGACCATGATCGAGTCGGTCAGATATGCTCCATCGTGGCCGCCACCGCCGTAGCCCATCAGCAGGAAGGCGAAGCGAGGATCGGACGCCTGCTTGGAGGGAACGCCGAGGCCGTCTCCCGGCCCGTTGCCGCGCACCGAAGCGGTGTCGGCGCCGGCCAGTCTCTCCGCCACGGCCTGCGCCGAAGCCTTCGCCAACTCCGAGATGGTGTCGGAATGCGAGAGGAAGAAGAGGCCGGCATAGATCCCGCCGGCGACGAAGAGCGCCGCGGCTACGCCAAGGGCGGCCCAGAGGGCTAGTCTGCGAGGGCGTGCGTCGGGGTCTGTCGCGTCACGGTGGTTGGTGCCCGTAGTCATCGATACTCCGTAGTGTCGTCTGCATTCAGGCCCCCGCCGGTCCGGCTCGCGGTGCGATCAGGGGCGGATCGTGATCCATGGGTGCCGCACTATGATAGACCAGAACCGCACTGAACGGAAACGGCTGCATCGTCGCCAGGCAAGCCCCTGGCACCACTATCGCAGGGCTGGCATTCACCACTACCTTCGCTACCTCTGTCGGCAACTCATCCCCCAGGATCCCGGGGATCTCCGAACGTCCCTCAGTTCCGGCGCCCTTTGCGCCAGGGCGGCTTCCAGGGTTTGGGGAACGCCGCGGCCCCTCTGCGAGAAGACTCGATGGCCAGACTCGACTAGCTTCAACGCCTCGTCGGCACCGACCCTCTTGCTGTGCTAGTCTGCCAGCCAGTTCGTCATAGAGCGACCTGTCCGCCGGCAATCGGATGTGCGCCTGGCGGCACTTACGTCATTCTGGAGCCACCGGCAGGGTGAAGTAGAAGGTCGAGCCCTTGCCTATCTCGCTCTCGACCCATATGCGACCACCATGGGCTTCGACAAGTCCCTTGGTGATGTGGAGTCCAAGCCCGAGACCCCTTTTCGTCTGGATGGCAGTCGGTGTCCTGTAGTACCTCTGGAACAGCTTCGACACCTCTTCCGGGGACATACCGTGCCCGCGATCGGTAATCGCTGTTGTGACCTCCGTGCCCCTCAGCGTCATGGTGACAGTGACGTTGGTATCCGGCTCTGAGTACTTGAGGGCATTGGTGAGGAGGTTCCTCAGGATCCGCTCCAGTTTGTCCGGATCGGCAAAAACCAGCGGCAGCTCCTCCGGCAGTTCCACCCAAATCCTGCGAGCCTCATCGGGACCGGCCAAACGGTCTTTCAGCTTGACGACGAAGGAGGGCAGGTCGATGGGCACCTGCGTCAGGCGGACTTGTCCTGCTTCCAACTGTGCCGACTCGGCCAGGTCCGTGATCATGTTGTTCATCCTCTGGCTGTTGGTGACGACGGCCTCAATCGCCTTGCTTGCCATGCCCTGCTTCAGCCCTGCCTTCTCCAGTACCCGCTGTATGAGCTGGGCATGTCCTGTGATGGCGGTCAAGGGGTTCCGCAGATCGTGGGATACTGCCCGGACGTAATCATCCCTGGTCTGCTCCAGCAGGCGCAGCTTGGTAACGTCCCGACAGACGATGATGCCCAGGACGACCTTTCCCCCTTCACCAATAATTGGGCTGCCGGAGAACAGTAGATTTCGCACAGCCCCGCTGGCCGAGGTAACGACGACTTCCTGGTCCACAACCCTGTCGCCTCGAAGGGTTCGGCTGAGGGGCCACTCCTCAGGGGGTAGCGGGCTCCCATCCTTCCGGAGCACCTTGGACGGAAGCGTGTCGCCGATAGTCAGCGGCTCCGCCGTATCCGGCAGGCCGAGCAACTCTCGCGCCAGCCGGTTTACCAGTAGTATCCGCTCCGTGGGATCCGTGACTATCACCCCCTCCGCCAGGTTCTCAAGGATGGCACGCAGCTGTTCACTGACCTGCTCTGCCCTTTCTCGGTCCCTGGCAGCGACGACGGCCAGCTGCTCGTTGTCCTCTCGCGCGCTTTCGGCCTGCTGCCGGGCCATCTCGCTCTGCTCATACAGGGTAGCGTGGTCGATGGCTACCGCGAATAGGCGGCCGATCACCGTCGCGATTTGAAGGTCTTCCTCATAGAAACGGCGAGGAGTTCGTGATGCGTAGAATATCGCTCCCATAAGACGGCCGTCCGACAAAAGGGGGGCCGCAAGCCAGGAGGCGATCCCCTCTCGCGCAGTCACCACCCTGTCCATTTCGAACGCCGGGGGATTGGTTTCTACGTCTTCCGAATACAGGGGCTTGCGTGTGCGGACCGCTTCGCAGATGGCCGACGCGCAGTCGGGGGAGAGAGACCGAAGCTGGTCGAGGGTGGTAGCGGAGAATCCCCGTTGGGCTGCGAGATCCAGCTTCTGTTCAGCCTCGTCCAACAACCAGACGGCTGCCTGTGCGGGACCGCCCAGGCCTTCGATGATCTCATCGAGCACGGACTCCAATACGTGGTTCAGATCCAACTGCGGGGAAATGCCCCGGGCAGCATCGGTGACCGCCTGCCAGTAGCCATGGATCCGATGCCGGCGGGTGATGTCGGTGGCGATCATCATGGCCAGGATCACTTTCCCGCGAGGGTCCCGAATGGGTGTGGTGCTGAACTCGACGACGTACTCGTGCCCTTTCGCCGTGGTTATCGTGGCCCGCTGGCGGGGTATTGCCTCCCCACGCAGCGTCTTGCGCAGCTCGCCGGGCGTAAAGTGCTTCTCACCCGGGTGCCAACTGGCAATCGACTGGTCGTACTCGCCCAAAGGCCGGAGAGCAGTGGCCTCGTCCTTGATATCCAGGAGGTCGAGGGCAGCCTGGTTGATGGCCACCACCCTACCGCCGGTGTTGACC
>JAJZQR010000419.1 GCA_021806765.1 Chloroflexota bacterium | reverse complement strand
GATCTAGGGGGTTCAAGTAGCTGTGCGAGAAGGTGTGACAGGCCACCTTGTAGTTCACAGCGAAGAGGTCGTGGCCGTCCTTGGGCTCGTACGAGGGGCAGGGCTTCCAGTCAAGCAGCCCCGTATAGTCGTCCAGGTCCCAGACGTCATCGATGCCCAGTTCCTGAACCACCCTCTCGAGGTCAGGTCGAACCCGCTTCCAGTACTCGAAGTAGATGTTGTAACGCCCGGGCACGAAGGGGCCGGGGAACGCCTCCTGTAGACTCTTTTCTTGGGTGAACACCTGCGTCTGGTTCTGCTCGTACCAGTCGACGCTGACGCCGTAGCGATTCTGCATGACCGCGTCGCACATCTCTACCCAACTGTAGCGCTTGTCGAGATCCAGCTGCTGTTCGCTGCCGTTGAGCTCGTTGAGGATGTTGTAGAGCATGTTGACGTCGTTGAGGAAGCCGGCCCGGTCGGCCAGCTCGATCATCGTGTCACACCAGTGCTTGATGTCTGGATGGGGTGGGTCGATCATGGGACGTCGGTAGAACCAGTACCAGTCGTGTTCGCCCACCGCCTCGAACTTGAAGGGCGGGTTGGCCATGGGGTCGTGACGCTCGGTCCAATGGGCGTTGGGCAGCACTACATCAGCCATCTCCACCGTCTCGTTGAGCTCGGTGGCGAAGACCAAGGTGAACTTGATCTTGCGGTACGCCTCAGCCATCTCGTGGGGGCTGACGTATGCGATCGTGGGGTTGCTATGCGTGACGATGAAGAACTCCACGTCATAGTCGAGCCCGAACCGCTTGCGCTCCTCTTCGGGGAGCGCCTGCATCATGGGGAAGAAGTTGTCGGAGTAGGTGGCCACCGGGCAGAGGTCGAACAGCGTATACCAGGCCGGCTTCTTGGGCTCGCGCGCCGGATAGGTGTCCATGGCCCCGAAATGCCAATAGGTGGAGTTGGGCGAGAGCGCGATGCCGTCGGCGTCCTCGGTGCACCCCCATCTTCTCTCGTAGTTCGTACTGAAGCCCAAGGTGCCACCCGGCATGTTGAGGTTGCCGATCAGGGCATTCAGACCCTCGATAGCGAAAACCCCGTGTTGAGAGTGGCGGTGGTTCGTCGGACCCCGGCCGGAAAGCAGCACTGCCGGGCGCCAGGGCAACTCCTCCCCCTGGATCCTGATGGTGCTGCCGATCCTGGCGGCCTCGCCGAAGTCGCGACACACCCGGCGGATGGTGTCTACCGGGACGGTGGTGATCGGAGAGACGTACTCCGGGCTGTACGTCTTCAGGTGCTCCTTCATGAGCGAGAACGCGGGGCGGACCGTCACGCCGTTGAACTCGTATTCGCCGTCGAGGGCCGTGTCGGCCACTTTGACCTCGTTGAAGGGCTTGGCTGTGCCCGCCGTCGCGTCCCATATGAGGGGCTTGTTGGTCTCGGGGTCGCGCACGTAGAGCTCGTCGGGGCCTATCAGGTAGGGGCCGTTGGTCTTGCCCTTGATGAAGTCCACGTCGTAGAGCTCGTACTCGTTGATGAGCAGGTTCCAGAAGCAGAGCGCCAAAGCGGAGTCAGTGCCGGGACGGATGGGCACCCATTCGTCGGCGAGAGAAGCCGCGGGTGTCATCACCGGGTCGATCACGACCACCTTGGCCCCACGTGCGCGGGCATCGGCCATGCTCTTGGCGGAGTGCACCGGCAGGGCGTCCACGATGTGGCCGGCCTGGGCTCCCCAGAGAAGGATGTAGTTCGTGTTGGCGTAGTCGGCTTCGCGGAAGAAGCTCAGGTGATACTGGTAGGCGGTGTTGTGGTACCAGCCGCACCAGGTGGCCCCACCGAAGTAGAGCTGGCCCCCAAAGCCGATGGCCCAGGGAACGGCGAACTGATACGTGGGGTAGTCGAAGAAGTTGAACATCAGCCCCAGCGGGTTCTGCTCCCTCACCCGCTTGAGTTCGGGGACGATGATGTCAAAGGCTTCTTCCCAGGTGATCTCCTGCCACTTGGGGTCGACCCCCACACCCTTCTCGGGGTTCGTCCGTTTCCGAGGTTTAAGCACTCGGTTGGCGTTGTATGGGACGAAGGGGGCGGAGAGGCCCTTCACGCATTGGCGGCCGAAGGTGGGAGTGCACTCCGGATCACCCTCGACCTTGACCAGGACACCATCCTTGACGTGACCGATGATCCCGGTGTCTGCGCACTGGCACATGTTGCAGACGGATTTTACTTGGGTGATGCCCGCGTCATTCAAGACCGGCCTCCGATATGTCAGGTGGTTACGCGCCGGGGTAGGACCACGGCAATACATTAGGCTGGCGTCATAAGCTTGTCAAATCGTGGAAGTCGCGTGTGCCCCCGCCGAGCAAGCTCCCTTGGCACGATCGCTCTGAACGAGGTCTTGCTCCGTCTTCCAGAAGGAAATGCTGATCCCCACGTCGCCCGCGGTCAGAACCACTTCTCCTGCCTAGCTAGCGCCACGTGAGCGAAGGTCCGGCTGGCCGTGGATAGCTTCTGACCGGACATACTTGAACAATCCCAGATTGGGTCATATGATTCCCAATATGGGAACGCCAGCGATACGCCAGCAAGGTCTGGCCGACGCCCTCTTCACCCGGGTTCAACAGCGAGTCCTCGGATTGCTGTTCTCTCAGCCGGGCCGCGACTTCTCGGTGACTGAGGTGATCCGATTCGCGGAAGTCGGAACCGGGGCGGTGCACCGAGAGTTGGGCAGACTGGTCAGCAGCGGACTGGTGACTGTCACGCCCATGGGACGCCAGAAACGCTACCAGGCGAACCAAGATGCTCCTATGTTCGGTGAACTGCACGGCTTGATCCTGAAGACGGTGGGATTGGCGGAGCCCTTGCGGGAAGCCCTGAATCCTTTGGCGGACGAGATCAGTGTGGCGTTCGTGTACGGTTCGGTAGCCAAAGGCACCGATACAGCTCAGAGCGACGTGGACCTCATGGTCCTGAGCGAACGCCTCTCATATGGCGATCTCTTCACGGCACTGCAGGAGGCAGAAGACCGTATCGGCCGAAGAGTCAATTCGACCTTGCTGACCGTGTCTGATTGGCGGAGTCGGCTGGCTGAGGACAGTCATTTCGTGAGCGGCATCGCCGGCCAAGCTAAGATCTTCATCCTTGGGTCAGAGAATGACCTTGCCTGAGCTGGAAGCGCTTGCCCGGAGCGGCAGGCTAAAGCGCGAAGTTGCGACACAGGCGGAGTTCGATGGGCTGGTGCGCTCCGGTTTGACGCGTCTCAAGGACGCGCAAGGCTCGACGTTGGCGATTGAGAGTCGGTTCGACCTAGCGTACAACGCGTCTCATTCCTTGGCTTTGGCAGCTCTGCGTTGGCACGGGTTCCGTTCCGAGAGTCGGTACATCGTCTTTCAGGTCCTGCCGCACACGCTCGGCCTGGAACCGGGTGTGTGGCGGGTTTTTGACAAGGCCCACAGCGTGCGCAACGTGTCGGAGTATGAGGGTTACTCACGGCTCGATCCACGACTTGTGGAAGATCTCCTAGTGGCCGCGAAGACGCTCCAAGCGGCCGTACTGAAGCTGGGTCCAGTCGAACAAGCGACGAACTGAGTGCAAGAGGGCGGTCCACCGCAGATTCCGTCTCTGTTCAGCTGCCCGGCCAAACGGCGAGGCGACTCCTACTACCCCTCCGGCTCCACCGGCACGGGCGCCGGCATCAAGGCGGTGGTCCAGACCCAGGCCGCCTGCAGGGCCGAGGTGGGGCAGAGGGGGAAGCACTGCTTGCAGCTCCAGCACTCCCGGGCGGCGAGCTCGGGGATGAAACTGATCTCCCGCCGGGTGCCACGGTCGAGGAAGCCCACCGCATCGGCCTTCTTCACCTCGTGGCAGTAGCGCACGCAGAGGCCGCAGTGCACGCAGAAGGACGACTGGGCCTCGAAGCGCCGCGGGTCGGCGCCGTACTCCTGCGCCAGCGCCAGCAGGTCGTCCGAGTCTGGGGCGTGGGAGAGGAGCAGCTCCAGGATCATCTTGCGGATGCGG
>JAJZQR010000066.1 GCA_021806765.1 Chloroflexota bacterium | reverse complement strand
GCACCTGCGTGGAGACCAGTCGCTCTGCTCAGGGTGACAACTAAAAGGCCCTGGGGCAGGGGGTGCGGTAAGCGGCGATGCTGGAGACGGGGGTCCCGGAAGGACTCCTCTAGGAGTCAGGGGTAGAGTGGGCCTCGGACCGGCTCTACCCCTGGCTCACGCGGCAAGACAGCTTCGCAAATCATCCCCCGCCGACGAAGGTAACGACCTCCAGGGCATCGCCCGCCGAAAGCCTGGTGGAGGCGTACTCCTCCCGCCGGAGGATCCGCCGGTTCAGCTCCACCGCGACCCGGGCGGGGTTCACCCCTTTGGATTCCAGGAGGACAGAGATGGTGGAGCCCTCCTCCACCTTCTCAACCTTCCCATTAAGTGTTATGTCGAACATTCTTCAAAACCCCGTGCAGAGGTAGGAGGGATCTTCTTGGGGACACCCCAAACCCCGCCAGGCCGCAAACCGGCCAGAGGGCAGGTTTGCGTGCCCTGGACCCGCTTTCTTCGTGCGACTCACTTACCGAACGAGGCCCTCCAGGGGACTGCTGGCAGAGGCATATGCCTTCCTCGGGATCCGCCCGGCCAGAAACGCCTTGCGACCGGCCTCGATGCCCAGCCTCATCGCCTCGGCCATCAGGGCCGGACTCTGGGCCTGGGCCACCGCGGTGTTGATCAGACAGGCGGAAGCGCCCAGCTCCATGGCCATGGCCGCATCGGAGGGAGTGCCGATCCCAGCGTCCACCACCACCGGCACCCTGGCCTGCTCGATGATGATCTTGATCTGATCGAAGTTCACCATCCCCTGTCCGGAACCGATGGGTGAGGCTAGCGGCATCACCGTGGCGCAGCCCACCTCCTCCAACCGCCTGGCCAGAACGGGGTCGTCATTGATGTAGGGCAGCACCACGAAGCCCTCGTCCACCAACCGTCTGGCCGCCTCCAGGGTCCCTATGGGATCGGGCAGGAGGTACTTGGTGTCGGGGATCACCTCCAGCTTCACCCAGTTGGAGAGGCCCATTGCCCTGGCCAGCTGGGCCGTGCGCACCGCCTCGTCGGCCGTCTGGCACCCGGCTGTGTTGGGCAGGATGGTGTACCTGCCCCAGTCGATCTCGTCCAGCAGGGTCTTCTTATTGGGATCGCTGAGATCCAGCCTCCGCAACGCGACGGTGATGACCTCGGCCTGCGCCGCCTCGAAGGCCGCGTGCATCTCCTCGTTGTTGCGGTACTTGCCGGTGCCCAGGAACAGCCTGGAGCGGAGTTCCTTGCCCGCGATTACCAGCCTATCGTCCATACCCACATCTCCCCTTGCATTTCGCCATCGTAGGGCCGGGGTTCACCCCCACAGCCCGTCAACCACGACCCGGGGCCGGCGGGGGACAAGTCCCTGCCCTAACACCATCGGTCGCCTTTGCCCCTCAGGGCCCCCCTCCGAGGCCCTCTTTCATAGCCGCCAGCAGCTGTCTGACCGCCGCCGCCACGTCCGGCGCCGACTGAAGGGCGGTGATCACCGCGACGCCACTCGCACCCGCCGCCATCACCAACCCGGCGTTCCCTGCGCTGATGCCCCCGATGGCGATGACGGGGATCCGCACCGTCTCCGCCACCCTGGACACCAGGCCGAGGCCGGCAGGTTTCAGCCCGGGATGGGACCGGGTCTCGAAGATGGTGCCCAGTATCAGGTAATCGGCGCCCTCCCCCTCCGCCCGCAGGGCCTCTTCCAGGGAATGGGCAGACGCCCCTATCAGCATCCCGTCGCCCGCCAGCCGCCTCGCCTCCCGGACGGGCAGGCTGCCGCCACCCAGCTGGACCCCCTGGGCACCCAGGGCCATCGCCACGTCCACCCGATCGTTCACCACCAGGGCCGCCCCTCGCTGGCTAATCGGCCCCAGCAGGGTTCTGCCCAGATCGAGCAACTGCCGGGCGGGGAGTTCCTTCTGGCGCAGCTGAACCAATCCCACCCCGGCCTCGACGGCCACGGCGACCACCTGCTCCAGGGGACGGCCGAGGCAGGCTGCGGGATCGGTAACCAGGCAGAGGATGGGAAGTTGGAGTCGATTGTCCTGCAAACGCCCTCACCCTGACCCTCTCCCTCTGGGAGAGGGAGTCTTCGCCCTCACCCCGTGACGCCGCGCCAGCTCGCGTCACGCCTCTCCAAGGGGTTTGGATTGTAGAGACGCGACATGTCGCGTCTCTACAGGTGGTCCTGCCCTCTGGCAGGACCACGCCTCTCCCAGACCGAGAGGGGGATAAACAATGGCCGCCCCAATCGACTGAAGGAGCGGCCAACCACGAACTTCATCCCTTGTGCTCTGCTTCCCTACGCTGGCACTACCCAGTTCAGGTTCACAGGGTTGGCGGCAGAACCGCCTCTCAGCAGGTACGCTCCCCTAGCAGACGCCTTATTCGGTTTTCGACGCGGCCTATACTAGCACGGCGTAGGAGTGAGAACAAGGCTTGACAAGGCCTTCGGGTGAGCCTATATTGTATCGCGAAACGGGATTTCACCATTTGGAAGTTCTCCCCCTTCACCCAGCGGCATCCGCAGCCAGTTCTGCTGACGAGGTTGTCAGGTGACAGGTGCTTCGCGAAGAAAAGCCAACGAGGACTCCTCCTCTAAGACAACCGTCCAATCGGTAGAGCGCACCCTCGACATCCTGGAGGCTCTGGCGGAGACTGGCGAGGTGGGCATCGCGCAACTGAGCAGCCAGGTCAGCCTGCACGCCAGCACCGTTCATCGATTGCTCTCCACTCTGATCTCTCGGGGCTACGTGCGCCAGAATCCGGAATCGGGTCGCTATCTGCTCGGACTGAAGCCGCTGGACGTAGCCCGTGCTGTGAGGGACCATCTGGACCTGCGCATGGAAGCCCTGCCCGTACTGCAGGATCTGATGCGGCAAAGCGGCGAGACCGCCAACTTGGCCGTGCAGGACGATCACCAGATCGTCTACCTGGAGCAGGTATCGAGTCCGGGGTGGATGCTCAGGATGTTCGTTCAGGTGGGTGCGCGGGCGCCGCTGCACAGCACAGCCTCTGGCAAGGTCCTTCTGGCCGCCCTCTCCAAAGAGGAACTGCGGCAGATGCTCAATTCCTACATCCTCGCCCCCTACGCCACTCGCACCATCGTCGACGCCGGCATCCTCATGGCCGAGTTGGACGAGGCGCGGCGGCAGGGATACGCCACAGACTATGGGGAGCAGGAGGATGGGGTCAGCTGCATCGCAGCTCCGGTGTGGGACTTCAGTGGGAGGGTGGTGGCTGCCATCAGCATCTCCGGACCCTGGATCCGGATCACCCCAGAGCGGGTACCCCTGTTGGTTCCTCTGGTACAGGAGGCGTGTGGCCGTCTTTCGGCGGCCCTGGGATACAGCCCAGCCTGCAGCTCAGCGGTCGACACCGCACTTTTGACACAAGGAGGTGAAGCATGAGGATTGCGTTGATCGGCCAGGCAGCCTTCGGCGAGAAGGTCCTGGAAGCTCTCCTCAACGCAGGCGAGGAGATCACCGTCGTCTACTGCCCGCCGGATGCACCGAACGGCAAGCAGGATCCCCTCGGCGAGCTGGCAGCGAAGAGCGGGATCACCGTCAGGAAGCCGGCCCGGATGCGCAACCCCGAGGTATTCGAGGACTACAAGACCTTCGATCCCGAACTGAATGTCATGGCCTTCGTCACTGACATCGTGCCGATGACGATGATCCAGTACCCCAGGCAAGGAACCATCCAGTATCACCCGTCCCTGCTCCCCCGTCATCGAGGCGCCAGCGCCATCAACTGGGCCGTGATCAACGGGGAGACCAAGACGGGCCTCAGCATCTTCTGGCACGACGAGGGGCTGGACACCGGACCTCTCCTGATGCAGAAGGAGGTGACCATCACACCCGACGACACCCTGGGCTCGGTGTACTTCAACAAGCTGTTCCCCCTGGGCGTCGAGGCGATGGTGGAATCGGTGAAGCTGGTCAAGGAAGGGAAGGCCCCCAGGATCGTGCAGGATCTGAGCGAGGGCGAGTACGAGCCGATCTGCAAGAAGATGGCGATCGACTGGATGTATCCCATCAACGTCGTCTACAACGTGATCCGTGGCTGCAATCCGTCGCCCGGTGCCACCACCCTGTACAAGGGACAGCCGCTGAAGATCTTCGACTGCGAGAAGAGGAACGTGAGCGGCCCGACCGCTCCAGGCACCGTCATGGAGATTTCCGACGAAGGTATCCTGGTGGCGGGCAACGGTGGAAGCATCTTCGTCAAGCGGGTTCAACCCCAGGGCGCTCCTAAGATGAAAGCGCCGGAGTTCGTCGCGTCGGCCGGCCTGCAGGTGGGAGACAAGCTGGGATACTAATTCGAGGAGGAGGCAGTAGAAAGGATGGCAGGAGATCTCTACGAGGTTCGCTGGCACGCCCGCGGCGGCCAGGGTGCGGTGACGGCGTCCCGCTTCCTGTCGGCTTCGGCAAGCCGCGAGAACAAGCACTTCCAGGGCTTCCCTGAATTCGGCACGGAGCGCATGGGCGCCCCTATCCAGGCGTTCACCCGCCTGAGCAGCCAGCGGATCTACACCCACGAGCAGGTAACCTCTCCGGATGCGGTGGTTGTGCTGGACCCCACCCTTCTGGAGGTCGTGGACGTGACCGCCGGACTGAAGTCGGGCGGTCCGCTGATCATCAACTCCGATCTGCCTGCGGCAGAGCTGAGGAAGCAGCTACCGAAGGGCGACTACAAGCTGTACACCGTGAATGCGACGAAGATCGCGACCGAGTCCGTCGGACGCCCGATCACCAACACCGCAATGGTGGGTGCGCTGGTAAAGATCACCGGGCTGATCCCCTTCAAGGCCGTCGAGGAGGAGCTGAGGTCGATGTTCGGCTCCCGGTTCAAGCAGTCGGTGGTCGAGGGCAACGTCAAGGCGCTGACGAGGGCCTACGAGGAGGTTGAAAGCGAATGAGCGACATCCACGAAGTAAAGCCCGGGACCTTCCCGAAGGTCGACGAGATACCGCTGGGCGGGATCATCCCCAGCAACGGTAACGGGGTGCAATATCAGACCGGCAGCTGGCGAACCCAGCGGCCGATCTTCAACGACGCAGCCTGCACCGACTGCCTGCTGTGCTGGCTCCACTGCCCGGATGACTCCATCATCCTCGAGGACGGCAAGGTAGCTGGGATCGACGAGGACCACTGCAAGGGTTGTGGTATCTGCGCCCAGGAGTGCAACTCCAAGCCGGTCAAAGCCATGAACATGGCGCAGGGCGGCCGCTATCAGCCCGACGAGACCTTCGCCAAGCACACACTGTAAGGAGATCGAGTGATGGCAATAGCTGAGAAGCCTGTACGGCAAAGGAAGGTAGTTGGTCTCACCGGTGACGGGGCTGCCGCCGACGCAATGATGCAAATCAACCCGGACCAGGTGGCCGCCTACCCGATTACCCCCCAGACCGAGATCGTCGAGCGCTTCGCCGAGTACGTGGCCAACGGCGACGTGCAGACCGAGTTCGTGGCGGTGGAGAGCGAGCACAGCGCTCTGTCCGCCTGCTGCGGCGGCGCTGCCGCCGGTGGCCGGGTCATGACCTGCACCTCCTCCCAGGGCCTCGCCCTGATGCACGAAGTGCTGTTCATCGCCGCCGGTAACCGGCTGCCCATCGTGATGCCGATGGTCAACCGCACCCTGAGCGCCCCCATCAACATCCACGGCGACCATTCCGACTCCATGGCCTCCCGGGACGCCGCCTGGATCCAGCTGTTCTGCGCCGACGCCCAGGAGATCTACGACACCACCATCATGGCCGTGCGGATCGCCGAGCACCCGGAGGTGCAGCTGCCGGTGATGGTCTGCTTCGACGGCTTCAACGTCTCCCACGACATGGAGCGGGTGGAGATGCTGGACAAGGAAGAGGTCCAGCAGTTCATCGGCGAGCCGAATCCGAAGATCAACATGCTCGATACGGACAACCCCATCAGCATCGGCGCCCTGGTGCTGCCTCCCTTCTTCTCCGAGCACAAGCTCTCCATGATCAAGGCGCTGGAGGGCTCCCTCAAGGCGATCGAGGAAGTAGGCCAGGAGTACGAGAAGCTGAGCGGACGGGCTCAGCCGATCCTGGAGAGCTACGGCATGGAGGACGCCGAGGTAGCCGTGGTGGCCCTGAGCGGCATCGGCGGCACGGCCCAGTGGGCCGCGATGCAGCTGCGCGAGCAGGGCCTCAAGGTCGGCGTGGTGCGGCCGCGGGTGTACCGCCCGTTCCCGGCCGCACAGATGGCCGAGGCCCTGAAGAACGTCAAGGCCGTGGCCGTGGTCGAGAAGGCCTCCGCGCCCGGCGCTTCCGGCGCTCCTATCTTCGAGGACCTGTGCACCGCTATGTACGGCCTGGACCAGCGACCCAAGATGGTCAACTACGTGACGGGTCTGGGAGGCCGCGACACCTCGTCCGCCCAGTACACCACCGTCTTCAAGAGGCTGCTGGGGATCACCAAGGGCGAGCCGGTCGGCCAGGTGCTCAGCTACATCGGCGTACGGGAATAGGAGAATATAGACGATGGCAATAAATCTGAAAGAACTGGCCAAGAAGGAAGTTAAGTTCACCTCCGGCCACCGCCTGTGCACCGGCTGCGGCCCCGCGATCATCGCCAAGTGGACGATGCTGGCGGCGTCGGAGTACAACATCGCCATGAGCAGCGCCACCTCCTGCGTGGAGATCTCCAGCGTCGTCTTCCCCTACTCCAGCTGGAAGGTCTCCTGGTACCACAACGCCTTCGAGAACGCGGGCGCCGTCGTAGGCGGTATCGAGGCGACCTACCAGGCCCTGAAGCGCAAGGGCAAGATGGACAAGGACTTCCGCTTCATCGCCATGGGCGGCGACGGCGGCACCTACGACATCGGCTTCCAGTCGCTGTCGGGTGTCATGGAGCGGCGGCACAAGGTCCTCTACATCGTCTACGACAACAACGCCTACATGAACACCGGTATCCAGCGCTCCGGCGCCACGCCGAAGTACGCCTGGACCACCACCACTCACGTGGGCGCTGCCTATCAGGGCAAGCAGCAGCCTCGCAAGGACCTGGTGTCCATCATGGCGGCCCACGACATCCCCTACGTTGCCCAGGCCAGCGTTGGCTACTGGCGTGACTACATGACCAAGGTGCAGAAGGCGCTGGAGACCGACGGTCCCTCCTTCATCGCCGTCTACGCCCCCTGCTGGCGCGGTTGGCGAGCCGAGACCCATCAGACCGTGGAGCTGGGCCGGTCGGCCGTACAGTCCAAGTACTGGCCGCTGTACGAGGTGGTCAACGGCAAGTGGCAGATGACCTACGTGCCCAGGGAAGAGAAGCCGTTGGAGGACTTCCTGAAGCCGCAGGGCCGGTTCAGCCACCTGTTCAAGCCCGGCAACGAGCACCTGCTGCAGGACTTCCAGAGCGAAGTCGACTACAAGTGGGATCAGCTGCAGAGGCGAATCGCCGCTTCCGCCTAAAAGGGAACCGATCCAGGTAGCAGTGATGAGGGCGCCGGAGGCATTCGAGATGGGATGCGCTGGCGCCCTCTTGCCTTATAGCACCGATCGCCGGCAGGAGCCGGCTCCTACATTGGAGGAGGGGGCCAGACGGTGATACGAGAGCAATTGGTCGAAGAGCTGGCCAAGATCGTTGGCAAGGATGACGTTCTTACGTCCCGCCGAGACTTGCTGGTGTACGAGTACGATTCCACGCCGGACCTGTTCCAGCCCGAGGTGGTCGTCTTCCCGGCCGACGCCGCCGAGGCCTCGGCCGTCATGAAGCTGGCCAAGATGGAGGGTCTCACCGTCGTGCCCAGGGGGGCGGGCACGAACCTGTCGGGCGGCACCCTGGCCCTCAAGGGTGGCATAATCATGGGCTGCAGCCGGATGACCCGAGTGCTGGACGTGGACACGGCCAACGAACGGGTGGTGGTGGAGCCCGGCGTCGTCAATCTGGAGTTGCAGAACCTGTTGGCGCCCATGGGCTACCTGTACGCCCCAGACCCGGCAAGCCAGAAGGTATCCACCCTGGGAGGCAACATCGGGGAGAACTCCGGCGGCCCCCACTGCCTCAAGTACGGTGTCACCACCAACCACGTCTACGGCCTGGAGGTGGTGCTGCCCGACGGGGAGGTCGTCAACACGGGCGGGCCCTGCGAGGACAACCCCGGTTACGACCTGACGGGGACGATAGTGGGCTCCGAGGGGACCTTCGGCTTCGTGACCTCCATGACCCTGCGGCTGATGCGGGTGCCGGAGGCGATCAAGACGATGCTGGCCATCTTCGACGTCCTGGAGGACTCGGGCAACGCCGTGTCGGACATCATCGCCGACGGGATCGTCCCGGCCACCCTGGAGATCATGGACAAGACGGTGACCTGGGCGGTGGAGGAGAGCTACCACTCCGGGTACCCCCTGGACGCCGAGGGGATCCTGATCATCGAGCTGGACGGGCTGAAGGATGGGCAGGAGCGCCAGGCCGAGCGGATCGTGGAGATCTGCAAGGAGAACCATGTCCGGGAGATCAAGGTCGCTCAGAGCGATGCGGAGCGGGCCGGCCTGTGGGCCGGACGGAAAGGCGCTTTCGGCGCCGTCGCCCGGGTGGCCCCGATGTACTCGGTTCAGGACGGGACGGTGCCCCGTACCAGGCTCGCCGAAACGATGGTGAAGGTGGTCGCCATTGCCGAGAAGCACCAGGTGAAGGTAGGGACCGTGGCCCACGCCGGCGACGGCAACCTGCACCCCCTGATCATGTACAACCCGAAGGACAGCGAGGAGATCCAGAGGGTGCACGAGGCGGGCAAGGAGATCCTGAAGCTGTGCGTCGATATGGGCGGCACCCTGACCGGTGAGCACGGCGTGGGGATAGAGAAGCAGGACTCCATGCCGTTGGTGTTCAACGAAGCCGAGGTCGAGGTCATGGCCCGAGTCAAGAAAGCCTTTGACCCCGACAACAAGCTGAATCCAGACAAGATCCTGCCCCTGAAGAAGGCGGCCACAGGAGTGGGGGTGTAGCGATGACGCTGACAACGGAGAGCCTCGAGGCGACACGAAAGCGGCTGGCGGAGATCGTCGGGCCGGAGAACGCCCTCGCCGGGGACCAACTGGCCGCCTACTCGGCCTATGGCGAGCAACCGGTAGCGGTGGTGCTTCCCTCGGACGAGAAGCAGGCGGCGGAGGTGGCACAGCTGGCCAGCACCGAGCGGATTCCTGTCACCGTCTGGGGCAGCGGCACCAAGCAATCCATCCAGCCGGTGCAACCCCGGGACGGGATCGTCCTGAGCACCGGCCGTATGAACAGCACCATCGAGCTGGACGCGGCCAACCTGACGGTGACCGCGGGAGCCGGCAAGGTGATGGACGACCTGCAGCGCGAGCTGGCGGAGGTCAAGCTGTTCCTACCGCTGGACCCCGTGGACTCGGCTCGGGCCACGGTGGGCGGCACCCTCGCCACCAACAGCAGTGGACCCAACCGGCTGCTGTACAGGACGGCTCGGGACATGGTGCTGGGACTGCGGGTGGCCACGCCAGCGGGCACCGTCGTACGAGTCGGGGGCAAGACCGTCAAAGACGTGGCCGGCTACGACATGAAGAAGCTGTACATCGGGGCGTGGGGCACCCTGGGCGCCATCACCGCGGCCACCTTCCGGCTGTTGCCGTTGCCGGAAGCGAGCGCCACGGTGGCGGTGGCCTTCCCTCAGCTCTCGAACGGATGCGCCACGGTGTCCGCTATCCTCGCCTCCTTCATGCGACCCTCTGCAGCAGAGCTGCTCAGCCACGGCGCCATGCCCCTGGCGGTAGAGAAGGCTTTCGATCTCAAGCCCGGCGAGTACCTCCTGTTGGTCCAGGTGGAAGGCGCCGTGGAGGCCGTCGATCGGCAGAAGAAGGAGCTGAGGGAACTGGCCGGCAGGAACGGGGCTGGAGAGATCTTCACCCTGGAAGGGGGCGAGGAGCACGAACTCTGGCAGTATCGTAAGGAAGTGTTCGGGGAGATGCCGCCCGGCAGACCCTCCATGCTGGTGAAGGGGTCGGTGCTGCTGAAGCGGGTGTTCGATTTCACCAGCGGCCTGACGAAGCTGGAAGGGCTGCAGACCACCTTTGCCTCCCACGCCGGAAATGGCATCGTCTACGGGCTGGTAAGCGCCGAGTCCGGCCAGGAAGAGAAGCTGGTCGCGGCCGCGGCACGACTGCAGCAACTGGCGGCCGACTGCGGCGGTTTCGCCCTGGTCCAGAAGGCGCCACGCCTGGAGGCGGGGAAGATGCAGTTGTGGCCGCCCAGGACCGACTACGGTCTGATGAGAGAGATCAAGGCGCAGTTGGACCCCAACAACCTGTGGAACCCGGCGCGGGTCCCCGGAGGGAGGGCATAGATGGCAACAGGTGGAGACGGAAAGAACATGTCCGCCCTGGCCGAACTGGTGGAGAAGTGCAACCGCTGCGGCTTCTGCCAGGCGGGATGCCCCACCTACAAGGCCACGGGGTTGGAGTGGCAGGTCTCCCGAGGTCGAGTAGCCCTGGTCAGAGACATCCTCGAGGGGCGGGTCGATCTGGTGGAGGACGAGATCCGCGAGGCGCTGGGAAGCTGTCTCCGGTGCGGCGGCTGCACCACCCAGTGCCCGCCTCAGGTTCAGACCCCCGAGATCGTGGACAGGGCCATCGAGGAGCTGGTGCAGCTGAAGGGTCAGCCCTGGGTTCAACGGGTGATCTTCCGGAACCTGCTCCCCAACCGGGGACTGCTGGACACCGCAGGAAGAGCCGTCTGGCTGGGCCAGGTCTCCGGCGCCCAGGCCGTGGCCAAAGGGCTGGGCATCACCAAGCTGCTCGGGAACGACGCCCACCGAGCCCAGGATGGCCTGCCCCATCTACCCTCGAAGACGGCCCGGCAGATGCTGCCCTCCATGATGCGGCCGGTGCCCAACCGCCAGTACCGGGTGGCCTACTTCATCGGCTGCGCCACCAATCAGATCTACCCCGAGGTGGCCGCGTCGATGGTCCGGGTGCTCTACGCCAACAACACCGAGGTGCTGGTCCCCGAGGTGGTGGACTGCGGCAAGCCGCCCACCGTCTACGGCGACTTCGAGGCGGCCCGCGCCCTGGCCAGAAAGAACATCGACTCCATGTACGGCCTGGACGTGGATGCCATCGTCACCGACTGCGCCACCTGTGGCTCCTTCATCAAGGAGTACGGCAAGCTGATGGCCGAGGATCCGCAGTACGCGGACAAGGCAAAGGCGGTGGCCGGGAAGATGAAGGACGTCAGCGAGTTCCTGGCCGGTATCGAGCTAAACGACGAGATGGGGGAAGTGAAGGACAAGGTCACCTATCATGACCCCTGCCACCTGGTCCGGTTCCAGAAGGTGAGCGCTCAGCCCCGGAAGCTGCTGAAGGGCATTCCGGGGGTGGAGTTCAAGGAGATGGCGGAGGCCGACATGTGCTGTGGTGGCGCCGGCTCCTTCTCCCTGACCCACTACGACCTGTCTCAAAAGGTGCTGAGCCGGAAAACGGGGAACGCATCTCGAACGGGGGCCGGCCTTCTGGCCACCGGCTGCCCCGCCTGCATGATGCAGCTATCGGGAGGGGTCCAGAAAGACGGGCTGCCGATGCAGGTGATCCACACGGTGCAGCTGCTGGACAAGGCATACGGAGGTAAGTAGACGGGGTGACGTTGACGGGTCTGAGGCGTTTATGTAGACTTTGGGCGATCTTCAACCCAGCGTACTATCCACTGCATGAGGATCTCGCCCCCGGGTTCGTTCACAAAACTTGCGGGAGGTTGTCGTACTGTGCTAAGTGACCTGGAAATCGCACAAGCTGCGAAGATGAAGCCCATCACAGAGATCGCCCAGGGCCTCGGCCTACTCGAGGATGAGATAGAGCCGTACGGTAAGTACAAGGCAAAGGTCAACCTGGACGTTCTCGAACGGCTGAAGGACAGACCCAACGGCAAGCTGATCGACGTCACCGCTATCACCCCCACCCCGCTGGGCGAGGGGAAGACGGTCACCACCATCGGCTTGTCCCAGTCCCTCGGTTACATCGGGAAGAAGGTATTCACCTGCATCCGGCAGCCATCCCTGGGGCCCGTCTTCGGCATCAAGGGTGGTGCCGCGGGCGGGGGCTACGCCCAGGTGGTACCGATGGAGGACTTCAACCTCCACCTGACGGGTGACGTTCACGCCGTGGGTGCGGCCCACAACCTGCTGGCCGCCTTCATCGACAACCACATCCACCACGGGAACGCCCTGGGGATCGATCCCTTCAGCATCACCTGGCCGCGGGTCATGGACATCAGCGACCGCGCCATCCGTCAGATCATCGTGGGGTTGGGCGGCAAGGACAACGGATACCCCAGGCAGACCGGGTTCGACATCACCGTGGCCTCCGAGGTGATGGCGATCCTGGCCCTCACCACCAGTCTGAAGGACCTGCGGGAGCGGCTGGGGAAGATCGTCATCGGCCTGACCAAGGAAGGCAAGGCGATCACCGCCGAGGACCTGAAGTGCGCCGGCGCCATGGCCGTGCTGTTGAAGGACGCCATCAAGCCCAACCTGCTCCAGACCCTGGAGCACACCCCTGTCTTCGTCCACACCGGACCCTTCGCCAACATCGCCCACGGCAACAGCTCCATCCTGGCCGACCAGATCGCCCTGAAGCTGGCCGACTACGTGGTGACCGAGAGCGGCTTCGGCGCCGACATGGGCGCCGAGAAGTTCATGGACATCAAGTGCCGCTACAGCGGGGCGGTGCCCAGCGCCGTGGTGATGGTGTGCTCCATCCGTGCCCTGAAGATGCACAGCGGCAAGTTCAAGGTGGTAGCCGGCAAGCCGTTGGATCCGGGCCTCACCCAGGAGAATCTGGAGGCGGTGGCACAGGGTGCCGCCAACCTGGAGAAGCAGATCGAGAACATGCGCTACTTCGGCGTTCCGGTGGTGGTCGCCATCAACCGGTTCACCACCGACACCGATCGCGAGATCGAGGTGGTGAAGGAGAAGGCGATGGCCGCGGGCGCCGAGGGCGCCTACGTGAGCCAGGTGTGGGCCAAGGGTGGCGCCGGCGGCGCCGAGCTGGCCGAGGCAGTGGTCAAGGCGGCCGACAAGCCGAACAACTTCCAGTTCCTCTACCCGCTGGACATGTCGATCAAGCAGAAGATCGAGACCATCGCCACCAAGATCTACGGTGCCGATGGCGTGGACTACCTGCCCGCGGCCGAGCAGAAGGTCAAGCGATACACGGAGTTGGGCTTCGACAAGCTGCCCATCTGCATGGCGAAGACCCACCTGTCCCTTTCCCACGAACCCAGCTGGAAGGGTCGCCCGCGCAACTACCGCATCCCGGTCCGGGACATCCGGGCGTCGGTGGGCGCCGGCTTCCTGTATCCACTGTGCGGTGACATGCGCACGATGCCCGGGCTCCCCTCCAAGCCTGCCGGGGAGAAGGTGGACATCGACGAGCAGGGCAGGACGATGGGGCTGTTCTAGGCAAGTATCAAGAGGTCGGGGAACTCGAGGGGGCCGGCAGTTGTTGCCGGCCCCCTCCATAACCCCATCCGCCGCCGGCCCAACCCCTCCCCCCTCAAGAGATCAGGCCCCACACCACCTCCGAGACTGAAGCCGCTCCACTACTGCTGCCCGGTGACAGAGACTGTGGCGTCAGACAGTCGGTGAACATTATTATCAGAATCTCCCTCGATCCTTGACCCTGCAGCCCGCCAAGCTGATAATGCAAATGGCTTGCTTCAGCAAGCTAAGGATTCGGCTCCCTCACTTCCCGGATGGCCGTTCAGCGGCTTCAGAACGCGCCCATCGGGCTCGGTCTTCAACTGCTTCGGGCCATAGTCATCGAAGGCCCTGCGGAAATTCGCTTGATTCGGGTGCTCAATAGGAGCAGCCTCCTAGAGGCTTCCTTAGGGACCAACAAGGTTGGCCACGCGAGACACACGAGGATTCCATCGAGTCAAAGAAAACGAGGGAGGAACAGATGACACGCACCACTCGTCGCGCCTTTGCCGCCTCGGTCGTTGCATTGCTGGCCGTCGCGGCGCTACTCGTGGCCTGCAGCAGCCCGGCGGCACCGGCTCCCACCTCGGCGCCCGCCAAAGCGGCGCCGGCGGCAACTTCGGCACCCGCTGCTGCCGCACCCGCCGCAGCAGCACCTACCAAGGCACCCGCAGCAGCAGCGGCTCCCGCAACCCAGTACAAGCCCATGACCGCCCGCATCGGTCACGTGGGCGAGGCGGGATCGCTGATGGAACAGGACTCCAATGACTTCGCCAAGCTAGTGGGGGAGCGCTCCGGCGGCGCCATCAAGATCCAGGTCTTCGGCTCCAGCCAGTTGGGCAAGCAGGAGGAGATGAATCAGCAGGTTCAGCTCGGCGCCCTGGAAATGGACGTCCCGTCCTCCGACATGGTGAGCGTCGTCGGTGAGTTCAGCATCTTCGACATGCCCTCCATCTTCAAGGATCGGGCCCAGGTGAAGAAGGCAGTCGAGGGCCCATTGGGCCAGGACCTCACCGCGTTGGCCGCAAAGAAGAACATGGTCATCCTCGGCTACTGGGAGAACGGCTTCCGGGTGATGACGGACAACAAGGGCCCCATCAAGACCCCGGCCGACCTGAAGGGGCTGAAGATCCGCGTCCCACCCAGCGACGTGCGGGTGCAGATGTTCAAGCTGTGGGGCGCCAACCCCGGCCCGCTGTCCTTCTCCGAGGTGTTCTCGGCCCTGCAGACCGGCGTCTTCGACGGGCAGGAGAACCCCTACGCCCAGATCACCAGCGCCAAGTTCTACGAGGTGCAGAAGTACCTCTCCGTGACCAACCACGTCTACACCCCGACCTACCTGGCGGCGAGCCCGAAATGGTTCAACAGCCTCGACGACGCGACCAAGAAGCTGCTGACGGACACGGCCAAGGAAGTCGGCGACAACTCCCGGGCGCGGGGAGCCAAGATGGACGAGGATGGCCGCAAGCTGGTGGAGAGCAAGGGGATGAAGGTCAACACGGACGTCGACACCAAGGCCTTCAAGGACGCGGCGACCCCGCTCTTCGACAGCTTCAAGAAGAAGTACGGCGCTGCGGGCCAGAAGCTGCTCGACGAGCTGAATCAGGCAACTCAGTAGCCAGCATGACGGGCAGGGAGCGGGCCCCCGCAACTTGCGGGGGCCCGCTCCCTGCAGCCCTGAGCGAAAGGAGCAACATCACTTGAAGCGGGTCTACAGCCGGGTTATCTGGTTCTTCGAGCAACTGCTCAGCATCATGATCGGCGCTCTGGCCCTGGTGGTCATCGGGGGGGTCTTCTTCCGCTACGTGCTCTCCGATTCCCTACCCTGGACCGACGAGGTGTCCGGCTACATGCTGGTATGGGTGACCTTCCTCGGCTCGGTCACCGCCCTGGAAAGGGGCAAGCACATCAACTTCGACGCGATCATGATGGCGCTGCCGAAGAGACCGCGCCGATTCCTGGAGATCGTGGCCGATCTGTTCCTATTCGCCTTCCTGGGGGTGCTGCTGGTCTCCGGCTACCAGATCACGACCCAACTGATGAACCAGACGGCCGTCAGTTTCGAGATGCCGATGGGGCTCATCTACTCCATCATGCCGATCTCAGGCTTCCTGATGATGGTGGTGCTAGTCTACCGATGGTTCGTCCCGAGGGACTTCGCCACCGGAGAGGTCGATATCGTGGAGGCCACGGAATGATCTTCATCTACTCAGTACTCGCCATCGTGATGCTCGGGCTGATCGTGCTCGGCTCGCCCATCGGCTACGCCCTCTCCATCGGGACCCTGGCGGCCACCTGGATGAAGGGCCAGACCGATCTGGTGATCATCCCGATGCGGCTGTTCAACGGAGCCGACAGCTTCCCGATGATCGCCATCCCGCTGTTCATCCTGGCCGGCCAGTTGATGAACTCGGGCGGCATCTCCCAGAGGCTGGTGAACTTCGCCAGCGCCATGGTCGGCTTCATCAAGGGCGGCCTGGCCCACGTGACCATCGTGGCCTGCATGATGTTCGGCGAGCTATCCGGCTCGGCCGTCGCGGGAGCCGCAGCCATCGGCACCGTGATGATCCCGGCCATGAAGAAGAAGGGATATCCCCCCGAGTTCGCCGCTGCGGTGGTATCCTCCGCCGCCACCACGGCGATCATCATCCCGCCCAGCATCCCGATGATCATCTACGGGGTGACGGTGGGGGCCTCCATCACGAAACTGTTCATGGCGGGCGTGATACCGGGCCTACTGACCGGTGGTGTAATGATGGTGCTGGCCTACGTGCTGGCTCGCACCAGGAAATACCCCATCGAGCAGGAGTTCCGCCTCAGCGAGCTGTTCCGCACCTTCAAGGAGGCCCTCGGAACCTTCCTGATCCCCCTGGTGATCTGGGGCGGCATCTTCGGCGGCGTATTCACCGCGACCGAGGCGGCTGCAGCGGCGGTCGCCACCGCCTTCGTGCTCGGCTTCTTCATCTATCGGGAGTTCAAGCTGAAGGAGTTGCCGGGCATCCTGCTCGCTTCCGCCAACCAGACGGCGACGGTGATGGTGATCGTGGCGGCCTCCGCGCTGCTGGGCTCCTTCCTCTCCAACGAGATGATCCCCCAGAAGATAGCCACGTCGATCCTCGACATCACCCACGATCCCATCCTGATCCTGATGATGCTGAACGTCTTCTTCCTGTTCGTGGGGATGATCCTGCACAGCGCCGCCGCCATCGTAATGGTGGTGCCCATCGTCTACCCGCTGGTGCAGCAGATCGGGATCGACCCGATCCACTTCGGGCTGATCGTCACCCTCAACCTGGGGATCGGCCAGCAGACGCCGCCGGTGGCCTCGGTGCTGCTGACTACCTGCGCCATCGCGAAGCTTCCCATCACCAGGGTGATGCGGGTGAACATCCTGTTCATGCTCTCCATGGTGTTCGTCCTGCTGCTGGTCACCTACATTCCCGCGATCTCCCTGTGGCTGCCCAATCTGGTGACTACGAAGTAGGGAGGACCAATACCGATCACCAGCGGACAGAGAGTGGGGCGCGGCTTGTTGAACAAGCCGCGCCCCACTCTCTGTCCGGACTGCTACAGCGCCAAATAGAGCTTAACCTAGTTGACACAAGGGTATATAATGGCGCAGGCCGTTTTCCAAGGACATTGAGATATCCAGGCCAGCGAAAACCTGACTGGGCCAACGACCAAGTCTCGGAGTCTTTCCCCGACGTTCAGAACCTGCCGGGAACAGACAGAGCCGAGCCCCTCTTCCCCCAGCCACTCCGGTCGCACGGTATTGTCGATGCCGGCACGACTATCGTCCTTCAAAGGCGAGAACGACAGGTCAGCCTTCAAGTGTACCCGAAAGGGTTTGCTGCACCCCCGGACCAGCACTCTGCCTAGAGCGGCGAGGAGGCTCTATCGAAGCGGAGGACGGTTCCGAACAGGCTTCTTCCGGCTCGAGCGCAGCATCCCTTCGGTGAGACCTAGGAGGTGCAACCGCTAGCCTGCGAATCGCTTAGAAGGCCTGGCATCCCTTCGGTTCTTCTCACCCAACCACTCGTGATCGTTTTCGGCCTCCCGGCTCTATTCCTCGGGTTACCGTAGCGACCTAGCTGGATCCAGTTCCCATGGATCGGGATCCTCAGCAATAGTGGCTGGATATGGGTCCAACCCTCGGCCAGCCTCCTCCGTTCTTCCACGAGAACGCACTGCTGCGACGCTCCAGGCGACCCCATGCAAAGGATCTCTCCCCAACACACTGTACCCGTCCGCCTCGTGGAGCCGAACCATGGCTGTTTGTTGTTCGGCCGACCGTGACGAACGATGAAGGTAGCCGCACATTCATCCGGGACTCTCGAAATCAATCCGTTCCTGCATTGGCACCAATTCGACCACTCTGCGGTTCTGTGAGAAAACACACTCAGTAGTGGAGGGCATTCGGTGTACTATCAGAATTACAACCCGCTGGGGAACGTTCTTCTCTCCACCCTCGCGGCAGCTTTACCCATCCTGACCCTGCTCTATTTCGTGGCTCTGCACCCGCATCGGGATAAGCACGGCGCCCGCCACATGGGCATCAGCGCCCCCTACGCCGCCTTCTACGGCGTGCTGATGGCCTTCGCGGTCTCCTGCATCGTCTTCGGCATGCCGCTCGGCTCGGCCCTGTCGGCCTTCGTATATGGCTCCCTCTCGGGCTTCCTGGGGATCATCTGGATCGTGCTGGGGGCGATGTTCCTCTATACCATCACCGTCATCACCGGGAAGTTCGAGATCGTCAAGGAGTCCATCATCCACATCTCCTTCGACCGGCGCCTCCAGGTGCTGCTGATTGCCTTCTCCTTCGGCGCCATCATCGAAGGCACCTCGGGCTTCGGTACTCCCGTGGCCATCGCGGGCGCCATCATGGTCGGCCTCGGCTTCTCGCCCTTCCAGGCCGCCGTGCTGAACCTGCTGGCCAACACGGCCCCCGTGGCCTACGGCGCCATCGGCACCCCGATCATAACCCTGGGAGCCGTGAGCGGCATCGACGCCCATACCATCTCCCAGATGGCCGGCCGCCAGCTGCCCTTCGTGTCGGTGCTGGTGCCCTTCTGGCTCGTGGTCACCTTCGTCCTGATGGAGGGTGGCAAGTGGAGCGAAGCCATGGAGGTGTGGCCCGCCACCCTGGTCTCCGGCGTCTCCTTCGCCATCATGCAATTCCTAGCCTCCCAGACCCAGGAGTTCTACCTGGTCACGGACGTGCTGGCCGGCATCTTCTCGGTGGCCTGCACCGCCCTCTTCCTACGCGTGTGGCATCCCAAGACCCAGTTCCTGCTCAAGTCGGACCGGGCGGCCCAACTCAAACCGGCCGCGGGAGGATCCGGGCCCGCGGTGATGGGACACAGCGCCGACTGGAAGTACCGCTACTCCCTGTCCGAGACTATCAACGCGTGGGCTCCGTGGGTTATCCTGGTCGCCTTCTGCGGGTTGTGGGGAATGGCCGAGTGGAAGACCTTCCTGAACAACCTGCTGGGCTTCGTCAAGATCAATACCGCCCTGTTCGGCGGCTCCATCACCGGCACCCTCTCCCTGCCGGTCTGGGCAATGCCGGTGCTGAACAACATGGTGCAGCGGGTGCCCCCGGTGGTCGCGGCAAACGCCAAGCCCGAAGCGGCCCTGTTTCCCATCAACTGGCTGTCTGCGGCCGGTACCGGCGTGTTCATGGCAGCCATCGTGAGCGGCTTGTTCCTGCGAATCAGCGGGGCCCAGTGGCGCGAGGCCGTGTCTCGAACAGCCAGCCGAATGAAGAACCCGGTGCTGGTCATCGGCCAGGTGCTGGGCCTCGGCTACCTCACCCGCTACGCGGGGACCGACGCCGTGATCGGTCTGGCTTTCACGGCGGCGGGACCGTTGTACCCCTTCTTCGCACCCTACCTGGGCTGGTTGGGGGTATTCCTGGGAGGATCGGATACCGCTTCCAACGCCCTCTTCGGCAGCCTCCAGAGGATCACCGCCCAGCAGCTCCACCTGAACCAGGTGCTGATCGTCGCCTCCAACTCGACGGGTGGCGTCATGGGCAAGATGATCGACCCCCAATCCATCATGGTGGCTTCCGCGGCCTGCTACGAGGATCCGGAGGAGCGGGTCCACGCCATGGGTCCGATCTTCCGCAAGGTGTTCTGGCACTCGGTGGCCCTGGCCGGCGTCATGGGGCTGATCGTCATGCTCCAGGCCTACGTCTTCCCGGGCATGATTCCGCCGATGCCACTCCCCAAGTAAACCGGGAATACCGCAGGGACGGTTTGCGAAC
Source organism: Chloroflexota bacterium (assembly GCA_021806765.1). The sequence goes on along the minus strand of JAJZQR010000066.1, from coordinate 2,610 downwards.
CGCCCCTACAACGAGATGTGCCTTCTCGGGGGCGGGTCCTGGACCCGCCCCCGAACTTCACCTACCTTCTACCTACCAGTACCAGCAGCTTGACAGACGGGATATAATGTCTCGAACTGTCGCTTTGGGGAATCTCCAAAGCGGCACGTACGCACGGGGCAAACGACCAGGTCTCGGAGTCCCCACCGGCGACGGAACCTGCCGGGGAAAGACAAAGCCGAGCCCCTCTTCCCCCAGTCACTCCAATCGTACCGCATTTTCGCGATATTGCTGCGTTCGGCGCGACCGTCGTTTTTCAAAGGCGAGAGCGATGGGTCTAGCCATCGGGTTCGCCCGAGAGGGTTCGCCACACGGCCGGAGCCAACACCCGACTGAGAGAGGCAAGGAGGCTTTCTCGAAGTGGAGGAGGGTTCCGGGGGGCGGGTCGACTTCGGCTCCCGGTGTGACATCCCTCCGGTGAGACTTAGGAGGTGATACCGCCGTTAGCCTGGGACTCGCCTGGAAACTCCCGCATTTCCTGCTACCTCCCATCCGGCCACTCTCTGATCGTCCTCGGGGTCCCGCCAATTGCCCTTGGATGACCACGGCCTGGTTCCCTGGAGATGGATAGCCAGGATAGTCTCTTTCATCAGTAGGTCTGGGAATCGATCAATTCTCGTATCGGTGCCAATCCGACCACTCTGCAGGACTGTGAGTAAATTTCTCTCCAGTGGAGGGCTCTCGGTGTACTTTCAGAACTACAATCCTTTGGGGAATGTTCTTCTGTCCACCCTCGTGGCGGCACTGCCCATCCTGACGCTGCTCTACTTCATCGCTCTGCATCCGCACACCGACAAGCGGGGCGTCCGCCACCTGGGGATCTCGGCCCCCTACGCCGCCTTCTACGGCGTTCTGATGGCCTTCGCCGTCTCCTGCATCGCCTTCGGCATGCCCCTCAGTTCGGCCTTCTCGGCCTTCGTCTTCGGCTCTATCGGCGGCTTTCTGGGGATCATCTGGATCATCCTCGGGGCCATGTGGCTCTACACGATGACGGTGATCACCGGGAAGTTCGAGATCGTCAAGGAGTCGATCATCCACATCTCCTTCGACCGGCGCCTCCAGGTGCTGCTGATCGCCTTCTCCTTCGGCGCCATCATCGAAGGCACCTCCGGCTTCGGCACTCCTGTCGCCATCGCCGGTGCCGTCATGGTCGGCCTCGGCTTCTCCCCCTTCCAGGCCGCCGTCCTGAACCTGCTGGCCAACACCGCCCCGGTGGCTTACGGCGCCATCGGCACCCCTATCGTCACCCTGTCTGCCGTCAGCGGCCTGGATATGCACACCCTCTCCTCCATGGCAGGCCGCCAGCTGCCCTTCGTATCGGTGCTGGTGCCCTTCTGGCTCGTGGTCACCTTCGTCCTGATGGAGGGTGGCAAGTGGAGCGAAGCCATGGAGGTGTGGCCCGCCACCCTGGTCTCCGGCGTCTCCTTCGCCATCGCCCAGTTCCTGATCTCCAACTCCCAGGAGTTTTTCCTGATCACAGACGTGGCCGCCGGTGTCTTCTCGGTGATCAGTGTCGCCCTCTTCCTGAGGGTCTGGCACCCCAAGACCCGCTTCCTGCTGAAGGCCGAGCGGGGTGGCGCGCAGCCCAAGCCGGTCATGGGCGGCTCCGGGGCCGTCCTGGGCCACAGCGCCGAGTGGAAGTACCCTTACACCCTGGGCCAGACCATCGGCGCGTGGGTCCCCTGGGCCATCCTGATCGCCTTCTGCGGCCTCTGGGGCCTGGCCGAGTGGAAGACCTTCCTGAACAACCTGCTGGCCTTCGCGCCGGTCAAGACCACCTTCCTGGGCGGCGCGCTGACCGGCAATGTGGGCAACCTGACCTGGGCCATGCCCGGATTGGATGGTCTGGTGCAGCGTGTGCCACCGGTCCTCGCTCAGGGGAAACCCCCCGAGGCCGCCAAGCTGGGTTTCAACTACCTGTCCCTGGCAGGCAGTGGCGTCGTCTTCGCCGCCATCGTGACCGGTATCTACCTGCGGCTAAGCCCTGGCCAGTGGGGTGAGTCGGTCTCCCGCACCCTGCAGCGCTTGAAGATCCCGGTGCTGGTGATCGGCCAGGTGCTCGGCCTCGCGGCCCTGACCCGCTACGCCGGCACCGACGCCGTGATCGGTCTGGCCTTCACCGCCGCCGGCCCCCTGTATCCCTTCTTCGCGGCTTATCTGGGCTGGCTGGGTGTCTTCCTGACCGGATCCGACACAGCTTCCAACGCCCTGTTCGGCAGCCTGCAGAGGATCACCGCTCAGCAGCTACACCTGAACGAGATCCTGATCGTTGCCGCCAACTCGACGGGTGGCGTCATGGGCAAGATGATCGACGCTCAGTCGATCATGGTCGCCGCCGCGGCTACCTACGAGGACGAGTACGAGCGATCCCATGCCCTGGGTCCGATCTTCCGGAAGGTGTTCTGGCACTCGGTGGCCCTGGCCGCCGTCATGGGGCTGATCGTCATGCTCCAGGCCTACGTCTTCCCGGGCATTATCCCGATACCGCCGGTAGGCAAGTAAGGCGGACACGCGTAGGGGCGAAGCATTCCGCCGCGGCGGAATGCTTCGCCCCTACAACTGCCGGGGCAG
>JAJZQR010000418.1 GCA_021806765.1 Chloroflexota bacterium | reverse complement strand
CCGATCTCCTCTCCGGACCTGCGGCCGACACAACCGACCACGGTGGCCTTCTAGATCTACCCTTTTGGTGGCACTGTCCGTGCAGCAGAATAGGGACGGCGCGTCCCACTTATTGAAGGAGGAACTCTTGATGAAGCTTGCGGACTACGGGATCACCGTCAAGCTCGATCTCCCTTACGGCGAGGCCGTGGAGAAGACGAAAGCGGCACTCAAAGAGGAAGGCTTTGGCGTCCTGACCGAGATCGACGTGAAGAAGACCTTGAAGGAGAAGCTGGGGATCGATTCCAGGAACTACGTCATCCTGGGCGCCTGCAATCCCCCGTTGGCGCATCGCGCCCTCTCGGCCGATCCCTTCGTGGGGTTGCTCCTCCCCTGCAACGTCGTGGTCTTCGAGGAGGACGGCAAGTCGGTGGTATCGGCCATAGATCCGGTCTCTATGATGGGCGGTGTCCAGAACGAGACCCTGGATGCCGTGGCTGCCGAGGTCCGGCCGAAGTTGGAGCGGGCTATCCATAAGCTGGGCTGACCGCGATAGAACCATGGGAGGTGTGGTCGGTTGTTGAATCTTTCGTCGTTGAAGACTGGGCTCGATGGTGGCCCGGAAGAGAAGGTCTACGATGTCCTGATCATCGGTGGGGGGCCGGCGGGGGCTACGGCCGCGCTCTACGCCGCCCGAGCCGATCTCAAGACCGTGGTGCTGGACAAGTCTGTGGTTGCCGGGGCGTTGGCGGTGACTTCCAAGATCGCCAACTACCCGGGGATTCCCAGGGTGGTGACAGGTATCGAGTTGCTGCAGATCATGCGAGATCAGGCGGCCGGCTTCGGCGCGGAGTTCGTGACCGCCCAGACCCTTTCCGCCGATGTCTTCAGTGAGCCTAAGGAGGTGCAGACCTCGGCAGGAACCTACAAAAGCAGGGTAATCATCGTCGCCACCGGCAAGATGGGGCGGAAGAACAGGATCCCGGGGGAGGAGGAGTTCCTGGGCAGGGGGGTCAGCTATTGCGCCACCTGTGACGCCGCCTTCTTCAAGGACCAGGTGGTGGCGGTGGTGGGCTCCAGCCGGGAGGCGGTGGAGGAATCGGAGTTGGTGGCCCACTTCGCCCGGAAGATGTACCTGATCGCTCCGGGTGAGAAGTTCCACACGGAGCACAAGGAGTTGGCCAAGCTGGAGAACGACCCCAAGGTGGAGATCCTCCGCAACCGCGGGCTCCGGGAGGTATTGGGAGAAGAAAAGGTGACCGGCATCAGGCTCTCCGGCCCTGAGGGTGAGAGCACGCTGGCCGTGGATGGGGTATTCATCTACCTCCCCGGCAACGTGCCGATCATCGACTTCCTGGAGGGGGCGGTGGAGGTCACCGAGCAGGAATGCATCAAGGTGGACCGGGAGCGGGCCACCAGCATCCCCGGTGTCTACGCCATCGGCGACGTCATCTGCTCCTACATCCAGCAGGCGGTGGTGGCCGCCGCCGACGGCGCTATCGCCGCCATGGCGGCCGAGAAGTATCTCCGGGGTCGAGCCAAGGTCCGCTCCGACTGGGCCTGAGCCCCTTCTCCCCCCTCGTGGGGGAGAAGGGGTTGGGGGATGAGGGGGCCGTCCTACTTCCAGCCCAGGGCCTTCTCCACCCCCTCCAGGGTGGGTGGGACGTGGAGGACCTCGGTGGCCAGCTTCACGGCAGTGTCGGGGTCCTTCAGACCGTTGCCGGTGAGGACGCACACCACCCGAGAGTCCCGCAGGTCCAGCTTCCCCTGGGAGACCAGCTTGCGCAGGCCGGCGACGGAGGCGGCGGATGCGGGCTCCACGAAGACCCCCTCCTTGCTGCTGAGAAGCTGGTAGGCCTCCAGGATCTCCTGATCGGAGACGGAGTCGATCAGGCCGCCCGACTCGTCCCGGGCGGCGACGGCCAGCTTCCAGCTGGCGGGGTTCCCGATGCGGATGGCCGTGGCTATCGTTTCCGGCCTGGTGACCACCTCACCCCGCACGATGGGGGCGGCTCCCTCGGCCTCGAAGCCTACCATCCGGGGCAGCTTGCTGCTCTTGCCTCGCTGGTGGTACTCCTTGAACCCCATCCAGTAGGCGCTGATGTTGCCTGCGTTCCCCACCGGTATCGCCAGGATATCGGGGGCGTCGCCCAGGGAGTCGCATACCTCGAAGGCGGCCGTCTTCTGCCCCTGGAGCCGGTAGGGGTTGACGGAGTTGACCAGGGTCACCGGATGGAGTTCGGAGAGTTCGCGCACCAATCGCAGGGCGTCGTCGAAGTTGCCGTCCACCATCACCACCCGGGCGCCGTAGATGATCGCCTGGGCCAGCTTGCCCAGGGCCACGTAGTGCTCGGGCACCAGGACGATGGCCTCCAGTCCCGCACGGGCCGCGTAGGCGGCGGCCGCCGCGGAGGTGTTGCCGGTAGAGGCGCAGATCACGGCCCTGCTGCCCGCCTCCATCGCCTTGGCGATGGCTACCACCATGCCTCGATCCTTGAAGGAGCCGGTGGGGTTGCACCCCTCCAGCTTCAGGTACAGCTCTTTGCAGCCCAGCATGTCCTCCAGCTTCGGGGACCGAATCAGGGGGGTATCCCCCTCGCCCAGGGTCAGGAAGGGGGTCTGGTCGCTGACGGGCAGCAGTTCCCGGTAGCGGTACAGCACGCCGATGTGGAGTGGGGCCGAAACCAGCCGATTGGTGTCCATCCTTAGAACCTCCGTGCTCTCCGTGTCTCCGTGGTTTGATAGCTACCGTCAGTCTTCGACGCGAACGACGCTGGATATATCGTCGACGACCGGCAGTTCCAGCAGGGCCTGGAGCGCCTGCCTCATGGCCGCCTCCCTGGCCAGGTAGGTGGTGAGCACCACCTCGGCCTGCCGGCCGGCATCTCTCTCTTCCTTCTGGATAACCGAGGCGAGGCTGATCCCCGCTTCCCCCATCACCCGGGCAATCTGGGCGAAGACGCCCGGCTGGTTGGTTACCTGGAGGCGCAGGTAGTAGCGGGTCTCCACCTCGTCCACCGCTTTCACCCGCTTCGTAGTGTCCAGAGGGGGCACCGGCCTCCTTACCATGCCGGTGCGGAGCCGCTGGGCCAGGTCGATCACGTCGGCCACCACGGCGCTGGAGGTGGGGCCAGGGCCGGCCCCTCGGCCGTAGAACATCACCGGCCCCACCAGATCACCCACCACGTGGACGGCGTTGAATACCCCATCGATGCTGGAGAGGGTGAAGCCCTCGGGCACGAAGGTGGGATGAACCCTGGCCTCGATCTCTCCGTTGTGCTGCTTGGCGATGGCCAGCAGTTTTATGGTGTAGCCCAGATCTCGTGCGTAGCGGAAGTCCTTGGCGGTCAGCCGGGTGATCCCCTCGGTGAAGATATCTTCGGGGCGGACCCGGACGTGGAATCCCAGGGTGGCCAGGATGGCCAGTTTGTAGGCAGCGTCGATACCCTCCACGTCGTTGCGGGGGTTGGGCTCCGCGTAGCCCAGCTTCTGAGCCTCGGCCAGCGCCACCTGGAAGTCGATCCCTTCGTGGGCCATGCGGGAGAGGATGTAGTTGGTGGTGCCGTTGATGATGGCGGTGATCTGCTGGAGATTGTTGGCCAGCAGGTTGAGCCGGAAGGGGCCCACTACCGGTATGCCCCCGCCCACGCTGGCCTCGAAGGCCACATCCCCGCCCGTTTCGGCGGCGGCGGCCATGATCTCCGGCCCGGACTTGGCCATTACCTCCTTATTGGCGGTTACCACCTGCTTGCCCTGACGGAGGGCGCGGAGCAGGTAATCGTGGGCCGGGTTCTCGCCACCCATCAACTCCACCACTACGTCGATCTTCGGATCCTCCAGGATCGCCGCTGGATCGAGGGTGAGGAGGGAGGGAGGAACGGGACGCTCCTTGCCCTGCTGGCGCACCAGTACCCGCCGCAGCCGTACCGGGCAGCCGACGCGGGTCGAGATCATCTCCGACTTCTCTATGAGGGTCCGCGCGACGGCGGAGCCCACCACGCCGAGGCCGAGAAGGCCGACGTTCACTTCCTGCTTCATG
>JAJZQR010000417.1 GCA_021806765.1 Chloroflexota bacterium | reverse complement strand
TCCCCAGGATATCCAGAGCTATCCCCCCATGCCTTGAAAACTCCAGGGGTTCGGGGGCAGAGCCCCCGACTCCAAACGGACATTTTCCCTGAGCAATTAGCGGTCATAATCGCTGAGCAGTAACACCGCGAGCGGGTGCCTCTTGACAAATGGCCCATGGAGCTTAACTTGTAACCGATGGAGAGGAGCCCAGGCCGTCGCAACCTTGCGGGCGCTGCACAGATCCGGCCGATGGAAGGAGTCCTGGCAGAGCCATCCCCAACGGCGCCGACCCCCCGTTGCACCCGTTCGCCATCCAGCCGTCCGGCCCCTCGAGAGACGGGCCGCATGACCTGACAATTGTGTGGCGTGCCCTGGAAGCGACACACCCTCTCCGTCAAGGAAGAGGTGCGACCCTACACCCTGTTCAGCAAGAGCGCCCTCTTGATCTGCTCTATGGCCAGGGTCACTTTGATCCCCCTGGGGCAGGCCTCGGTGCAGTTGAAGACGGTGCGGCACCTCCAGACCCCCTCCCGCTGGTTCAGGATGTCCAACCGCTCCCCGGCGCCCTCGTCCCGACTGTCGAAGATGAAGCGGTGGGCGTTCACCAGGGCCGCGGGGCCGACGAACTGGGGATCGCCCCAGAAGGGAGGACAGGACCCGGTGCAGGCCGCGCACAGGATGCACTTGGTAGTGTCGTCGAAACGCTCCCGCTGCTCGGGGCTCTGCAGCCGCTCCTTCTCGGGCTCCGCCGTGTGGGTTATCAGGTAGGGCTTCATCGAGGCGTACAGGGCGAAGAAGGGATCCATGTCCACCAGCAGATCTTTGATGACCGGGAATCCCAGCAGCGGCTCAATGGTGACGGGCGGCTTTACGTCCTTCACCAGCACCTTACACGCCAGGCGGTTTCGCCCGTTGATCCGCATCGCATCGGACCCACAGATGCCGTGGGCGCAGGATCGCCGATAGGTGAGGGAGCCATCGCGATACCACTTCACGTAGTTCATGGCGTCCAGCACTCGATCGGTGGACTCCACCTCGGCGTCGTACTCCACGAAGTGGGACTCGGGATCCTTCTCGGGGTCGTAGCGCAGGATCTTCAGGGTAACGTGCATACTCTACTACCCTCCGAGGCTGGGCCGGCAGAGACGCCGGCCCCTACGCCGCTCTTCCCGTGAGATGCTGATAGCTGGTAGCTCCTAATACTTCCGCTCCTGGGGCTGGAACCGGGTGATGGACACCGGCTTGTAGCTGATGGCCACTCCCCCCTCGGTCTTCCGCGCCAGGGTGTGAACCAGGAACCGGGCGTCGTCCCGCTTCGGGAAGTCCTCCCGGTAGTGAGCGCCGCGGCTCTCCTCCCGGGCCAGGGCACCGGCCACGATGGCGTCGGCGACATCCAGCAGATTTCCAAGCTCGAGGGCTTCGGTCAGATCGCTGTTGAACAGACTCCCCCTATCCTGCAGGGAGACCCTGCCGTACCGTTCCCGCAGATCGGCCAGCACCCCCTGCATCGCCGTCAGCTTCGCCGCATCCCGCATGACCGAGGCGTTCGTGTCCATCTGCTCCTGCAGCTCCGCCCTGACGGTGGCCACCCTCTCCGGCCCGTCGGAGGCCAACAGCCGGGCCACCTCCGCCCTGGCAGGCTCCTCAACGTCGTCGGGCAGCGACAGCAACTCGGCCTCTCTCAGGTAGCGAAGCGCGTCCCGACCGGCCCGACGCCCGAAGACTATTATGTCGACCAGGGAGTTGGTCCCCAGCCGGTTTGCCCCATGGACGGAGACGCAAGCGCACTCGCCGGCAGCGTAGAAGCCGGGCATCGGGGTGTTCTTCTCGTCGATCACCACCCTGCCCTCCACGTCGGTCGGTATCCCCCCCATGGCATAGTGGGCGGTGGGCTGGATGGGGATCGGCTGTTTGGACGGCTCGATCCCCAGGTAGGTGCGGACGAAGTCCATGATGTCGGGGAGCCGAAGCTCCAGCAGCTGGGGATCCAGGTGGGTCAGGTCCAGGTACACGAAATCTCTGCCGTCGATGCCCCGCCCCTCCCGAATCTCCGTGTAGATGGCGCGAGAAGCCATGTCTCGGGGAGCCAGATCCAACAGGGTGGGCGCGTATCGCTCCATGAAGCGCTCGCCGTCTCGATTTCGGAGGATCCCTCCCTCGCCCCGAGCCCCCTCGGTGATCAGGATGCCCATCTTGTAGATGCCGGTGGGGTGAAACTGGTAGAACTCCGGATCCTCGAAGGGGATCCCCCGACGGTAGGCGATGGCTACGCCATCCCCAGTGAAGGTCAGGGCATTGCTGGTGACCTTGTAGACCCGTCCGTAACCGCCCGTGGCGAACGCCACCGCCTTAGCGTGGAAGGTGTGGATCTCGCCGGTGCCGATCTGGAGGGCCACCGCCCCCTGGCAAACGCCGTCCCGGAGGATCAGGTCCAGGACGTGGTATTCGTTCAGAAAAGTGACCTGGTTCTTGATGCACTGCTGGTAGAGGGTCTGCAAGATCATGTGTCCGGTCCGGTCGGCGGCGTAGCAGGAGCGGTGCACCGGCGCCTTCCCGTACTCCTTGGTGTGGCCGCCGAAGAGGCGTTGGGCGATCTTCCCCTCATCGGTCCGGCTGAAGGGCAGCCCCATATGCTCCAGGTCGTACACGGTGTCGATGGCCTCCTGGCACATGATCTCCACCGCGTCCTGGTCTGCCAGGTAGTCGCTCCCCTTCACGGTGTCGAACATGTGCCATTCCCAGTGGTCTTCCTCCAGGTTGCCCAGGGCAGCCCCAATCCCCCCCTGGGCTGTACCGGTGTGGGAGCGGGTGGGGTAAAGCTTGCTCAAGACGGCCACGTTGGCCTTGCCGGACAGCTGCATGGCGGCCATCAGACCGGCGCCGCCACCCCCCACCACTATGGCGTCGAACTTGTGGTACATGGCTGCTACCTTTCGCTCATGGGGTCGACGCTCGCTGGAAGGACAGGATGATCTGGCTGCCCACCAGTAGGAAGACGAAGCCCACCAGGTAGAGGGTAGTCATGGTGACCAGACGGGCCACCCGACCGTGGATGTAGTCGTCGCTGACTATCCTCGCCCCATTCATTCCGTGGATGAGGGCCAGCCACAGCAAACCCAGGTCGTACCATCGCCAGGCAGGAATGGTCCAACGTCCGGCGACGAAGGCGAAGTCGACGGCCTCGATCGGCTGGAACAGGTGCATGATGGCCAGGTGTATCAGCACCAGCAGCAGGAGAGCTACCCCCGATATCCGCATGAAGAGCCACGACCACAGCTCGAAGTTGCTGCTCTTGGCCCCGGTCGACGAAGCCGTGTACAGCATGGATCAGATCTCCTCTCACGGATTGACGAACAGCATCAGCCACACGGAGGGCCCGAAGAGAACGAAGAAGAGCACCACCATGCCCCAGAAGATCCGCTCCTGGTAGAGGGAGCCCTTGTCCCAGAAGTCGATGATGGTCACCCTGATGCCGTTCAGCGCGTGGTAGATCACGGTGCCCACCAGCAGCAACTCGAAGATGCGGACTACCGGGTTGTGGTATACGGTTGCCCAAGTATCGTAGACCCCGGGCCCGTAGCCGACCAACGAGGTATCCACGATGTGGCCCAGTAGGAAGAGCACTATCAACAAGCCCGTCACACGGTGAAGCAACTGAGCCCACTGGCCGGTCTGCCCCTTGTAGTTGGCGAACCAGGTCGCAGACCACTTGCGATTGATGCTCATCTCCCCCTCTCCATCAGCCGCCGAGAGCCAACCCCAGGACGCAAGGGCACCCGGATGGCCGCACAGAGGAGTGACCCGTCTTGGGATCTGGGATCCTGGTGGCGCTCAAGCAGGCTTCGCAGGATCGAAGCCCGGCATCTCGAACAACTCTGTTGCGAGAACCGTGCCAGGGGGTGGGGGGCTGGGAGCCGCGTGGTACTGTATCCAGGATTGCGCAAACTTCGTTGGAAGGTCTCAGGCGGCGAGGAGGGCGGCTTCGAGCCGACGCGCCCAGTGTTCGGTGGATTGATCGGCCAGGTGGCGATGGCTGATAACCA
>JAJZQR010000416.1 GCA_021806765.1 Chloroflexota bacterium | reverse complement strand
TGGCTGTGGGTTCAAGCCATCCTACCCGTGTCTTGGAAGATAGGCTATAATGTTGTAGCTCGGCCCTTTCAGCTGTCCTCGCGAGCGGCAGTCCTGCGCTCGAATCCCGCCTATCCGACCGCTCGCGTCCTCAGCAGCGGTTCGCCTTCAACAGCACCAGCCTGCGCTATCCCATTATCGCTTCCGGAGGCGTCTGATGCCTCGCGTCTTCGACGACATCGCGCGTCCACGCCGCCTGCTTCCCAGCCCGCCGGCTTCGTGTTCGCCAACCGACGCCACCATGGGGGCAGCCGATGTCTAACCCATTCTTCGACCACCCCATTCTCAACTCCCCCTACGAGTACCCTACCCGCCACTGGGAGCTAGACGACCAGGGCCAGCCGACGCAACGGATCATCGACCACCGGCGCAGGGCGGAGTTCGTCACGCCGATCCCGAAGCCCAGGAAACGGAAAGGCCCGGCGGCCCAGCAGGCATTGGTGTTCGACGAGGGGATCGGCCTATCCACCGAGAAGCAGCAGTACGACCCCACCTCCATCATCAACGAACTGCGCAGCCACGTGGACCAGTGGCGTACTTTGCCCCCCAACCTGTGGCAGGTCACGCCGGAAACCGCGCGGCTGCTCGAGCACTGGCGGCACCACCAGTTCAACGATATTCGGCCCTTCTTTTGCCAGGTGGAGGCGGTCGAGACGGCCATCTGGCTCACCGAGGTGGCGCCCCACGCGGGAAAAGCCGCCAGGACCATCCTCGACCACCTGGTGAACGCCAACCACGCCGCGAACCCGGAGCTGATGCGGCTGGCCCTCAAGCTCGCCACCGGCGCGGGCAAGACCACCGTCATGGCGATGATCATCGCCTGGCAGACCATCAACGCAGTGCGGCACCCCGGCAGCAGGCAGTTCACCCGAGGCTTCCTCGTGGTCACTCCCGGCATCACGATCAAGGATCGCCTGCGCGTGCTGCAGCCGAACGATCCGGACAGCTACTACGGCAGTCGCGAACTGGTGCCGGCCGACATGCTCGACGACCTGAAGCGGGCCAAGATCGTCATCACCAACTACCACGCCTTCAAGCTGCGCGAGCGAATCGAGCTCTCCAAGGGTGGGCGCGCACTGCTGAAAGGCCGCGGTGAGGAGCTAAACACCCTCGAGACCGAGGGACAGATGATCCAGCGGGTGATGCCCGACCTGATGGGTCTCAAGAACGTCCTCGTGCTCAACGACGAGGCGCACCACTGCTACCGAGAGAAGCCCGGGGAGGAGGAGGAAGAGGATCTCAAGGGGGATGAGAAGGCAGAGGCTCAGAAGAACAACGAGGCGGCCAGGCTCTGGATCTCCGGCCTGGAGGCCGTGAACCGTAAGCTGGGTCTTGCCCGGGTCATCGACCTCTCCGCCACCCCCTTCTTCCTCCGGGGCTCCGGCTACGCGGAGAGCACCCTCTTCCCCTGGACAATGAGCGACTTCTCCCTCATGGACGCCATCGAGTGCGGTATCGTGAAGCTGCCCCGCGTCCCCGTGGCGAAGAACATCCCCGGCAACGAACTGCCCATGTTCCGCAACCTCTGGGAGCACATCCGAAAGGACATGCCCAGGAAGGGGCGCGGTAAAGCCGAGGGCCTCGACCCCCTCAAGCTCCCCACCCGGCTGCAGACCGCCCTGCAGGCGCTCTACGGCCACTACGAGCAGACCTTCCACCTCTGGCAGAGCCAGGGCATCCAGGTGCCCCCCTGTTTCATTATCGTCTGCCAGAACACCTCGATCTCCAAACTGGTCTACGACTACGTCTCGGGCTTCCATCGGCAGAACGAGGACGGAAGCACCACCCTGGAGAACGGCCGGCTCGCCCTCTTCCGCAACTTCGACGAGACCACCGGCAACCCCCTTTCCCGGCCCAACACCCTGCTGATCGACAGCGAGCAGCTCGAAGCCGGCGACGTGCTGGACGACAACTTCCGCACCATGGCCGCCGACGAGATCGAGCGGTTCCGGCGGGAGATCACGGAGCGCACGGGGGACATCCGCAAAGCGGAGAGCATCACCGATCAGGAGCTGCTGCGCGAGGTCATGAACACCGTGGGCAAGGTAGGCCAGCTCGGCGGCTCCATCCGCTGCGTGGTCTCCGTCTCCATGCTCACCGAGGGGTGGGATGCGAACACCGTTACCCACGTCCTCGGCATCCGAGCCTTCGGCACACAGCTTCTATGCGAGCAGGTGATCGGGCGAGCCCTTCGCCGCCAGTCCTACGACATCAACGAAGATGGCCCGGACCAGGGGCTTTTCAACGTGGAGTATGCCGACGTCTTCGGCATCCCCTTCGACTTCACGGCCAAGCCGGTGGTCGCCCCGCCACAGAAGGCGCGCGAGACTATCCTGGTGAAGGCCATGCACCCGGAGCGCGATCCCCTGGAGATCAGCTTCCCTCGGGTCGAGGGCTACCGCGTCGAGCTGCCCGAGGAACGGCTGGTCGCTGAGTTCAACGCCGACTCGGTCCTGGAGCTCAGCCCGGAACTCGTCGGCCCCTCCATCACCCAGAACGCCGGCATTATCGGTGAATCCGTGGACCTGAGCCTGCAGCACCTGGACGACATGCGGCCCTCCACCCTGCTCTTCCACCTCACCCATCGCCTGCTCTACACCAAGTTCCGCGACCCCGGCGAGGAGCCGAAGCTCTACCTATTTGGCCAGCTCAAGCGCATCACCAAGCAGTGGCTGGAGGATTGCCTCGTGTGCAAGGGTGGCACCTACCCCGCGCTGCTCATGTACCAGGAGCTGGCCGACATGGCCTGCAATCGGATCACGGCCGGCATCACCCGCGCCTTCGTGGACCAGCGCCCCATCAAAGCGCTGCTGGATCCCTACAACCCAACCGGCTCCACGGCCCACGTGCGTTTCACCACCTCGAAGATGGACCGATGGCAGACGGACTCTCGCCGCTGCCACGTCAACTGGGTGATCCTCGACAGCGATTGGGAGGCCGAGTTCTGCCGCGTCGCCGAGTCCCACCCCCGCGTCCGGGCCTACGTCAAGAACCACAACCTGGGCCTCGAAGTGCCCTACCGCTACGGCTCCGAGACGCGCAAGTACCTTCCGGACTTCGTCGTGCTGGTGGACGACGGCCATGGCGACGACGACCCCCTCCACCTGGTCGTGGAGATCAAGGGCTACCGAGGCGAGGACGCGAAGGAGAAGAAGTCGACCATGGAGAGCTACTGGGTGCCCGGAGTGAACAACCTCGGCACCCACGGCCGGTGGGCCTTCGCCGAGTTCACCGCCGTCTACATGATCGGGTCCGATTTCGCCGCCCTGGTCGAGAAAGAGTTCGACAGGATGATCCTCTCCGCCGCCTTGCCGGTGGCTCAAGGAGTGTAGTCGTGGCCAACCATTCCACCAGCTACAAGATCGTCGAAGCCCTCAAGCACGAAGAGGACACCCGGAAGGGCATCCCCACCGTCGAGTACCAGTCGATGGTGCAGAAGGAGCTGGAGAATCCGGTTCGCGTGGCCTACGAGCGGCGCAACCGTGACCTCGACCCCCAGCTCGTGTGGCGCGGCAAGGACGAGCAGGACTGGAGCGACCTCGTCGTCCCCGCCCCGCCCCTCTACATCCAGGAGAAGATCCACCCCAAGGTGCTGATCGACGACCTGCTCCGACAGAAGGCCGCCGGGTCGAAGGCCGCCGAGTCGCAGATGGACATGTTCGCCGACTTCAACGGCGTGCCGGAGGGGGTGGACAGGACCGACTTCTACCACTACGACCAGAACTGGTCCAACCGTATGATCCTCGGCGACTCCCTGCAGGTGATGGCCAGCCTGGCCGAGCGGGAGGGGCTGCGGGGCCAGGTGCAGTGCATCTACATCGACCCGCCCTACGGCATCAAGTTCAACAGCAACTTCCAGTGGTTGTGACTTAACCCGTAACTTGGCCGCGAGGGCCAGGATATGGTTCTATGGGTCCGCGGCCAAGTTTGGGTGAGGGTCTTGGGCGGTCAGTGCTCTCTCATCAGGTCTCCCAGCCGAGATCGCGCAG
>JAJZQR010000065.1 GCA_021806765.1 Chloroflexota bacterium | reverse complement strand
TCGCGGCCAGCTTATGCTTCCACTCCCGATCCAGGAACGCCTCTCGTGAGACACCCTCCTCCCAGAAGAAGGGGTTGACGGCCAGGTTATGCTTCCCATCGCGGCCAAGATATGGGTTGAGTAACACAACTTTCTGGTTGAGTCGTGGCATCGAGTGTGGACGGAAACCGGTCCCGAGGCAATCGTGGATCGGGCCAAAGGGAAAGGGTTGCTCAAGTACCAGGAACTGATGACGGCCTGCTTCCGCGAGTACCACCGGGTGCTGAAACCTGGTCGCTGGATGACCGTAGTGTTTCACAACTCTAGCAATGCCGTGTGGAACGCCATTCAGGAGGCGATCCAGGCGGCGGGGTTCGTGGTGGCAGATGTCCGCACCTTGGACAAGCAGCAGGGCTCCTACCGGCAGGTGACCAGCACGGCGGTGAAACAGGACCTGGTGATCTCCGCCTACAAACCGAACCAGGGATTGGAGAAGCGGTTCCAACTGGAGGCGGGCTCCGAGGAAGGGGTGTGGGAGTTCGTCCGCGGTCACCTGAGGCAGTTGCCGGTGTTGGTGTCCGTTGATGGGCGCGGCGAGGCAGTGGCGGAAAGGGGCGGCTATCTGCTGTTCGACCGGATGGTGGCCTTCCACGTCCAGCGCGGCGTGCTGGTGCCGATGTCGGCAGCGGAGTTCCACGCCGGGCTCAAGGAGAGGTTCCCCGAGCGGGACGGCATGTACTTCCTCCCCGACCAGGTGGTCGAGTACGACCGGAAGCGGCAGGGTGTGAAGGAGGTGTTCCAGCTGGAGCTGGTACCTACCGACGAGGCCACTGCTATCCAGTGGCTGCGTCAGCAGCTGGAGAGGAAGCCCCAGACGTTCCAGGAGATACACCCGGAGTTCATCAAGGCTATCGCAGGCTGGGAGCGGCACGAGCAGCCTCTAGAACTGCGGGAGATGCTAGCCCACAACTTCCTTCGCTACGAAGGCTCTGGGCCAATTCCGGAGCCGATTTGGGCATGGATGCAGAAGAGCGCGACCTTGCGGGAAATCATGAAGGGGCAGGACAGGGAGAGCCCCAGCGCCACCTTGAGGGAAGAGGCAAAGGATCGGTGGTACATGCCCGATCCGAGCAGGGCCCAGGACCTGGAGAGGCTGAGGGAGAGAGTACTGCTGAAGGAGTTCGAGGAGTACAAGGCCTTCAAGGGCAGGCAGATGAAGCTGTTCCGCCTGGAGGCGGTGCGAACCGGTTTCAAGAAGGCGTGGCAGGAGCGGGACTACCAGACGATCATTGACGTGGCCGGCAAGATACCCGAAGAGGTACTGCAGGAGGACCCTAAGCTCCTCATGTGGTACGACCAGGCACTGACCAGAAGCGGCGCGTAGATGGACTGGCAGGTGATTGCGTGTGGTCGTCGGAACATGGCCGGCCCGAAGGATGAAGGCTCCGGACAGTAACAGGAAACTTGCACGCTAACATGCAATGTGTTAGTGTGCAAGAAACGCGTTAGGGTTCGCGCATGAACGGTGTCGCTCCTCAAATCGAACAGTACCTGTGGGAGATCCTGGGTATCCATGCCGTCTTGCATTCCTGGGACAGTAGCGACGGCCTCCCCCACTACCTGCGAGATCGATACCACTTCTTCCGGATGGACCTCCTGGGGACCGAGTGCCTGCTCATGGTCGACGCCCAGGAAGAGGAGCAACAGCCCACAGTCGTCGGCAGGCAGTTGGATCAGGTCAGGTCCAGGAGTGGCATGGAGGTGGTGTACGTCCGCCTCGCGATCACATCCTACAACCGTAAACGGCTGATCGAGCGGAAGATCCCTTTCATAGTGCCCGGCAATCAGATGTATCTGCCGATGTTGAGTATTGACCTTCGCGAGCACCTGAGGCGGCTGAGAGAGAAGAGGCCGCTGTTCAGTCCCTCCACCCAGGCGCTGGTTCTGCATGTCCTTCTGCGAAAAGAGACGGAGAGGATGACGCCCGCGGGGATTGCCCGTCGACTCGGCTACTCGGCGATGACCATGACGCGAGCCTTCGATGAGCTGGAATCGGCCGGTATCGGTGAGCAATCACTTCTGGGGAAAGAACGGCGGCTTCGATTCGTCGAGGCAGGACGGCGGCTCTGGGAAGAGGCTCTACCGTATCTGGATTCCCCGACGCGGAAACGTCTGTTTGCTGTTGCAGCAGCGCCCCTGGAGAGTGGCACTCTGGCCGGGCAGAGTGCTCTCGCCCGATACACCATGATGGCTGAGCCAAAGATGCCGGTCCTTGCCTTCTCCTCCAACGAGTGGAAGGCTCGACTGCAGCGGGGCGGGGTTACCCAAACACCTTTTCCCGAGCCCGGCGGCTACGAAGTCGAGCTGTGGAAGTACCCTCCCCATCAATTCGCAGAGGAAGGCGTCGTGGATCGCCTGTCCCTATACCTCTCCCTGAAAGACGTTCGTGACGAACGGGTCCAAGCTGCTCTCGATGAGCTTCTGGCCGGCATGGAATGGTAAGAGGGCTTGAGAAGTTCCGAGCGCAGTTGGGTGCCTATGCCGACCAGTACGTGCTGATCGGCGGCGCGGCCCTGGCTCGATCTGAAGAGCCGGAGCGAGGCGGGACAGGCGATCGACACGAAGTCCATTGTCAAACACAAGAACGACGTCTTCCGGCTGTATCAGCTGCTGGATCCTACCCTTGAAGTCGTCATCCCGGATGCGATCCGTGAGGACATGGATGCCTTCTTGAGTGCTATGGAGTCGGAATCGGTAGACCTGAACAGCCTTGGGATAAGGGGTCGGACCTTGGCCGGGATTCTCGATCAACTGCGGGGGATGTACGTCCAGCGCTAGCTCAAATGGTACGGGTTGGAGAGGAGTGAGGTGGGCACCTGGCATGATCTGATCCTGAAGGAGTTCACTCCCGACGTTACCCGGTTGACCCTTGTGGCCGATCCGGACGGGCTGCTCGCGGAGGAAGGGGTGCTGCAGGGAATCCGTGAGAGGGGATTCGATCTGATTCCTTTCGAGGATCCTGTGGCCTTCCGGTTCGCGTACGAATCCAGGTACCGAGCGGTTTGGGATCGCGGGGACGCGACGGACGTGGTGGTAGTGCTGCGTGCGCCGAGGCAGGAGCTCGATGGCCTGCCCTACGATCTGCTGCAGGCAGGACGGAGACTCTCCTTCAACCTTGGCCAGCTCTTTCCTAATCTCAGCTACCCTGTCGTCGACGCGCTGAATAGGAGCGATCTGGACGCGCTGTACGAGGCCCAGATGAAGTGCGACCCCGGCAAGCTCGGCGACAACCGGACCAAGGACTTCATCTTGCGGCACGTTTTCCAGGTGGCTCCCGAACTGATCAAGCAGCCTTCGGACCTGCTTCAGCTGTTGCTCAGGCGCCACTACCGCGGCCAGCAGATGCCGCCCGTGCTGGAGGAGCGGTTGCTGCATCTCCTCAAGGCAGGCGATCAGTTCGACGACTGGCCTCTGGAGCAGCTTATCGCGGACTCGAGGGCTCTTGTGGAGTTCCTCCAGGAGCGATGGGTGGTATTCGTCGACCGAATGGTAGACGAAGGGGGAGCGATCCACGAGCACGGGGATGGGTACGATCTCACCTACCTAGGTCCCGTAGACATACCTTTCGGTCACGACGACGTTCGGGTCTACGTGGACAGCCTGTTTCTGGACGGGACGCTGCGACCTGTGGCCCACGAGGATGCCGACAAGCTGGCCGGGCAGTGGGTCCAGGTGGGGCTGCGGATGGATCCGGAAGAGGATCGTCTGCGTCGCCTGAACGGGTTGCTCAAGTTGCTCGAAGGTGGGGTGCCGGCCGTAACCGCTCGACATCAGGATTGGACGGCCTTTGCCCTGCGGTGGGCTGAGCTGATGGCCTTGTGGAGAACCTTCAACGAGTCTTCACAGCCGGATCTGCTGGAACGGGTTCAGAGAGTTCAGAAGACAGTCGATGCCGCGTTCCTCGCATGGACACAGGCGAAGTACGGGGCGCTCCACAACCTGCCGGCTGATCCGCCCGTGATGGTACATCACATTCCTCGCTTCCTTGCCCAGCGGGCCTTGAAGCAGGGGGCTCACGACCAGACCACCAGCAAGGTGGCCCTGGTTGTGGTGGACGGGCTTGCCCTGGACCAATGGGTGGTGCTTCGCGACGTGTTGAGCGAGCAGCACTGTAATTGGCGGTTCAGTGAGAACGGGGTGTTCGCCTGGGTTCCTACGCTCACGTCCGTATCGCGTCAGGCTATCTTTACCGGTAGAGCGCCGATGTTCTTTCCAGCGAGCATCCAGACGACCGACAAAGAACCCGCTGAGTGGAGCCAGTACTGGGCGGATCAAGGGGTGTTCCAGGGCGAGGTTGGCTATAGGAAGTCGCTCGGCGACCAGAAGGCTGAGGAGATGGAGGAGTTCATCTCTCAATCGGCTGTGCGCGTGCTTGGTTTGGTGGTCGACAAGGTCGACAAGATCATGCACGGGATGAAGTTGGGCGCGGCGGGGATGCACAACCAGGTCCGGCAATGGGCGGAGCAGGGATGGTTGGCGGCCCTCGTGGAGATGCTGCTCGACCATGGTTTTGGGGTATACATTACCTCGGACCATGGGAATGTTGAGGCGTTGGGATGGGGAATTGTGTCCGAGGGAGCGATAGCCGACCAGCGTGGGGAGCGGGCACGAGTGTATCCGACCGATCTGCTGAGGAAGCAAGTGAAGGATAAGTTTCCCGAGGCGGTTGAGCGGCCGGCCGTTGGCCTGCCGGGCGACTATCTGCCGTTGCTGGCGCCTGATCGTGTGGCTTTCGTGAAGAAGGACGAGAAAGTCGTGGCCCACGGCGGCATCTCTCTGGAGGAAGTGATAGTGCCCTTCGTTCGGGTTGAGCGAGACACGAGATGAACGGGACTATAGAGATCGGGTTTAGCCAGCGCGTTCGGTTGGAGTGGCTTGAGCACACGGCGGATCTGGTGCTGGCAGGCAGGCAGCGAGGTGATATCAAGAGTTCTCTCGAGGAGATGCTTCGGGACCAGCTATCAGTGGGGTCCAATCCGGAACGGGGCAATCGCGACAAGGCGGTGACGATCCTTCTGCGCAGTTGGGTGTCGGTGCCGAAGTCTCTGGAGCCGCTGAGGAACGACGCATTGGCTCTGCTTCAGCGTTTGCCATCCGAGGAGCGGTTGGCCGTTCACTGGGGCATGGCGATGGCCGCCTACCCTTTCTTCGGAGCAGTAGCGGAGACGGCTGGGCGACTTCTTCGACTTCAGGGTTCTGTTGCTGCGCCTCAGGTTCAGAGGCGAATCCGCGAGCAGC
Source organism: Chloroflexota bacterium (assembly GCA_021806765.1). The sequence continues at coordinate 17,223 of JAJZQR010000065.1, read as the reverse complement.
TCGGCGAGCGGGAGACGGTCGCCAGGGCAGCCCGGCGGGTTCTGAGGTCCTTCGTGGACTGGGGAGTGCTGCGTGACACGGAAGTGAAGGGCAGGTACGAGGGGGTGGCTACTCGACCAGTGCGAGACAGAGTGCTGGCCCGGTGGCTCGTAGAAGCCACGCTGCTGGCAGGCGGGACGGGGACCGGAGTGCTGGCTGGGCTAGTTGGCTCGCCCGCCCTCTTCCCGTTCGATCTGCAGGTGCATACTGCGATGGAACTGGATAGGAGCCCGCGGCTGGAGTTCCTCCGCCAGGGGCTGGACCAGGAGGTCGTGATACTGCGCCGAGCGATCACTAGTGCCCCTCGTTCCACGTCATGATCCCCCGCTAGATTCGAGCGTGCCCTTGGCACGGCCGTGAAGGCCCTGCTGTGCTGGCTTTACGGACGCTTCAGCCCCCGAGTTGGGGCTTCCATGTGGGCTTGTTGGCCGGCAACTCGGTAGTTCGAGGGTCACATCTCTCAGCGGACGATGATGCACCGAGAGAGACTGAGGTTGTTGGTGTAGGACGGGCTCTGGGTTACACCGTCTCGGGTGCTGGTGGCAACGAAGTAGAACTGTACCCAGGCGTTGGAGTAGGCGCTGTAGTTAGGGATGTTGCTGGTAGGGTTGATGGTAATGGACCACCCTCCACCACTCTGGGACATAGCCAGATTGCTCCACGAGGTGGTCCCGTGGCCGGACTTGTCCACCAGCCGCAGGTAGAGCCTGACGCCGGCGACACCCGCGGGGTCCGATGCATCCACGCCGATGGTAACCTGCCCGGGACCACAACCCGGGTCGCCGTAGTAAAGCTGGTTGGCCAAGAGGTTGGGCTCGGAAAGCGTTGGCTTCGTCACCAACAGGGAAGGCACAATGACCCTCGGCCTCGGGGTAGGTGTGGGCGTGGACGTAGGTGGCTGTGGTGTGGGCGTGGATGTCGGCGGCTGCGGTGTGGCCGTGATTGGTTGCACCTCCGATGGAATCACGGTCATGGGTGTGACCAGATGCAGTTGGGGTGGAACGAAGGTGGTAGGCGTGGGCTCCACCGTAGATGTGGCCGCCGGCGGAGTTGCTGGAGGCGCGCTGGTCGGCGTGGCGACGAGCTGTTCCGACCTGGTTGGTGTGGCCGGAGGGACCGTAGCCGTGGCAGGCTGTTGTGGCGCAACCGTCGAGGTTGGCCTTCTCGCGGGGGTTGCCGTTGGTGTCGCCGTTTTCGCGGCCACATCTCCTCCGATAGTAACCTCGGCTCGCGCTGGCTCCCCCCAGCCCCCCGAGGCGCTTCTGGCTCTCACCAACAGCACGTAGTTGCCCGGCCCGCCGGGATTCCATCGATGGCGCGCGGTCACCAGGCCCTTCTCAGGATCTGGATTCGGGCTGCTGCTCACCACGGCTCCGTCTACGCTGAACTCCACCAGCGCCACCCCCGAGGAATGGCTGGAGTGAGAGACCACCTCTACGGACCCAGGAGGAAGGGTGCTGCCGGACAGCGGCGCATCGATCCAGGATCGTGGGGTGGTCTGGAAACCGGGCTGGGGGTTAGGCAGGGCGCAGCCACCCACCAGAACCGCTATCAGCGCCGGGAGCAAGCAGGCCGATGCCCGCACGGTTGCCTCCACTCTCATCAATAGTAGTTGGAAGGGAGACCGTACTGTTTCTCGTCCGACCCCTTCTTCGGAACCCCACAGTTGACAGGTTCCCATCCCACCGTGCTGTAACATTCGATGGCCACCTTGAAATCCGCCTTACCACTGAAGTACAGCTTGGGCCAGTCGTCGTATTTCACGTAGCCGCCCTCTTCTTCGATCATCTCCCGGTGTCCGGGGATCCAGTAGGGCGTCGGATACAGATCGATGGGAATGGTCACAGACTTCCCCGGCTTGATCCGCGGGATCAGCAGCGGCTCCTTCACGGCCAGCGCTGCTCCCATCAGCGGCTCGTCTACCTTCAAGGGCCGGTCATCGGTCCTAGCATAGACGTAGGCCCCGTCCTGCATGTAGGTGTTGACCGGCACCAGAACGGTTCGGCCCACCAGTTCATCGTTGGTGACGGTGGTGTAAAGGCTCAGCATGTATCTCTGATAGTCCTCTTCAGGGACATTGGCGGGTTCTGGAGCCCGGGTCAATTGCACCATCAGCCTGGCAGGCTCGAACTCGGATCCTTCGATTGGCGCCCCGACAACCCCCGGAGGAAGACAGAGAGGCTCCCGCCCATTGCTGTGGGCCTCTTCGTCCCCCACGCAGGCGGGGTTGTTTCCTCCTGCCCTGGCGGCCTCCTTCATCGTGTCTATGCCTTCTTCTATCGCCTTCTGGCATAGACTCCCCTCACTGCAATCTGGTCCCACCTGCTCAGCCAGGAAGGAGACCAGGTAGGCTTCGCCCATCTCCGTCAGGGCATCGAAGCTGGGCAGGCTGGGGGGCAATCCAACCGCCACCAGGCCCACGTTGAGCCCCATTCTGAGAGCTGCCTTGCAGGTATCGCCGCAAAAGGGTAACCCGGCCGCCACCACGTCTATCACCGCGTTCTTGATGCTCTCGTAAGCACTGGCAACCCAGTCCAGTGCTCCCTCGACGAAGTCCCACAACGACTCATACCAGGCCGCCTCGCCCTCGCCGCGATAGACCTCCGGGCAAATCGTCATACCCACCGGCAGCATCGACCAGGGATCAGGCGCCATGGCGTCGAGTTCGCCGGTATAGCGGTCGTTCCGGGTGATCTTGACGCATCCCCAGAGGGTGTCATTCGGGAAGACGATGGGTTTGAACCCCTCTATGCGAACCTCAAAGATCGACGGGGGCAGGGGCACCAGGGGGTTCTCCTGCTCCTGGGCCGGTCCGTAGCGAACCACCACGGTGTTGGATGGAGCCCCAACCTGCTGGTTGCCGTTCATGGGGACGGCCCTGGCGTAGTAGGTACGAGGGAGAGACACCGCCGCCATTCCCGGATTGAGGAAGCCTCCCGCTCCGTCCACCATCAAGCCCAGGGTATCCTCGCCACCGGCCGCGAGCCCCTCTAATAGAGGGCGAGTAGCCGGCTGGGTCCTCGTGGGTATCGCGGCAGGCCCACCAGTAGCTGAGGAGTCGCCATTTGTCTCCTGGGTCGGGTTGCCAAAGTCCACGCTCAGAAGACCCATCGTGCCGGTGAGAGCCCGAGTGGCTACCAGTCCGGGTGGCGATGGGTCGAAGTTGGATCCGAAAGGCAGGGTGGAAAGCTGCCACAGGGCACCCGTGGCCTCCGCACTGTCCGTGGACCACAGCAGGTCTCTCCCATGGTCCTCGTTGGGACTCCACGGGACCAGCGTCTGATCGGCCCAGCCCAGCCCCTCCCTGCATTCACCGGGGTGGATGCAGATGCTCAGTTTGGTCTGGTTGGCCAGCCAGAGCCCGGGCTTGGCCAACTGGGATATCTCCACCTTCCTGGTGAACTCTCCCAGCAGGAGAAGCTGCCCTCCGCTCCATCCCCACGCCTCTACCGCGATGGAATGCCCTTGCTGCGACGGTTGAGTCCCCAGGTCGCCCAGGTAGGAGGCCAGGTCGAAGATCTGTCGGCTGCCACCCGCCGTCTCCCCGGCGAGTTCGCCGCCCGACGGGGATGCGCCGGCCTCGTCCGGTTGCGACGGATCCGACAGACCCTCTGGCGGGATGAAGCTGTTGGGATCGGCCGGCACTCTTCTCCAGGGTTCTCCGTCCACCGAAAGATAGTAGTAGACCTTGTCCAGGGCCTCGGGGGCGATGAGCTTGCCCTTGTCTACCACCAGCGGGAAGCTGGGTGGATGTGGCCCACCCCATTGGGTGGAGCCGCAGGTCGGATCGTCGATGTTAACCCCCACCAGGTTGCTGGCAGATTCGCCCGCGGCATTGAACGAAGAGACGTAGTACTGAAGCTGGCCGGAGAGCTTCTCGTCGACAAAGGCCAGGGACGCGTCTCCGCTCGCCCCGAGGGTCGCCAGCCGATGGAATCCGCTCGATTGGGGCGCAAGCCGGTAGACGAAGAAACCATCCTCGTCGTTCGATCGATCGCTCACCAGCAAACGAACGTTGCATCCTTCCTTCACGGCTGCAAGGGTGGGGGGCTGAGGGCGACCCGCGGGGGGCGTTATTCTCTTCTTGATCCAGAGGGCGAGTTCGCTGGGAGGTGATTCTGCCACCAGGTGGGCCTGATCGGCTGGAGCGGAGGGTGCTGACCCGCCGGTGGATTCAGGGGTCGGAACGACCAGGGGCAGGGGGCCGAAGACAGTCTGTCCCGAGGCGAGAGGAGCGGAGGGGGCCACCTCGGGGTTCAGGGTTGACAGTTGCTCGAGGGCTACCCCGGATCGCTCAGCTATTGCCGTGAGGGTCTCGCCCTCCCTGACAGCGTTCAATACCCTGGCGTCCACCGGTCTGCTGGCCTTCAGCCGCACCACGTTGGAGTCGCCAACAGAGCCGGTAACGTCGACGGCCCGGGCCATCAAGGCATGGTCACCTTCCCGTAATGGCTGCCAGCTCCAAGAGGCAAAGAGGCTACTGCCGCCGGCATCCCGGGCAGCCTCCTTCCGCTCCACCATGGTTCCATCCGCCCACAATTCGAGGGCCTTGAGCGGCCTGGCAGCCACGGCTTTCGCCGCTACCGGGATGAAGCTGTTGGATGGGTAGGAACTACCGTTGGACGGTCTGCTGAGGGTGACCACGAGGGGGCTGCTGTTGGCCGGTAGCTGCTCGGAAAGGCTGGGTATTTGGGCAGCGAAGTATACTCCCGCGCCGGCCGTGGCGACGATCGCCACGAAAACCGACAGGCCAAGGATCAGCCATGAAGGGCGATGCCTGCCCCCCAGGGTTTGCATGAAACCCTCCAGTCCGTCAGGTTACGGTGAACATGGGATCGTGACACCCTTCATCAATTTAGCACCTCTTGTATGAGGTTGCAAGAATACCCGGGATGGGGCAGGACTGCCTGCCCCATCCCGGCCGGTGATGGTGTAGACCGAGGGGCGTTCGATCTCCCCCCTCATCAAACGGTAGAGGTCTCTGGATTGGGCGCAACCGCAACACACCCCTGGGAGAGTCCAGGGCAAGGACGGGTTGCGGCCCTACCTCCCACCCCTTATCATTATGGTGCGGCTGCCCGCTCCACTCCACGCTGGAGGTGCCTACGCTGGACTCCGTCCTGGACGTCACCGGCCCACCGCCGCAGCCTCGCGCGTGGCACGCTGCTTCCCTTCAGGAGACCCTCCTGGAGGTGGAGGCCGACCCCCATGGTGGCCTCACCACCGAGCAGGCGGGCGCTCGCCTGCATCTCTTCGGGCCTAACGAGCTGGTCTCCCCGCGCCACGAGCCCTGGTGGGAGGAGGAGGTGGAGGCCCTCACCGAGCCGCTGGTGCTCCTCCTGATCGGCGTCGCCGTCCTGTATGGGGTCCTGGGTGAGCTGAGGGACGCCGTCACCATCCTCTTCGTCGTCCTGACCGTGGCCGCAGTGGAAGTGATCAACGAGGGGCGGGCCAAACGGGCCATTGCCTCCCTGCGCAGCCTCAGCAGCCCCACCGCCACCGCCCTGCGAGGTGGTCGAGCGGCGCAGGTACCGTCGTTGGCTCTGGTACTGGGGGACCTGGTGTTGCTCCACGCGGGAGACCGGGTCCCCGCCGACCTCCGTCTGGTGGAGACCGTGGCCCTGCGGATCGACGAGTCCAGTCTGACGGGTGAGTCGGCGCCGGTGGTGAAGGAGGCGGGGGCGGTGCTGCCCCCAGCGACCGAGCTGGGCGACCGGCGAAACATGGCCTACGCCGGCACCGTGGTCTTCGCCGGAAAGGGGCGCGGCGTGGTGGTGGCCACCGGCCGAGCCACGGAGTTGGGCCGGGTGGCCGGCCTGACCGGCGCTGCCCGGGAGCCGAGGACTCCCCTCCAGCTGCAGATGAGGGAGCTGTCGGGCTGGCTTCTGTGGCTGGCCCTGGGCTTCAGTCTGCTGGTCCCCCTCCTGGGGGTGGCGCTGGCCCACCAACCGCTGCAGCAGATGCTTCTGACCGGCCTGTCCCTGGCCTTCGCTACCATCCCCGAGGAGCTACCCATCCTGATCACCATCGTTCTGGGGATCGGAGCCTACCGCCTCAGTCAGGAGAAAGCTGTGGTGAAGCGGCTGAGGGCTGCCGAGACCCTGGGCAGCGTGTCGGCCATCGGCACCGACAAGACGGGCCCCTTACCGAGAACCGGATGCGGGTGGCGAGGGTCTTCGTGGAGGGCACATCGTTCCCGTTCCCTTCGGGAGTGACGTGGACCTGTCCTCCGGCCGGTCCACGGGGTGATGCCTGGAACCCTGGCGGTGGGGAGGCAGAGGACGAGCCGCTGCCCTACGAGATAGGCCTTCGGTCCTCGTCTCTTCGACGGCTCCTGGCCCTGGGCGTTCTGGCCAACGATGCTCAACTCCCTCCTCGGGAGGGGGAGACCGGCTTCCTGGGCGATCCGACGGAGGTTGCACTGCTGGCGGCAGCACAGGAGATTGGCCTGTCCCCCCGGGAGTTGCGACGGCAGGCGGCGGTGCTGGAGGAGTTGCCCTTCGACGACCGGCGCAAGAGGATGGCTGTGGTGTACCAGCAGGAGGGGGATCGACGGGTTGCCGTGAAGGGCGCGCCGGAAGTGGTCCTGGCGGTCTGCTCCTCGGAGTTCGTGGGGGCGGATGTGCCGATGGAGGAGTCGCGGCGGCGGGAACTGCTGGCGGTGGCCGAGGGGATGGCAGCGGAGGGTCTGCGGGTCCTGGCCCTCGCTGAGCGCAGACTCGACGATGGCGATGCCGGCGCTTCCGGCTCAGTCCTCAGTCCTCCGCCCTCAGCCCTCGATCAGTTGGAGAGCCGGCTGACCTTCGTCGGCCTGGCCGGCCTGGAGGATCCTCCTCGGCCCGAGGCCTCCAAAGCCGTGGCCGCCCTGCAGGGTGCGGGGGTGCGGGTGCTGATGCTTACTGGCGACCATCCCGCGACGGCCCGGGCCGTTGCGGGCCAGGTGGGGATCCCTGCCGAGCGGGTGGTGGTGGGTCGGGAGATGGAGCAGCTTTCCGAGGCGGACCTCCGGGATCTGGTGGACCGGGTGTCCGTCTTCGCCCGCATCGCGCCGGAGCACAAGCTGCGGGTGGTGCAGGCGCTGGCGGCTCGGGGGGAGGTGGTCGCCGTGACGGGCGATGGGGTGAACGACGCCCCGGCGCTGCGGGAGGCGGCCATCGGGGTGGCCATGGGCCAGACGGGGACCGACGTGGCCCGGGAGGCGGCCGACCTGGTGCTGATGGACGACAACCTGGCCACCGTGACCTCGGCGGTGCAGGAGGGACGCAAGCTCTACGAGAACCTCCACAAGGCAATCCGCTACTACCTGGCCGCCAAGGTTGCCCTGATAGCCAGCTCCCTGGTGGCCGTTCTGGCCCAGCTGCCGGTGCCCTTCGCGCCGGTGCAGATCATCGTTATGGAGCTGTTCATGGATCTGGGTGCCTCCACCACCTTCGTCGCGGAGCACCCCGAGGGGGACGTCATGGCGCGGCCGCCCCGCAGTCCGAAGCAACCTTTCATGGACCGAGGGATGCAGTTCGGCATCTTCGCTGGAGGGTTGTCCCTGGCGACCGCTGTGGTGGTCGCCTACCTGTGGGCCTTGAGTCAGGGGCTGGGGCTGGTGGAGGCCCAGACGGCCGCCTTCGCCACCTGGATGGTGGGACACCTGGCGCTGGCGGCCCACATGCGATCCGAGCGGCAGCCGCTCCTGCGGCTGGGACTTCTCTCCAACCGACCTTACCTGCTCTGGGCAGCGGGAGCCCTGGCGTTGCTGACCCTGGGGGTCGCGGTGCCTTTCTTCCAGGGTCTCCTGCACCTGGCACCCCTCACCGCTCGGGCCTGGGGCGTTTCCCTTGCCGCGGGATTGCTGGCTCCCGCCTGGTGGGAGGTGGTGAAGTGGGTCCGCTGGCGGGGTCGCGGCGAACCATAACCCTTTCGTCATGGTAGCCTCTGTAAGCCGGTATTGGACTATGGCGGTCCACTTCATCATAATGGGCCCTGGTCGAACCGAGGGGCCCGGGCCGCGGGGCGAGGCTCGGAAGCCGAGGCGCCGACCACGCGACGGCAGCCGGATACGGCGCTTGACCTCTTTCCCTCCCTTATAGCGCGGTAGATACGCCGAGAGGCGCTATCTACCGCGCTCTTGATTCGGTGCCTATGGGAAGAAAGCGACCGGCGGTCGGTGACCTGCTGCAGCCCCGGTGCGGCGATCTCGCGCAACCACCCCTCGCGGTACTACAATGCCCCCCAGATCGCATCGTGAGGGTTCTTCATGGACGAGATTATCGCCCGCACTGCTGGCGAGCTATCCATCCCCGCCAGGCAGGTAGCCAGCGCCGCCGAGCTGCTGGACGCTGGCAATACCATCCCCTTCATCGCCCGCTACCGGAAGGAGGCCACCGGCAGCCTGGACGAGGTGCAGCTGCAGGCGATCCAGGACCGGCTGGAGTATCTGCGCAGTCTGGAGAAGCGCCGGCAGGAGGTGCTCCGGCTAATCGACGAGCAGGGGAAGCTGACCCCCGAGCTGGCGGAGAAGATCCAGCAGGCCCAGGCCCTCCACGAGTTGGAGGACCTCTACCTCCCCTACCGACCCAAGCGGAAGACCCGGGCCAGCGTGGCCCGGGAGAAGGGGCTGGGGCCCCTGGCCGATCTGATCGCCGCCCAGACGGTGGTGGAGGGCTCCCTGGAGGATCAGGGGCGCCCCTACCTGAACGAGGAGTTGGGGCTGGCTACCCTGGAGCAGGTTTACGGCGGGGCCCGGGACATCGTGGCGGAGGTCGTCTCCGAGGATGCCGAGGTTCGGGGCGCCCTGCGGGACCTCTTCTTCCGGGAGGCCCTCTTCACCTCCACCGTGGCCGACCAGGGCAAGGACCCCGGCCGGAAGTACACCCTGTACTACTCCTTCACCGAGCCGGCAGGGAAGGTCCCGCCCCACCGGGTGCTGGCCATCAATCGGGCCGAGAAGGAGGAGGTGGTGCGGGCGGCCGTGGACCTGCCCTACGAGAAGGCCAGGCCCGCTCTCTCCCGCCACCACCCCTCCAATCCCCGGTCCATCTTCTCGGGACAGCTGGAGATGGTCCTGGAGGACAGCTACAAGCGGCTCCTCTCCCTCTCCCTCGAGCGGGAGGTGCGGTCGACCCTCACCGAGAAGGCCGAGGCCCACGCCATCGCCCTCTTCGCCGCCAACCTCCGGAGGCTGCTGCTCCAGCCGCCCCTGAGGGGCAAGAAGGTGATGGGGATCGATCCCGGCTTCCGCACCGGTTGCAAGGTGGCGGTGGTGGATGCCACCGGCAAGCACCTGGAGGGGGGCACCATCTATCCCCACGAGCCTCAGAAGCGGTGGAAGGAGGCCAAGGAGACGATCCTGGCCATGGCCCGGAGGCATGGAGTCGACGTGATCTCCATCGGCAACGGCACCGCTTCCCGGGAGACCGAGGCGCTGGTGGCCGAGGCGATCTCCGAGACCGACCTGAACCTGGCCTACGTCATCGTGAACGAGGCGGGCGCTTCCGTTTACTCGGCATCGGAGGTGGCCCGCCAGGAGTTCCCTGATCTGGAGGCCGCTCAGCGGGGCAACGTCTCCATCGCCCGACGGCTCCAGGACCCCCTGGCCGAGCTGGTGAAGATCGACCCCAAGTCGGTGGGGGTGGGGCTCTACCAGCACGATGTCGACCAGAAGGAGCTGGCCCGGGAGCTGGATCGGGTGGTGGTCTCCTGCGTCAACTTCGCCGGCGTGGACGCCAACACCGCCTCCGTCTCCCTGCTCCAGTACGTGTCGGGTATCAACCGGCGGGTGGCGGAGAATCTGGTGGCCTACCGCAACGAGCACGGCCCCTTCACCTCCCGGGAGCAGTTCAAGAAGGTTTCTGGTCTGGGGACCGCCACCTTCGTCCAGGCGGCGGGCTTCTTGAAGATCCCCGGCGGGGAGAATTCCCTGGACGATACCTTCATCCACCCTGAGAGCTACCAGGTGTGCCGGAAGCTGATCGACCGGCTGCCCCCGGCTCGGGAGGGTGAGAGACTCCCCCAGCGGGTGAGCCGATTCCGGAAGCAGATGCAGACCGAGGGGATCACCCTGGAGGGGCTGGCCGCCGAGTTGGGCACCGGTGCCCCCACCCTGAAGGACATCCTGGACAATCTGGAGAAGCCGGGGATTGACCCCCGCGACTCCCTGCCGAAGCCGATCCTCCGAAAGGATGTGCTGAAGATGGAGGATCTCAAGGAGGGGATGCTGCTCCAGGGTACGGTGCGCAACGTGGTGGACTTCGGCGCCTTCGTGGACATCGGGGTGAAGCAGGACGGGCTGGTGCACGTCTCCGAGATGGCCGACCGCTTCGTCCGGAACCCTCTGGAGGTGGTGGGGGTTGGGGACGTGGTGACGGTGCGGGTGCTGGGGGTGGACCTGGCCCGCGGCCGGATCCAGCTTTCGATGAAAAGCACTGCCTGACCGGTAGGAGTGCTGAGTGCTGGCGACCGCCAGCACTCAGCACTACGTTCTATTGCATCGACTTCCGGAGGATCTCCGCCAGCGCCTCGCGGGTTACCCTCACCGGGTTCACCGGTACGTTGCCGCTCCTCATGGAGTCTTCGACCAGCGCGGGGATCGACTCCTCCTTCACCCCGAAGGGCTTGAAGCTCTCCGGGATCCCCAGGTCTTTGCTCAGCTGCCGCACCGCCTGGACCGAGAGTCGGGCCGCCTCCATGGGGGTGAGGCCCGTGGTGTCCTCGCCCATGGCCCTGGCCACGTCGGCGAAGCGGTGGGGGTTGCCGATCAGGTTGAACTCCATTACCAGGGGCAGCAAGATGGCGTTCGCGACGCCGTGCGGTACCCCGTAGTGGCCGCCTACCGGCTGGCTCATGGAGTGGACGATGGTAAGTCGGGTGTTGGAGAAGCCCATGCCGGCCATGGTGGCGGCCAGCAGCATGTGGGACATCGCCTCCAGGTTGGCGTTGGCCGTGGCGGGCCTGATCCACTCGGCGATGAGACTGATCGCCTTGACGTCCAGGGCGTCGCTGATGGGGTTGGTGTTCAGGTTGGTGTAGGACTCGATGGCGTGACACAGGGCGTCCATGCCCGTGGCGGCGACTACCGGACCCGGCAGCCTGGTCACCAGGCTGCCGTCGATCAGGGCGACCTTGGGACTCAGGAAGGGCGAGAGGATCGGGATCTTGTAGTGGCGCTCGGTGTCGGTGATCACCGCGGCTACGGTGACCTCGGAGCCGGTGCCGCAGGTGGTGGGGACGGCGATCATGGGGGCGATGGGGTTCGGGACCTTGCCGGTTCCCTCCATGTCTCGCAGATCCACGCCCGGATTGGCGATCATGGCGCCGGCCGCCTTGGCGGTGTCCATGGAGCTACCACCGCCCACGCCCAGCAGGCAGTCGCATCCCTCGGCCTCGTACAGCGCCGCCGCTTCCGCCACGCACCGGATGCTGGGGTTGGGCTCCACCCCTGTGTACAGGGCATAGGACACGTTGGCGGCGCTCAGTCCCTCGAAGAGGCCGCCCAGGATCCCTGCCGCTTCCACTCCTCGATCGGTGACGACCAGGGCCTTGCTGCCCCCCAGTCTCTTCAGTTGCTCACCGGCCTGCCGGCTGCTGCCGGGGCCGAAGATCAACCGTGTTGGGATCTCCCAGCTGTAGCTACGACTCAGATCCATCTCTCCACACTCCTTCGGGTTGGATGGGTAGGGTTACGATGACAGACGCGCGGTACGTTCAGCTTACTGCATGCGAAGCGGCGGCTCAAGCAGCCGAAACAACAATCGAGGAATCGAGGCCGTAGCCGGACCATCACCGGCTGAAGCCTCGATTCCTCGACATGGAACCCCCTATTGTTTACAGCTCGAAGGGCACGCCCACGCTGTTGCCCAGCTTGGTCAGGTCGTTGACGACGGCGTCGCTGAGGGGTACCCCCTTCTCGCGCCGCTCCGCCTCGGTGAAGTGCTCCGGCTCACCGGCGACCAGGATCCTGTCGAAGTCCTTGCCCAGAGGCTGGTCCTTCACCTCGCGGATCATGGCGTCCATCTCGGCCTTGAACTCCTTGACTGGCCGGAACCGGTCGATCCGGATGGCCCCGAAGAAGTGGCCCACCCCCTGGGGCTTGTCCGGGTTGTTGTACAGCTCGCCCAGGTGGGGGCCGAAGGGGCCTCCCGCCAGGGTAGCCACCAGTATCTCGATGGCCATGGCGAGGCCGAAGCCCTTGTGGCCGCCCAGGGGCAGAAGGGCTCCGCCCTCGTTGGCCTCCTTGGCGCTGGTGGTGGGCTCACCGTCCGCGTTCATTGCCCAGGTGGGAGGTATAGGCTCCCCCTTCTTGGCGGCGAGGATGATGGCTCCTCGAGCGACCACGCTGGTGGCCATGTCCAGGACGAAGGGCTTCTCCTCTCCCGCCGGCACGGCGATGGCCAGGGGATTGGTCCCGAAGAAGGGGCGCTTGCCCCCCCAGGGTGCCATCAGGGAGGGGGAGTTGGTCAGGGAGACCCCGATCATGTCGTGGCCCAGGGCCATCATGGCGTAGTAGGCGGCGGTGCCGAAGTGGGTGGAGTTGCGGACGGTCACGAAGCCGGTGCCCGCCTTCTGGGCCTTGGCGATGGCCAGCTGCATCCCGGTGGTGCCCACTACCTGGCCGAGGCCGTTCTCCCCGTCCACGACGCCCGTGGTCTCGCTCTCGGAGAGCACCACGCCCCGGGCTCGCCCGTTGGTCAGGCCGGCCTGCACCCTCTCGATGTAGATGGGCAGGCGGGTGATGCCGTGGGTGTCGACCCCCCTCAGGTTGGCCGTCAGGAGCGACCGGGCCACCATCTCGGCGTTCTCCTGGGGAACGCCGACCTTCTTCAGAGCGGCGATGGCAAAGGACTCCAGCTTCGTGGGGTCGAAGCGACGTCCGGTGTCTTCCATAGGAATGGACCTCCAGCAAGTTGATGAGAGAGCATGGAAAGGGGTTCAGCCTCGGCTGAACCCCTTATCGCAAACACAGGGATCCAGGCTACTTCGTGCGGGACGCATCCACCAGCTGCTTGGCCAGGGTGTCCATCTGACCCCACAGGGTCGCCGCCTGGGTTGGATCCATGTAGCGGAGGGTGAGACCGGCGTCCTGCATCTTCGTCTTGTGATCCGGCTCGTCCATCGCCTTCTTCATCGCCGCGCTGAGGGTGTCCACGATATCCTTGGGAACGCCGGCCGGCGCAACCAGGGTTCGGGTGGAGGAGTTGGAGATGTTGTAGCCTGCCTCCTTCAGGGTCGGGACGTCGGGGAAGAAGGGGCTACGCTCCGCATCGGCGACGGCGAGCACGCGGATCTGCCCCGCCTTGGAGGGACCCACGAAGTCGCCCACGTGGCCGAAGGATGCGTCGATGTGGTCGCCCATCACGGCGGCCAGGTTGGGGGCGCTGCCGTCGAAGCCCACGTTGGCGTACTTGGCGCCCGTGGCCTTCTCTAGCTGGAAGATGCCCAGGGCGTCGTCGGTCATCGGTCCGTCGGATCCAAACTTCACCTTCTCGGGCTGGGCCTTGCCGGTGTCCACCAGATCCTTAAGGGTCTTGTAGGGGCCGGTGGCCTTGACGCCGATGGCGGAGGGGTCCACCACCTGAACGCCGATCGGCTGGAAGTCCTTGCCGCTGAAGACGGCCTTCCGCTCCGGGTCGGTGTAGACCAGGTTGGCGGTGGGCAGGTTGGCGAAGCCTATGGTGTAGCCGTCGGGCTTGGACCGGGCCAGGTCGGTGAGGCCCGTCTGGGAACCGGCGCCACCCTTGTTCTGTACCTGGACCGGTACACCCAGTGCCTTCTCCATGCCTGCAGCGAGGAGGCGAGCGCCGATGTCGGTGCTGCCGCCAGCGGCGAAGGGAACGACGATGGTGATGGACTTACCGTTCTCCGGGAAGTTGACCTTCTTAGCGGGGGCTGCCGCTGCGGTTGGTGCGGCAGCGGGGGCAGACTGGGCGGCGGGAGCCTTCGTTGCCTCCTGCTTGGGGACTGCGGTAGGAGCGGGGGCTGCGGGTGACGAGCAAGCCGCTGCGGTGACTGCTAGGGCTGCGACGGCGGAAAGGCAAAGGCCGAACACCTGCTTTCGTGTCATGCGTCTTTCTCCTATAGCAATTGTGGCTGATAAGGGGTTGATTCCAAGAGATCGATGGGTATCGGTGGCTGGGTGTGTCGTCTCGCATCTGGGCCTTGGGCCGGAGCTAAATCGAGCGCCCGACCTATCAGTGGGCCCGACGCACCACCAGCTTTGCTGTTGTTCTGTCTGGCACCTCCTAAGTAATTCAGGGGCTATGGCGAGCACCCGATGTGAGCGGGCCCCTCAAGGAATCGACCTCAACTGCGGACCGCAGTGCGGCGTTGGAAAGCCATCGACCGGGTCGAAGGTTGCCGGCGGCCGCTGCCGTGGGGATCCGGGAGCCGACAGGGGGGCGGAGCAAGACTGCTCCCGAGGACGATTAACTTGTCTAATTATACAATCAGGTAACCTTTACCTGCCCTGTACAGGGTAAGCCCTTCCCCTTGCCCCGTCAATAGCGCCGGACCGACGGAGCAACTTGTGAAAATTATGGTCACAACTGGCGTTCCCCTGCTCTTGTGAGGTATAATTCCTTAGCTGAGGATATGAAGCACCCATGGGGCGACCCGCCGGGTCGCCCCTAATCGTGTGTGGTGGATGGGAAGAAACCTTTGGAAACCAGTCTTGAGAACAGTGTAGACACCGCAAGAGCGGTGCGCTCCGACCTGCGCAACGTGGCCATCATCGCCCATGTGGACCATGGAAAGACCACCCTGGTGGATGGGCTGCTGAAGCAGAGCAACACCTTCCGGCCCAATCAGGAAGTGGGGGATCTGATCCTGGACTCCAACGCCCTGGAGCGGGAGAAGGGTATCACCATCCTGGCCAAGAATACGGCCATCAACTACCGGGGCGTCAAGATCAACATCATCGACACCCCCGGTCACGCCGACTTCTCCGGCGAGGTGGAGCGGGTGCTCAACATGGCCGATGGATGCCTCCTGCTGGTGGATGCCGTGGATGGTCCCATGCCTCAGACCAAGTTCGTTCTGCGCAAGGCCCTGGAGCTGAAGCTGAAGCCGGTGGTCGTGATCAACAAGATGGACCGACCCAACGCCAGGCCGGACCACGTGCTGGGTGCGATCCAGGACCTCTTCCTGGAGCTGGCCACCGACGCCGATCAACTGGACTTCGAGGTGATCTACGCCAACGCCCGGGACGGCCGGGCCAGCCGAGATCCCGACACCCTATCCTCCACCCTGGTGCCCCTCTTCGACACCATCCTGGAGACCATCCCGGCTCCGGAGGTGGATCTGGCGGGCGGCTTCCAGATGCTGGTGGCCAACATCAGCTACGACGAGTACCGTGGGCGCGCCGCTATCGGGCGGGTAGCCCGGGGGGCGGTGCGGGCCGGAGATCCCCTGGTGCGCATCGATGCCCAGGGGCAGGTGTGGACTCAGCGGGCGAGCCAGCTGTTTGCCTTCGAGGGGCTGAAGAGGGTTCCCCTGGAGGAGGCCCGGGCGGGCGACATCGTCATCATCACCGGGCTGGACGAGGTGAACATCGGCGATACCGTGGCCTGTGCCGACGCCCCGGACTCGCTGCCTCGCATCGAGATCGAGGAGCCCACGGTCAAGATCACCCTGGGGGTCAACACATCCCCCTTCTCGGGGAAGGAAGGGAAGTTCTCCACCTCCCGCCAGTTGAGGTCGCGGCTCTACCGGGAGTTGGAGACTAATATCGCCCTCCGAGTGGAGGATTCGGACGCCGCCGACGAGTTCCTGGTGTCGGGCCGCGGCGAGCTGCACCTGGCGATCCTGCTGGAGACCATGCGCCGGGAGGGGTACGAGTTCCAGGTTTCTCGGCCGGAGGTGATCACCCGCGAGGAGGACGGTGTGGTGATGGAGCCGGTGGAGGATCTGGTGATCGACACCACCGAGCAGTACATCGGTCCCCTGACCGAGCATCTGGCCCAGCGGCTGGGGGTCATGACGAACCTTCACAACGACGGGTCGGGCAACGTCCGGCTGGAGTACCGCATTCCGACCCGGGGGCTGATCGGCTTCCGCAGCGCCTTCCTGACCACCACCAGGGGTGACGGCATTATGGGTAGCCAGCTGGCGGGTTTCGAGCGGTGGAGGGGGGAATTGATCTCCTCCCGTAATGGGGCCCTGGTGGCGACGGACAGCGGGGTGGCCACCACCTACGGGCTGAGCAACGCCCAGGAGCGGGGGTTCACCTTCATCGATCCTGTCACGATGGTCTACGAGGGGATGATCGTTGGGGAGGCCCGCTATCCTACCGACACCCTGATCAACGTGTGCAAGGAGAAGAAGCTGACCAACATCCGCTCCTCCACCTCGGACATCGCCATCAAGCTGACGCCCAGGGTGGACATGAGTCTGGAGGAGTCGATGGAGTTCGTGGGCCCGGACGAACTGCTGGAGATCACGCCCCAGTCGATCCGGCTGCGAAAGAAGCTGCTGACCATCGAGGAGCGGGCCAAGGCCCGGAAGAGGGCGGGGTAAGACCTCCATGCTCCCGGCCCTTCAGGGCCGAGATTCGCTATACCAAGTTGATGCGGTGTAGGAATCCTTTCTGCTATAATATGATTTGGTTAAGGACGGTCGCCCCCTTTCGTGGCCTCTGATCGTTCCCAAGCCCTTATTTCCGCTTCGGCGGTACGGCGCGCAGGGTAGTTGCGCGCCTTTTCTGGGCGCACCTGGTGTGAGCCCCAACACATTCATGCGTCCATAACAGAGACGCTGCTCACGGAGGGAAGAGTTTGGCAGGCGCCAGCAGCAAGACTATCGCGCGCGCAATGGGTTTGAAGCAGGACGTCGATCCGAATCAGAGGCTCTCTGCGCCTCGCAGCTGCGTTCGCTGCAACAAGAAGATCGAGACCGTCGGTGATCTGTTCCCCGTCCGGGTCATGGGCAAGGGGATGGCTGCCTACTGCAAGCAGTGCCGGGACAGCCTCCGCTAACAGGACCGTCACCGCTCGACCCTGCGGGTGTGGGAGCCTGGATGGCCCCCCGCCTTTGCCTTTGAGGCCGGTCAGGCATACCGCCGACCGGCCTTTGTCTTTGCGGGTCCTTTTCGATAGAATGAGTCTAGCCGGGGGTACCTCCCGGCTATTTGTGCGAAGTCACAGCCGTTGCGGACCCCGGCCCAGGTGAAAGGCCATCGAAGGTCAAGCAGTAGAAGGAGAC
>JAJZQR010000415.1 GCA_021806765.1 Chloroflexota bacterium | reverse complement strand
CAGCCTTTTTGAGTACTCCAGACTGCTGGACCATCCGGCGAAGCTACAGGAGTTTCTGGACTTCTTCACCATAAACGTTTCGGAGTTCTTCAGGATTCCGGAGAAGTTTCACTACCTGGAGACCCGGGTGATCCCCGACTTGATGACGAGGGGACGAGAGCTGCGGGTCTGGAGCGCGGGCTGCTCCAATGGGGCAGAGCCCTACTCCCTGGCGATTCTACTGGACGAGATTGCGCCCCTTGGGCGGTGGAGCGTGCTGGCAACGGACGTCGATCGGACCACGCTGGCCAGGGCCGAGCGAGGTGACAGGTACAGCGCGGCAGACGTTCGGAACGTGAGCGAGCGCAGGCTCGCCAAGTACTTCGAACGTGACGACTTCGGTTACAGGGTGAAGGATAGGCTCAAGCGCCGGGTACAGTTCCAGGTTCACGATCTCCTGAAAAGTCCTTTCGAGTCGGGGCTCCAACTGATCCTGTGCCGGCATGTGGTGATCTACTTCACCGAGGAGGCCAAGGACATCTTGTATCGGAAGTTCGTCAACTCCCTGGTAGATGGCGGAGTGCTTTTCGTGGGAGGTACCGAGATCATTCCGCGATCCCGGGAGATCGGCCTCGAGACCATGAGTGTTTCCTTCTATCGCAAGTCCACGAATCAGTGATGATCGCTTTCAAGCATAGCTATTATTGCCCCTGGCCAGGGCTGGTTGTGGAGCCAGCGATGGTGCTCAAGGGGCATCAACAGGGAGGCTAACAGCGTGAACGGAAAGGTCATAGAACGGTTCGTCAACTCGGGCCGGCAGGTGCTCAGCACGGAGTTGGGAACCTCCGTCGGAGTTGGGCAGTTATCGGCTCAGAAGGACAACTACACGACGCAAGACGTGACGGCCCTCGTGGGTGTCACCGGCGACCTGCGGGGGATGGTGATCTTCGGCCTGTCGATCAGTACGGCGTTGTCTCTCGTATCTCACATGATGGGACAAGAGTTCCAGGAGATGGACGCTGTGGCCGAGAGCGGCATTGCCGAGCTGGGCAACGTAGTGGTCGGCTCTTCGGTCACCTCCCTGGCAGAGTTGGGTTATCACTGTGGCATCACTCCTCCGGCGGTGATCCTCGGAAGCAAGACGGTAATTTCGACTCCAAATATGCACAGGCTGGTGTTCCCGTTTCATTCTCCGAACGGGGTTGTCGAGATGCAGTTGGCGCTTCGGGAGAACGGTGCCCACTAGATCAGTTGCAGGGGTGCGCGGCCGCGCACCCCTGCGCCCCCGCATTTCCCCGCTGTCGTGCCTCTCTGGTCCCCCTCTGCAATAGGGGAAATCGCTCCCGCAATTAGGGAGATTCCCTATGTAGCCCTCGTTTCCTCCCCAGTAGCATTCTCATCCACTAGATCACTCTGCTGAGAGGAAACGGCCATGAGCTTTGCATCGTCGCTCCGGATCGGGGCATCCGCTCTTACCGCTCAGCGGCTACGGATGGACGTGATCTCCAGCAACATCGCCAACGTCAATACCACCCGCAGCCCCGACGGCGGCCCCTACAAGAGGCGCGAGGTGGTGTTGAGCGCGGCTCCCTCCCGGTCGGGCATCCTTCCCATCAGCGAGCGTGCTGCTAGTCCCGCCGGGGTCCGAGTGGCCGGGGTGGTGGCGGATGGCGGTATTCGGTGGGTCAACGACCCCAGCCACCCAGATGCTGACGAGAACGGCAACGTGGCCTATCCGGATATCGACCTCGTCCAGGAGATGACCAACATGATGTCCGCGGTGCGGGCCTACGAGGCCAGCGTTACGGCCCTGAATGCCCTCAAGGGCATGGCCATGAAGGCCCTGGATCTGGGCAAGGCCTGAGCGGGCACCGCCGGGTTCTGGCCCCAAGGAGGTACGCATGCAGATTACCTCTATTGGCTACTCGCCTCTTCCTGTCGACCTGGCTCGACAGAAACCTGTCAGCTCGAAGGACAGCCAGTTCGGTGATGCACTTGCCAACGCCGTTAAAGAGGTAAACCAGCAGCAGGGGAACGCAGATCAGATGGCGACCCAGCTGGCTCTCGGCAAGAACGTGGAGGTCCACGATGCGGTTCTGGCCATGGAGGAGGCGCAGCTCTCCTTTCAATACGCCCTCCAGGTCAGGAACAAGTTGATCGAGGCC
The DNA here is from genome assembly GCA_021806765.1 of Chloroflexota bacterium. The sequence continues at coordinate 1,895 of JAJZQR010000415.1, read as the reverse complement.
TACCAGGAAGTCATGCGAATGCAGGTCTAGCGATAGCTGGAATCGAGGATTGTTGCTTAGGGGAGTGTCCGTGTGGGCGACCTGATAGCCCGGCTAAGAACTGAAGGTCCACAGGTGTGGGGGAAGCTCTCGCTGGTCCAAAGGGCCAGTCTGGTGGGTGTGGCTGCGGCTACTCTGGTAGCCATCTTCTTTCTCACCAATTGGGCACAGCAGACCGAGTACTCCACCGTCTTCTCCAAGCTAGCAGAGTCAGACGCCGCGGCCATCGTGGCCAAGCTGAAGGAGATGAAGATCCCCTATGAGCTCGCCGACGGCGGGGCCACGATCAAAGTCCCTGCCGACAAGGTGTACGACGTCCGTCTGCAGCTGGCCTCTCAGGGACTCCCCAAGGGTGGCGCCGTGGGCTTCGAGCTGTTCGACAAGATGAACTTCGGGCTAACGGACTTCGCTCAGAGGTTGAACTACCAGCGAGGGTTGGAGGGCGAGCTGGCCAGGACCATCGGAAGCCTCTCTGAGGTCCAGGAAGCTCGCGTTCACATCGTCCTTCCCCAGAGCGAACTGTTTGCCGCAAAGCAGAACCCGACCACTGCCTCCGTGGTTCTTCAGCTCAAGCCTGGACAGGAATTGGATGCGCGGCAGGTTCGGGGTGTCGTCAACCTCGTCTCTCGAAGTGTCGAGGGGCTGAAGCCCGAGAACGTCACCGTCCTGGACGGCGACGGGGTGACGCTGTCCGGACAGGATGACGCCTCTCTCCTGGCGGCCGGTGTTAGCAGCACGCAACAGGATGCCCAGAAGAGCTACGAGCGCTCCCTTCAGCAGGATATTCAAGCGATGCTGGAGCAGGTGCTCGGTCCCCGCAAGGCCGTGGTTCGCGTGAACGCCACCCTGGACTGGGATCGGTTCGAGTCCAACAGCGAAACCTACTCCCCCGCCGGCAAACCGACGCAGGTGCGAAGCTCGCAAGAGCTGGTGGAACGGTCGTCCGCACCCCTCGGGGATTCGGGCTTTCCCTCCTACCCCATCGATAGCCGCACTCCGGCAGGCCCCGTGAGCCCGAGCGTCACACCGGTTCCCACACCAGGCGCCCAGGTCACGCCTCAGCCCACTGCGACGGCCGTGACTGCCCTGGGCGGCGTGGCCGATCCTAAGTACGAGCGACGGCAGAGCACGACCAACTACGAGATCTCCAAGTTGACGGAGAAGACCGTCAAGGCGCCTGGGAGTGTAAAGAGGCTGTCGGTGTCGGTGCTGTTGGATGGACAGCTGGACGACGCGCTCACGTCGACCATCACCAAGGCCGTCACGGCGGCCGCCGGACTGGACACCGGCAGAGGCGATTCCGTAGTGGTGGCCAGCTTGCCCTTTGACCAGTCGGCCTCGGTGGCTCAGAACAAGGCCAGCGAGGAGGCGGCCCAGCGGGACCTGTACACCGGTGTCGCCAAGGGTGCTCTGGTGGTGGTGTCGCTGCTGGTGGTGCTGCTGTTCGTGCGGTCTCTCATCAAGGGGCTCACCCGTGATCCCAACGCTCCGCCAAAGGCGAAGGGCAAGAAGGGCAAGAACGGCGTACCCCAACTTCCCGAGGGTGCCGCCTTGGCCGTGGCGGCGATCAAAGCTGCACCGAAGGAAGAGGACCCGAGGCCCGCGCAGGTGCTGCGGGATGTGACCCAGTTAGCGCAAAGCGAGCCGAAGCTGGTGGCTCAGATCGTCAAGTCTTGGTTGGACGAGAAGTAGATGGCTCCTCCAGGTATGCGAAGACTGAGCGGGCGGCAGAAAGCGGCTGCCCTGCTGATTGCCCTGGGCACTGACCTTTCCGGTGAGGTGCTGAAGCAGCTCAAGGAAACCGACATCGATCGGGTGACCGTCGAGATCTTCAGCATGGAGCGGATCGCTCACGA
>JAJZQR010000414.1 GCA_021806765.1 Chloroflexota bacterium | reverse complement strand
TCCACTGCTACGGGAAGTGACGGGGAGACAGGGTGACGGGGCGCCCCGTCACTGGGCCCCGGGCGTGGCCGGCACCTGCTTGGTCTTGATGTACCAGCCGGCCACGTGGCGGAAGCGGGAGCTACCGTCGATCAGCGCCGACAGCTTGACGCCCTTGATGTTACGGCTCACGGCCCAGTTGAACTCCGGATAATAGAGGATGACGGCAGGAACCTCCTCTGCCCAGAGCTGCTGGAACTCCGAGTACATATCCTTTCGGCTGTTCTTGTCCACAGTGCGGCGCGCTTCCTCCAGCAACTGATCGATCCGATCGTTGTCGAGACCGGAGAAGTTGAACCCGCCGTTGCCGATCTGGCTGGAGTGCCAGAGACTGTACAGATCGGGATCCGCTGTCAGCAGCCACTGCTCGGCGATAGCACCCGCGAAGGTGCGAGGCTCCATGTAATCCTTGAGGAGGTCCGACCAGGGCAAAGCCTGCACCTCGCTCTTGAAACCCACCTTCCGGAGGTCCTCGGCCACCAACTCTCCCGCCTTGATCCGCCGCTTATTGTCGTTGGTCAAGATCACGAAGGATAGCTGTTGCCCGTCCTTCTGACGCACCCCGTTCCCATCGGTTCGGCGCCAGCCGGCCGAGTCCAGCAGACCCTCCGCCTTCTTGGGGTCGTACTCGTAGCTCTTCACCTCGGGGTCGAAGGCCCAAGAACCGGGGGATATGGCTCCCTTGCCGGGAACTGCCTGGCCCTCCATCACCGTCTGGATAATCCTGTCCTTGTTGATGGCGTAGGCCACCGCCCGCCGGACGGCCTTATCCTGGAAGACCGGTGTCGAGCCGTTGAGGATCAGCATGGCGTACCTGAGGTAGTCCGGAGTCGAATAGACGGCCAGCTTGTCGTTGGCCTTCAGCCTCGCCACATCCTGGGGATCCAGGTAGGGGAGGGCATCCACCTCGCCCTTCTCCAGGGCAGCGAGGGCACTGGGGTAGTCTGGGTAGAAGCGGAAGCGAAGCTGCGCCAGCTTCGGGGCCGGTCCATAGTAGTCGGCGTGGGGCTCCAGAACGATCTCCTCACCGGTGATCTTCGTCAGCTTGAAGGGGCCAGTCCCGATGGGGCGAAGGTTGTAGGGGCTGGACAGCATGGCCTTGCCGGCGGTCTCGGAGTAGAGGTGGCGGGGCAGGATCCCCACGGTGGTGTATTCCAGGAAGGGAGCGAAAGGCTCTTTGAGGGTGAAACGCACGTCGTAGTCGCTCAACTGCTCCACTGTGACGTTTCGCCACAACTCCGCCACCTCCTGGTTACCCTGGAAGTCGTCGGCCTGCATAGCCTTGATGGTGAACACCACGTCGTCGGAGGTAAAGGGGGTGCGATCGTGCCAGCGCACGTCCTTCCGGAGGTGGAAGGTATAGCTCTTGCCGCCATCACCTATCTCCCATCGCTCCGCCAGGTCCGGCACGATCAGCCCGTTCTCATCGAAGCGGGTGAGCCCGGAGAACAGCAGGGAGGAGAGGTCCCGGTCCACCTGGTTGAACTGGAGCAGGACAGGGTTCAGGTAGCTGGGATTCCCGACCACGGCCTCGACGTAGGCACCGCCGGTGTCGGGAACGGTCGTCATGGGGACCTCGCGCGGGAACCTGCTGGCGACGGCCGGGACGAGGACCGCCAGCAGGGCAACGGCGGCCAACAGCGGGCGTAGCTTCAAGCCCCTCTTCCCACCATCACGTGCCTTCGGGTCCATCTGAGCACTCCGTATACGTACGTGGGGGGTATCCGGCAGGGACTGACCTCCGCCGGAGGACGTAGACCCGCGCTGTGGCAGGTCTACGGGGGTGGATCGAACGTCCTTGTTCCTTGCCCGCGCGCCGAAACCGATGGCTCGGCGAGACAGGGAACGTGGGGACATGAAAAAGCAACGGCCCCGCTAAGGGACCGGGCATTGGCTACTCAGGTAAGAACCGTCGCCGAAAGTCTAGGAGAAGAACTTCACCGTGAAGACGCTGATCAGCACGAACAGCACTGCCAGGACGATGGTGAAGTTGAAAAGGGTGCGCTCCACCCCTCGCCGGCTGCGATAGACCGACGCATCGGAGCCAAAGAACCCGCCAAAACCCGAGCCCTTACTCTGGAGGAGCACCACCACGATCAGCACCGCCGAGATAATGATTTGCACGATATTCAGATAGGTCTGCAAGGGACGCACCTCCGGTAATTCGGCCAGCCGGAATTATAACATAGGCCAATCCCACCGGCAAACTTGGTGGCTTCGCAGGAAAGTGCTAAACTGCCCGCCATCAACCAGAGAATACAGCCCAACAGGCCCGGTCCATCCGTCACGCTTGGTCACGCACAGGCACCGCGCCAATGTGGGGGCAGCCACCTCGCTGCGCGCAGGATGGCAGGAGGCTGGTGCAGGAACGCGGGACCAGGAAGGAGACTCCTTTGGCCGAGGTCGAAATCGGAATACTCACCCGGGGCAAACCGACGCTGGGCATGACCCTCTCCAGCCTGCTGCTGCAGCAGGTTCAGGATATCCGCATCTACATCGTGGACACCTCCGAGAAACCGGTCATCAATCGGGACGACGTGGCCTTCGCCCTGCGACTCGCCATCGATCGGAAGATCCCCTGCAACTACGAATACCTGCGAGAGCGGGATAGAGCCTTCAGCACCGGCCGGCTCCGGATCCTGCAGGCACTGAAGGGGAGAAACCTCTGCTTCATGGACGACGACATCGTGCTCCCCTCCTCCTCCCTGGCCCAGCTGCTGGAGGTCACCTCGACCCTGCCGCTCTACGGCTTCGTTGCCCCCTTCTGCCGGCACTCCGCCTATCCCCCCAGCTACTCCTCGGGCGCTCCTCTCTACACCCCCGGCGCCCTCTTCTGCCAGGACCCGGTCGTGAGGGAGATCCTCCTGGACTACTACAAGACCACCGTGGACCTGCTGGACCGGGCCTCTTCCCCCAACAAGGTCTGGGAGCCGGCCTTCCTGTCGCGGCTGTTCAACGAGTTGGGCCGGCCCTGCCGGGTCCAGCAGGGGAACGTGGTGTACCACCTGGACTACCGGGAGCCCGTGAACTGGGACGCCTTCCAGGAGGCCGTGGTATCCAGAAGCGAGACCAAGGCGAGGGAGCTGGCAGCGAGGGCAAAACGGAGCTAACCGAGCGGGCATCAGCCCTCTAGCTGCGGTGTTAGCCAAGACAATACTCAATTGTGGTGCGACAACACCGTTTGTGCTACGATATAGCTACTTCATCGTGGCTCTCCGTGAGACGAGCCGTCTAGTCTCCGCCGTGCATATCTTCCGGTATGGTGAAATCATGCCGTTTGTTTGCCCCACCTGTGACCAGACCAATCCTGGCAACGCCGCTGCTTGCAGCGGTTGCGGCCGCAACTTGCTCGCCTCGCGTCCGCAAGGCCATCAACCCGCCACCTCGGTTTTCGTTGGCCGGCGGAGGGAGTTGGAGACCCTCCGGGGGAGGTTGGACAACGCCGTCGCGGGTCACGGGAGTATGGCGATACTGGCCGGCGAGGCGGGCATAGGCAAGACCTGGATCGCCCGTGAGCTTGCCAGACACGCTACTCAGCAGGGCGCGGCCGTCCTCTGGGGCTGCTGCTTCGAGGGCGACTGGCAGCCTGCCTATGGTCCTTGGGTCGAGGCCATCGGCGAGTTTGCCCGCTCGGCCGGCCCCGAACGGCTCCAACGAGCGATAGGCGGCGGCGCCTCACCCCTGGCGAAGCTGATCCCCCAGATCCGTGCCGCCCTGCCTGACATACCCGATGCGCCCCCTCTGGGCCCCGACGAGGAGCGCGTTCGTCTCTACGACGCCGTCATCAACTGTATTGTGACCTTGGCCAAAGGGAATCCCCTTCTCCTGATGATCGACGACCTCCATTGGGCCGATCGGGACTCGCTGAGCCTCCTTCGGCACGTGGCACGCTCCGCAGTCAGATCACGAGCGTTGATCGTGGGAGCCTACCGAGAGCCCGAGATCGACCTCGCGGCCCAACACCCTCTGGCCAACCTCTTGCCCGTCCTCCGGCGGGAAACCGACTACCAGCAGATAACC
>JAJZQR010000413.1 GCA_021806765.1 Chloroflexota bacterium | reverse complement strand
CTGCTCCCGGGTGAGGAGGCGCTGCTGCTGGGAAGCGCCGTGGTGGCCGCCGTGGGGCTGACGGACGACCGCTGGGGACTCCCCGTGCGGCTCAGGTTCGCGGCCTACCTGCTCGCCGCGGCGGTCCTGGTCGTTGGCGGTGGGTACCTTCATGAGCTACAATGGCCCGGCGGGCCGTCGATCTACCTCGGGTGGTTGGGGATCCCGGTGACCCTTTTCTGGGTGGTGGGCCTCACCAATGCCTACAACTTCATGGACGGCATCGACGGCATCGCAGGCGTGCAGGCGGTGGTGGCGGCCACAGCGGTGGGGTTGCTGGCCCTCTGGCAGGGGAGTCCGGCGTTGGCAATCTACGCCTGGCTCCTGACCGGCGGGGTGCTGGGGTTCCTCTGCCACAACTGGCCACCCGCCAGGGTCTTCATGGGGGACGTGGGGAGCGCCTTTCTGGGCTACACCTTCGCCGGACTCGCCGTGCTATCCGATCAGGGTGCCGGCCAGCCCATTCCACTGGCTCTCTGGGTGATACTGCTGGCGCCTTTCATCTTCGACACCTCAGTGACATTAGTCTTGAGGGTAGCACGGGGGGAGCGGTGGTTCGAGGCCCACCGCCAGCACCTTTATCAGCGGCTCACCAGGAGGGGCTGGTCCCATCTGAGGGTAACCTCCATCTACCTCTGTGCGGACCTGTTCCTGGCAGGGGTAGCCCTTGCCCACTTCGCCTTTGGCCTTGATGGAGGGTCGTTGGCCCTTGCGACTTCCTTGCCGCTGGCCGGCATTCTCGTCCTGGTGAAGCGGGTCGAAGCGAAGGGTTGAGGACCACGACAAGTCCACAGATTGCACAGATGTCACAGATAGGGTCTCAGGGTCCTGGTCATCTGCGGATCTGCCCCATTCGAAGCTCTGAGATAAGGAAAAGATGCGACTGCAGCTGGCCTTGCGAGGAAGACACCTCCTGGTCATAGATCTTGTGTGCGTGGGCCTGGCCTTCGTTCTGGCCTTTGGGCTGCGACTCGACGTCCCCGAAAGGGCATTCCCCACCTACCTGGCCCGCTACGCCTGGCTGCTGTTGCCGCTGCTGGCCGTGCGCATCGGCATCAACCTCCGCTTCAACCTGTACCAGCGGCTTTGGCGCTACGCCAGCGTCGAGGAGATGCAGGCCATCGTCCTGTCCACCTCGGTGGGCTCCATGTTGTTCGGGATCGTGGTGCTGGGCCTCAGCTACACGGGGCCCGACGCACCGGCTTACGGCTTTCCGCGATCCATCGTCGGGATCGAGTGGCTGCTCTCCATGGCCCTCTTCGGCGGGAGCCGCTTCTCCCTGCGGACGATCCAGGCCGGCAGGTGGGTGGCAGGGCAGAGGGTGGATCAATCCCAGATCGGGACCGTGAAGCGGGTGCTGATCGTGGGCGCGGGGGATGCCGGCGCCGGCGTGGCGAAGGAGCTGCGAGTGCGCCCGCGGCTGGCCATGGAGCCGGTGGGCTTTATCGACGACGACCCCGACAAGCGGGGGATGCTGATCCACGGGATCAAGGTGGTCGGGAACCGGAACGACCTGCGGGCAGCGGTGCAGGAACTGCAGGCCGACGCCGTCATCGTGGCCATGCCGACCGCCCCCGGAACGATCATCCGGCAGATCCTGGAGTCCTGCGAGCAGATCGGCGTCGGCGTGATGACCGTCCCCGGCATCGCCGAGCTGATCTCGGGACGGGTCTCCTTCAGCCAGATCCGGCCGGTGCAGGTGGAGGACCTGCTGCGGCGGGAGCCGGCCAACGTGGACCTGGAGTCCATCGCCGGCTACCTGAGAGACGCCACCGTGATGGTGACTGGGGCCGGCGGGTCCATCGGCTCGGAGCTGTGCCGGCAGATCGTGGACTACCACCCGGCGCGGCTGCTGCTGCTGGGTAGAGGCGAGAACAGCATCTACCAGGTCCACCAGGAGCTGCTCAGCAGGCCAGGACTGAGGACTGAGGACTGGGGGCCGAGCGCTCAGCGCTCAGCACTCAGCACCCAGCACCCAGCACTCAGAACTCAGAACCCAGAACTCAGAACCCAGAACCCAGAACCCAGAACCCTCCGGGGCACCGAGCTGGTGCCCATCATAGCGGACGTCAGGGACATGCCACGCCTCAAGGCTCTCATGTGGGAGTATCGGCCCTCCGTCGTGTTTCATGCGGCGGCCCACAAGCACGTCCCGCTGATGGAGGCCAACCCCTCGGAGGCCATCGCCACCAACGTCTTCGGCACCAGGAACCTTCTGGAGGTCGCGGCAGAGATCGGCGTCGAGGGCTTCGTGCTGGTCTCCACCGACAAGGCGGTGAACCCCAGCAGCGTGATGGGCGCCACCAAGCGGGTCGCGGAACTGCTACTGAAGCAGACCGCGGCCAGGACGGGGCGGCGCTACGTAGCGGTGAGGTTCGGCAACGTCCTGGGGAGCCGGGGGAGCGTGGTTCCGCTGTTCAAGCGGCAGATCGAGGCCGGCGGGCCGGTCACGGTCACCCATCGTGAGATCACCCGCTACTTCATGACCATCCCCGAGGCCTCCGAGCTGATCATCCAGGCCGCCGCCATGGGACAGGGTGGGGAGATCTTCGTGCTGGACATGGGGGAGCCGATCAAGATCTACGATCTGGCGGTCGACCTGATCCGCCTCTCGGGGCTGGAACCCTTCCGGGACGTGGAGGTGAAGGTCACCGGGCTGCGGCCGGGCGAGAAGCTGTACGAGGAGCTGTTCACGGCCTCGGAGGAGCGACTCTCCACCCGGAACAGCCGCATCTTCGTCTCCTCCCTGCAAACCTCCAACGGGGATCACCTGCAGGAGGGGCTGGAGGAGCTCTCGACGCTGCTATCGATGGGCGTCAACGAGGAGGCGCTGCTTCGATCCGCTCTCCACCGGATAGTACCGGAATTCCGGCCGGTAGCGCCGGTGGGGGCTGCGGTACACTCCAGGCCGTAGAAGATAGAGTAGTAACGACTTTAGTCGTTCGTTGCTATGTAGCCCACAGGACACGAACGACTAAAGTCGTTACTACAAGGCAGATACCTCTGTCCACCCAACTATTCGAATAACGACCTTCAGCACCAAGGATTCCAGATATGGAGCCAAGCGATGACGGCCATCTCACCTATAGATGAACAGCAGACCCCTGCCCAGGAGCCGGACTCCACACAGGAGGAGACCTCGAAGCCGGCGCCCCTGAAGCCCGAATATCAGGACCAGACCGGGGAGTGGCGTCCCCGAGGCAATCATCGGTGGATAGGGCCGGTTGCGGCCGCCATCTTCCTGATCGTCTGGTTCGTCGCCCGGGTCTATACCGCGGCGCGCCCCCTGGACGCCGAGACCCTCCTGGCCAGCCTCGTCGGGCTGGCGGCCCTGCTGCTGGCAATGCTGGCCGGGCTGCTCGCCTACGGGTCCCATTCGCTGCGGTACCGGCTGGACGGGCGGGGGCTCACCGTAGCCTGGCTCTGGGTGCGAGAGACGGTGCCGCTGGCCGGAATCCAGGCCATATACCGCGGAACGGCCCTGGGGAAGAGGGTGCGGGTCAGGGGCATCGTCTGGCCAGGCCACCAGGTGGGGACGGTGGAGGCGGAGGAGATCGGGCCGGTCAAGTACTTCGGCACCGGCGGAGATCCCGCGGCGACCATCGTGATCGCCACAGCCGATCGGGCATACGCCCTTACCCCCGCCGACCTGGACGGGTTCCGGGGCCAGTTGATCGAGCTGTTGGAGGCGCTCCCGGAGGATGCGGTGGCGCAGCCGGAGACCACCCTGCCCGCGTCGCCCTGGGGGCAGGTCTCGCCCCTGGAACTGCGCAGGTCGTTCCTTTGGACCGCATGGATAGCCCTGGGAGCAGCGCTCCTGTGGGCGGTGCTGGCGATTCCGGTAGATGTCCCCGACGCTCATTCCAGTTCGGGGGCATCTTCCATCGCAGAGGCAAACGACTGGGCCTCGGCCGGACAGAGCCTGCGTACGAGTCGAGACGGCCTCAGCCGGATTGATGTGGCCCTATCCACGCTGAAGCAGACTGATGCGGCAGACCTGCAGTTCTATGTGAGAGAAGCCGTAGGGGA
>JAJZQR010000412.1 GCA_021806765.1 Chloroflexota bacterium | reverse complement strand
CCCTCTCCCTGAGAGAGGGCCTTGGCGATCTCCACCATCTGGCGCTGAGGGTTGCTCAGATCGCGCACGAGGGTCGTCGAAGGAACATTCAATCCCATAGAGTTGACAAGTTCATCGGTCTGGCGATGCAGCTTCCTGAAGTCGAGCAGCCCCGGCAAACGGCTCACCGGCTCCCGACCGAGAAAGATGTTCTCGGCGATGCTCAACTCCGGGAGCAGGCTGAACTCCTGGTAAATGACCGCGATGCCCAACTGCTGAGCGTTGTGGGGATTGTGGATCTCGATACTCTGGCCATCGATCGACATGGTGCCTGAGTCCTTCTGGACGGCCCCTGCCACGATCTTCACCAGCGTCGACTTGCCGGCGCCGTTCTCGCCAACGACCACGTTGACCATGCCGTCGTAGGCGTCGAAGTCCACGCCGTTCAGAGCCACGGTCCCTGGATAGGCCTTCGTCAGGCCCCTGATCTGCAACATAACGGCAACCCCCTAGCTGGGTGCGTACTATTGATGAGCCGCGCATTGGCCGAACGGCCGCGCCCGCTTCGATCCCCTGTCCCCGGAGGTCGCGGGCAGCAGGCCCCTACCGTCCGCGACCTCCCTGGAGGAGACAGGCACCCTAAGTCGGGGAGGCTACTTGATCTTGGCGGAGAGCTCCTTCCACTCGGGCGTGTTGTACCAGGCCGGGGTCAGATCCTCGGGCACGTCGTTGCTCCAACCCTGGTACTTGTTGGCGTTCTCGATGGTGATCGGCATCACCGGGATCAGCACGTGCTTGATGACCTGCTGGCCCAGCACCGTCTGGTAGGCAGCCATCAGCGCCTGGCGTCCAATCTCCTTGCCGAACTGGGCAGAATTGTACTTCATCGACGTGTTGGCGTCCCGGATCAGCTTGACGGACTCCATGTCGCCGTCGCCGGTGGCGATGACCACCTTCCCGTCAAGACCACGCGCCTTGATCGCCTGATAGGCGCCCAAAGCGCCGGGATCGTTGATCGCGTAGAAGGCGTTCAGATCTTGATGGGCCTGCAGGATGTTCTCAGCCGCAGTCATCCCCTTCTCTCGGGTGGCGCCCATCTCGGTCTGCACGACCTTCATGTCCGGGAAGTTGCGGACGACCGCGTTGAAGGAATCGTCGCGATCAGTGACCGCAGTCACATACGGCCAGTCGATGACGCCGATGTTCCCCTTGCCCTTCAGCTTCCACACCAGATACTCACCGATCAACTGACCGAAGCGGTGGTTGTCGGACTCGACGAATACCGCCCGCTTGCCACCCTTAGCATCAGTGTCGAAGGTGATGACCGGGATGTTGGCCTTGTTGGCCGCTTCGACGGCGGGGATGATGCCGGCGGCGTCGGCAGGGTTCAGGATGATCGCGTCTACCTTCTGAGCGATCATGTTCTCCATAGCGGAGATCTGACGCTCAACCTTCTGCATGCCGTCGAAGAGGGTCAACTCGACGCCCATCTTCTTGGCCTGCTCCTCGATGCCTTCCTTCATGGCCACCTGGACCTGGATGTCCTGGGTCATCTGCACCACGCCCATCTTCATCTGCTTCTTCGCAGGAGCAGCGGCGGCGGGAGCGATGGTTGGGGCTGCTGCCGGTGCAGAGGTTGGAGCCGCAGGAGCAGCGGCGGGCGCCTTGGTGGGCTCGGCGGCCGGCTTGGGAGCCGACGTGGGTGCAGGCGGCGGTGCCGATTGGCACGCTGCTAGCAGGGTAACGGCCGCAATCGCGGAGACAAACAGTGCGAACAAACGCTTCCGGTCCCTCATGGATATCCTCTCCTTTGTTCACGAACATTAGGAGTACGCCGAAACTTGGACAGGAACCTTGGTAACCCGGGATATCGTCTTTGAGACGGCGCCGTTGGACTGTTGTTCGTCTCACCTCCTTCTTCGGGTGCTTCCGGGAACCCTAAGCCTCTTGTCTCCGAGCCCACCCTCCTTGACCTCCTCCGGCTCGGGGCACATCCTGCGACGTTCTTATCGGGGAGCCCTTTCTAGGCGTCCCACAGATCGGGGTTGCAGTTGACTATCACCTTGACGTTGGCACGCTTGTTCTCGATGCACTCCACAAATCCCTTCTCCACCACCTCCTCCAGGGATATACGGTTGCTGATCAGGGGTGTCGGATCAACCCTGCCGTCCGCCAGCAGTTGGATCGCCTGGGGGAACTCCCCTCCATTGTTGAGCAGCCCGATCCACTCCCTCTCCTGGAACGCCAGCAGCTCGTTCAACTCCAGGGTCACCGGGTGCTCGAAGAAGCCGACCTGCACCACCCGTCCCAGGGTCCGGGTAGCCATAAAGGCCATCTTCACCGTCTCCGGCTGCCCTGCCGCCTCTATGGCCAGGTCGACGCCTATCCCATCCGTCCGCCTCTTCACCTCGGCCACCACGTCGATCTCGGTGGGATCGAGCACCGTGGCGCCCAAGCTTCGCGCCACCTCCGCCCTCATACCCTTGCGCGCCACCACGAACACCTGGTTGGCCGCCGAATGCTTGAGGATCTGATAGGTCAACAGCCCCTGGTTGCCGGCGCTGATCATCATCACGTTCTCGCCGGGCATCATCCGCCCCTTCCTCAGGGCGTGGAGGGCTACGGCCGTAGGCTCACAGAAGGATGCCTTCTGCAAGGAGAGGTTATCCGGAATGTGGTAAACCGGAGCAGCCGGGATGGTGGCGTACTCCGCAAAGACGCCGTCGCGCCCGAGGCCTAGGAAGGCGGCCTTCTCGCAGAGGCTGTACTCGTGACGCTGGCAGGCCCAACACTCCCCGCACCAGGTGGCCGAGTCTCCAGTCACTCGGTCGCCAGGCTTGAAGTTGTCCACGCCCTCGCCCACCTCCACGATGACGCCAGCGAACTCGTGGCCCTGGATTAGGGGCGCCGATTTGCCGGTCAAGGGGTGCGGCGTCACCGGCATGAAGATCGGTCCAGCCGCGAACTCGTGGAGGTCGGTCCCGCACACACCCACCCAGCCAATCTTGATCTTCACCTCTCCAGGGCCCGGGCTCGGGGCGTCCGGCACATCTACTACCTTGGTGTTTCGCTTTCCGAACCAGACTGCTGCTCGCATGACTGTCCCCCTTTTTCTTGAGGTGCGAAGTACGACGCACTACAGGCACGTCTGCCGACAGGTGGCAAGCCGCCATGCACTGGGTAGGCTTTCCCTGGGACAGGGAACTGAGTTCCGCTTTTCGACGTCGGCTGGTGGGCTACACCGCTCTGTCTGTGGTAAAGGATGACGGCGTCAACTCGGTGCCGGGCTTCATTGCCGTGGCTCAGGCTATAGCGATGGGATGGATCTGCGAACCGGTGGCCCCTCTAATCCTCAGGGGCAGGGCGATGAACACGAATTCGTACACCCGGTCTTCTGCTAGACGATCCAGATAGAGGCTCTCAATATGGGGAATGCCCTGCTCGTAAATCATGAAGGTGTGAACGGGAAGAGGCTCCTCGCCCTCGGGCGCTGGCCACTGCTCCACGGCCTCGGTGTCCGAGCCCATGGCGGCGATCTTCCGTTCGGCCAGGTAGCGAGCCGCGTTCAAGTTAGGCCCAGCCCCATGGTTGGAGAAGCGGGGGTTGTCGGTGCGCCAGTACTTGGAGAAACCGGTACGGATCAGCACGGCGCTGCGCTCCCGTATCTCCACCCCCTGCGCCTTGGCGCAGTGCTCGAGGTCGGCGGCGGTGATGCCGTAGCTGTCGGGTAGAACCTCCACGCCCTTGTCCGCAGCGACGTCGAGCAGGACGCCTCGCAGAACGACCGGCGGGAAATTCTCCGCCGCCATGACGGAGTACCCGCGGTTGGTCATCACATCCCGGACCTTGATGCCGCCACGCAGGAGTACCTCGCCATCTACCCATTTCCCGATGTGGCAGAGGGCATCGATGTGAGTGCAACCGTGCATCGGGATGGTGGTGATCTCGTTGCCTATCGAGGCGGGGGCAATCTCCGGCATGTCTCCGTGGCGAACGTAGGGAGCGATAACTGTGGGAGGGTGTCCGGCCCAGTAGGGGATTCCAGGCTCCAAGATCTGCTCGAGACTGTAGACCTCGCCTGTCTTTAGATC
>JAJZQR010000411.1 GCA_021806765.1 Chloroflexota bacterium | reverse complement strand
GGGGCCCGCTCCCACCCCGAGCCCGACGAGCGCTCCGGCCCCCCAGGGCCAACCTGCACCCGACCCCAGAGCCGTCAAACCCCCGCCCAGCCCCATCATGCCCCCCCTGGTGAACCGGGGTATGCCTCCATCCCGCAAGCCCGAATCCCCGGATCCCGACCCGTCCACCGACCACTTCATCGTGGTGGACGGGGAAACGGGCGCCATCCTGTACCAGCGAAACGCCTTCGTCCCCATAGCGCCGGCCAGCCTCACGAAGATCATGACGGCGGTCCTGGCGATCGAGCACGGGGGGCTATCCGACCGGGTCAAGGTGGACGTGGACCAGGCAGCCTTCGAGGGCAGCATGGTGTTGGGGCTGAAGGTCAACAGCCAGTGGAGTCTCCGGGAACTGCTGTACGGCATGCTGCTGCTCTCGGGCAACGACGCGGCGGTAGCCATCGGCCGACATGTGGCCGGCAGCGACGAGGCATTCGCGAAGATGATGAACCAGAAGGCGGCCTGGCTGGGGCTGGGCGGGACCCACTTCGCCAACGCCGACGGTTTCGACGTCGGCGGCCAGTACTCCTGCCCAGCCGACATGGTGACCCTGGCCCGCTACGCCATGCAGTACCCCCTGTTCCGGGAGATCGTGGCCACCAGGAGCTACCAGCTGCACGCCCCGGATGGGACCCGCACCATCCGAAACGTGAACGATCTGATCACCGCCTACCCGGGGGCCGATGGGGTGAAGACCGGCGACACCCCCAGGGCGGGCAGATGTCTGGTGGGCACCGCCGTCGAGAACGGCCACCGGGTTTACGTGGCCTTCATGCAATCGGGGGACGGGGCGGTAGCGGATGGGACCCTCCTGCTGAACTGGGCCTTCGAGTCCCACCATTGGCCCTCCCTCTTCGTCCTGCCCGACCGGCGTCAGCCCAATCCCTGACCCTTCTCCGCCTCTGCACCGCAGGAAGCCTCTGTGGTACCCTTGGGCAGTCCTGCCACCCTCGCCAGGCAACGGGTGTGGACCGGCTAACCACCCATCAGGAGGAAAAGAAAGGGATGCCTTACGGATACAACGGGAAGATTCTGCGGGTGAACCTGTCCAGCGGGGAGATCTCCACCGAGGAGCCGGAGGAGGACATCTACCGCAGCTATTTCGGAGGAACCAGCCTCGTCGCCTACTACCTCCTGAGGGAATTGAAGCCGGGCATAGATCCCCTGGGGCCGGACAACAAGCTGATCTTCGCCACCGGCCCCGTCACCGGCGTCCCGCTGGCCGGCAGCGGCCGCCACACTGTCGGGGCCAAGTCGCCCCTGACCGGCGCCTTCGGCGATGCCCAGAGTGGCGGCTTCTTCGGAGCCGAACTGAAGCACGCCGGCTTCGACGCCATCATCGTTGAAGGTCAGTCGGAGAGGCCGGTCTACCTGCTGATCCTGGACGGGAAGGCGGAGCTGAAGGATGCCGCCCACCTCTGGGGCAAGACCACCGGGGATACGGAAGCGATCCTGCGGCAGGAGGTAGGGGAGCGCCACCTGAGGATCTCGGCCATCGGCCCTGCTGGAGAGAAGCTGGTCCGCTACGCCTGCATCATCAACGACCTCAGGGACGCCGCCGGGAGAACGGGCATGGGGGCCGTGATGGGCTCCAAGAGGCTGAAGGCCATCGCCGTGCGGGGACACCAGATGCCCGCCCTGGCTCGCCCCGATAGGGTGCGAGAACTTTCCCAGTGGATGGCTCAGAGCTGGAAGGACTGGGGCACGGGGCTCCACGACACGGGAACGGCCAATAACGTAATGCCTCTCAGCATAGCCGGCGGGCTACCCACGCGGAACTTCCGGGAGGGGGCCTTCGAGGGGGCCGAGAAGATCAGCGGTGAGACCCTGAGGGACACCATCCTGATCAAGCGGGGGAGTTGCTTCGCCTGCCCCGTCCAGTGCAAGCGGGAGGTTCGGGTAGATGCCCCCTGGAACGTGGATCCCGTCTATGGAGGGCCCGAGTACGAGACCATAGGGGCTCTGGGCTCCTGCTGCGGGGTCGATAACCTGGCCGCCATCGCCAAGGGCAACGAGCTGTGCAACGCCTACGGTATCGACACCATCTCCACGGGGCTGTCCATCGCCTTCGCCATGGAGTGCTTCGAGAAAGGTCTCCTCACCAGATCCGACACCGACGGGATCGACCTCCGCTTCGGAAACGCCGAGGCGATGGTCCAGATGGTGGAGGCCATCGCTCGACGGCAGGGGCTGGGAGACCTCCTGGCCGAAGGGGTGAAGCGAGCGGCCGAACAGATAGGAGGCGAGGCCAAGGAGTACGCCATGCACGTCAAGGGGGAGGAGCTTCCCCTCCATGAGCCTCGCCTGAAGGCCGGTCTGGGGCTCGGTTACGCCGTCTCGCCCACCGGAGCCGACCACGTCCACAACATCCACGACACCATGTTCGTCAAGCCCGGCATGGACCTGGACCGGCTGAAGTCCATGGGGGTGCTGGACCCCATTCCGGCCGGCGACCTCAGCGAGAAGAAGGTGAGGGTGTTCTACTACGATGGGCTGTGGCGGTACGCCGTGAACAGCTTCGTCACCTGCGTCATGGTACGCTGGACGCCGGAGAAGATCACCGAGGTGATCAACGCCATCACCGGGTGGAACTCCACCTTCCTGGAGGTCCACAACGTGGGGAGAAAGTCGGCAACCATGGCGAGGTTGTTCAACCTGCGAGAGGGCTTCACCAGCGAGGACGACACCCTGCCGAAGCGGATCCTGGGGAAGTTCGCCGGCGGCCCCCTGGCGGGGGTGGGAGTGGATGAGGCTCGGCTGCGGCAGGCGGTCGTGACCTTCTACCAGATGGCGGGTTGGACGGAGCAGGGTGTGCCGACCCGGGCCCACCTGACCGAACTGGGGCTCGGTTGGGCAGCGGAAGCCTTGCCGGCCACCTCCCGGGCTTAGATCGGATTATTCATCGGCTTGTAGCCGCACCCTTTACGGGTGCGCGTAGCCACGTTCGGAAGAGCGCAGCTTCACCACGTGGACCGCGCAGGCGTAAAGCCTGCGGCTACAGGCTTTCTCTCTTGCCCCCGGCGTAGGGCGGGGACAGAAACCTGCCCTACGCCGGCCTGACTCAGCGATTCTGCCCTCGGTACCCCCTCAAGAAAAGTGGCTTCGCAGCCGATATACAGAGTGAGATCTCTTCCATCCCACTCTGGAGGCCTGCGATGCCTCGGGCCCTTCGCACCACCACACTGATCGCTCTACTCCTTCTGGGACTCCTTCAGGCAGCCCCCATCCTGGCCGCGCCCGCTAACCCACCCGAGAAGTCTCACGCCCTCGCCGCACCCGCGAAACCACCCGAGAAGCCCGACGCCCAGGCCTGGCGAGTGCTGGAGTTGACCAACGCCGAGCGGGCGAAGGTCGGGCTGACCGCCCTGCGATGGAACGGCCTCCTGGCCACCACGGCCACCGATTACGCCGGGGATCTGGTCGCCCGCCGCTACTTCTCCCACACCTCCAAGGAGGGCACCCAGCCGTGGGATCGGGCGAAGGCCCACGGGTACCCCTCCTATGGCTGGGGGGCCTGCTACGTTGGGGAGAATCTGGCCCAGGGTTACGCCACACCGGAAGATGCCGTCAAGGCCTGGATGAACAGCGAGGGACATCGGGCCAACATACTGAAGCCCGAGTATCGAGAGCTAGGGGTGGGTGTCGTCACCGACGCTACCGGACGGAAGACCTGGGTTCAGAACTTTGGAGCGCGGCCGGGGGTGCTGCCGGTCGTCATCGACGGAGATGCCGATGCCACAGACTCGCCCATGGTGACCCTGTCGATCACATCGGAGGAGGTCTCCGACTGGGGCAGCGTGGGGAAAGCGGTCCTGATGGAGGTGAGCAACAGGCCGGACTTCGCCGATGCCGCCTGGGAGTCCTACACCAAGTCGCGAAGCTGGGTCCTGAAGGACGAGCCGGGGACCGAGCGGGTATACGTGCGACTCAAGGATAGCCGCGGAGCCGTGGTGGAATCCAGCGACGATATCCAGCTCACCTTCCGGCAAGCCGCCGGCGCGCTCCAGCCCGCCAGCCTCGACCTTGCCCCTCAGTCC
>JAJZQR010000410.1 GCA_021806765.1 Chloroflexota bacterium | reverse complement strand
CCCGCCAACCCCAATCCAGCGTGCCCAAGCCCCCTCTCCTGGCAACATCCCCCTACTCTCTCCTCGATCCCCTTCTCCCACCCGCTGCGTAAGCCCCAGAGGGCTGAGGTTTGACAAGAGCCTTACTCCTCCATTAGCATCCGCCCATCGACGGACGTACAGACTCCTCTGGAGATGAGGTCTTGGCTGTGTACGATAGGGTATTGGTCACCGGGGGCAACGGCTTGCTGGGGACGAAGACCATCCAGTTGCTGCTGGCGGAAGGCCGGCAACCTATCTCCGTATCCCTGGAACCGGAATCTCTCAACCGCTTTCTGGGCGAGTTTCCCTACTTGCAGCTCGACATAACCGATGCGGGGGTAGTGCGCGAGTTGCTGGCCCGCCTGAGGCCCGAGGCGGTGATCCACACGGCGGCGTTCACCGCCGTGGATGCCTGCGAGACGCAGCGAGACCTCTCGTGGCGGGTAAACGTGGAGGGGACGGCCAACGTGGCCGCGGCCTGTCGGGAGATCGATGCCCGATTGGTCCACGTCTCGACCGAGTATCTGTTCGACGGAGAGAACGGACCCTACACCGAGGAGGACCCCCCCCATCCGATCAGCCACTACGGCCTGACCAAGCTGGAGAGCGAGAAGGCCGTGCGGGAGCGCTGCTCTGATTGGGTGATCGGCCGAACCACCGTTCTGTTCGGTCATGCGCCTAACGTTCGGCCCAGCTTCGTCGCCTGGCTGGCGGACAAGCTGAGTCGTGGGGAGCGGGTGCGGGTGGTGGACGATCAAATCGGCTCCCCCACCCTGGCAGATAACCTGGCGCAGATGCTGCTTGCTCTCCTGGATTCCGATCGGGGCGGCGTCTACAACACCGTGGGCGACACCATCCTGGACCGGCACGCCTTCGCCGTTATGGAGGCTGATCTCTTCGGATTGGATCCGAGCTTGATCGACCGGATCAAGACTTCCGAGTTGGGCCAGCCCGCTCCCCGCCCGTTGAAGGCGGGGCTGATCATGGACAAGTTCAAGCGAGATTTCCCCTCGGTGCCGGTGCTCACGGCAGGACAGGCCCTGGGGGAGATACAGCGCCAGATGCAGGGCTAGGTGCTGCGCACCATCCGGGTCAAGGTGGTGATCTCGTTGTTGATGTAGTTGATCTGCCCCTTGGGGTCTCCCCACCAGGCCGGGTAGGGCTTGCCGTCGGGGGAGCGGAGGCTGTACCGCCCCATGGTGCGCGGGATCAGCTCGCCGGAGCCCACGCAGTGCTCGATGTACTCTGCCATACGCTTCTCCCGCTCCTCTTTCACCAGCAACCTGGGGTCCACGTACAGACTATCCTCGGCCCACCGTTCCGCCTCGTCGGCCACGTACTGGAGCAACTCTGCCTCGGTTACGGTGGTGCCACCCTGGTTTCGAATGGTGGATAGCAGCTGGCTGGCCAGCTGGCTGGCCGTTATGGTCGACTGGGCCCAGATCGCCCTGGCAACCCGGGCGGAGGCCTCGCTCGGCTTCAGTCCCCGCAGGTCTGTCATCTCCTGCCCAACGTTCACGAACACCGTGGAGCGGCTGCAGGTCATGAAGTCGTAGGTTATCCCCACCGGCAGTACCCGCACCAGAATCCTGGGGCGGTTCACCAGTACGTGGAGACCGGCCCGTATACGGGCAAACCCACCGTCTTTCGACACCGCGCCCTCGGGGGCCAGTTGGAGGGATTCGCCCTGCTCCAACAGCTTGACGAACTGCTGCAGGTGGGAGTCGATAACGGCCCGCTCGTGAGGCTTGATGGCCCGGAACCGATTTCGGGTCAACTTGGTCAGGCCGAACCCTTGACGCAGTAGGGGCCGGAACTGGTCGCGCAGGGCACCTCGCACGGTGAGGGAGGACTCCTCTCCGGGCGCCAAACGGGCGAACTGCTCTACCCACTCCGGCTTGAGCACCTGCTCCAGGGGAAGGTCCCCGAAGAGGTGAAGCACGTCCTCCATCACCTCACCCAGCGTCCGTTCCTGGATCCTCCTCATAGGATAGGCCTGCAGGGCCCACAGAAAGGGCTTGAGACCTATGGGGGAAACCAGGGCTCGCGCCGGCGATGGCCAGCAATCCAGGTAGTTCGAGAGAAAATGGGTACGAAACAGGTCTTCTCGGGCGATGAACGTGGGTCTTGGGTTCTTCGCCAGAAGATGGTGACGGCCAAAGAGAACGTTTCCGATGATGGGAGTGTCGGCGTCCCGACGGTGGTTGTATACCACCAGGGTCGAGGGCGACTGGGTGTAGTTCTCCCGACATCGAACCCTGATCTGGTAGCCAAGAACCCAGCAGCCCACGTCGAGGAGGTACCCGAGAATCCTCCCGGACAATCCCCGCAGTGACAGCTCCGTCGATCCAGAGGCCCCAACCGGTCGAGAGTCGAACATACCAGGTTACCCCCGAAAAACATCAGTCCCGAGTCTCGGGAGATCGAGCCTCAACTCAGATCTCCTCGATCCAGAACCCGCTAGCCTTCCGGCAGCGTCTCAGCTCTCCGTAGCCGGTCCCCAGCCAGGGTTGGCTGCAGTGGGCGGGAAGGTCATCGTTGGACAGCGAACGGTTTTGACTTGCCCCATCCAGTTGCCGGGGCTACCTCTACCTGGTTCCTTGCAAAAGTCGGACCAACAGGCGAAGCGAGACCGAGTTGGACGAAGCCCTCGGGCCGCTGAGGCGATGCTGACCGGTGTCAGCTAGACCCCCCGAGCCCTTCGAACCGGCGCGACCATCCCGCGTCTGACAATGAGCACGGGGCAGGGAGCGTAGTGAGCCACGTGATCGCTCACGCTCCCCAGCAGGACGCTTTCCGACGGCTCGAGCCCTCGGCTACCCATGACGATGAGGTCGTACTCGCCCTGGAGGGCCATGAGCACGATTACGTCCCCCGCCCGCCCCTCCTGCAACTCGATGTTCACGGAGACACCCACATCCAGGAAGGTCTTCTGCGTCATTGCCAGGATGGCCTTGCCGGCGTCTGTGAATTCCTTCCGCAGCTCCGTGTTGGGCTTCTTCAGGAAATAGTTGGCGATGCGCGGCACTTCCACCACGTGAAGAAGCGTCACCTCGGCTCCGAAGGCTCTGGCCAGCTCAGCGGCGTATCTGGCGGCACTTAGTGAGGCGGGCGAGCCGTCGGTGGGCACCAGGATCTTCTTGATTAACGTCACCCTGTTCTGCTCTCTCGCCATTTCCCCTTCCTTTCTGCCCTTGTCAGCTAGTGGCTGCGGCTGCTGGCGCCCGGCAGGAGCGACCGTCTCACAGTGAGTAAAGCAGGCGAGCGAGATAAGGAGCGGCCTATAGCTCTACTGATAACTGGGGCAGCAAGGCCCGTGCCGCCGAAACCGCCCTACGAAAACAATCGCTCGATGACTCGATATCGAGCCACGAGCCGGAGAGCGCCGAACCAGGCGAGCACGATCGGCAGGATCACCGCCCAACCGAACGGGTAGAGCGGCTCCAGCTCGAAGTAGTACTGCCAGGTTGGCCAGTAAAGCCCGGGGAGATAGACCACGATGATCCCGGCTGCCAGGGCTACGAAGCGACGGTCGGAAAGGAGCAGGGAGAGGGGGGCATCCAGGGGATAGCGGAAGAGGATGAGGACCAGGGCCCCGCTGATTACCGCCGCCGTGACGGCTGCCGTGCGGGCCTGCGCGGCCTCCGCACCGAAGCCCATGAGGGCCAGGAAAAACACGGTCAGGATGGCCAGCGCGCTCGTGGTGCCGATCTGCAAGACGGCTATGGCTATCGTGCCGAGGGATTCCTCGCGCGGTGCAGCCGGGCTGGCCCACGCCACCACCAGCAGAGCAGGTATCCCTACGGTGAGGAGGGCGATCAAAGCGGCGTGGGGTGGCAAGAGCGGGAAAGGAGCGCCGACGAAGCTGGCGATCAGGATCAATTCGATGGCAGCTGCGTCTCGGATCAGGAATAGCTTGACCAGGAGCAGCATACCGTTGATGATGCGACGCCCCTCGCTCAGCGCCCTCGGAAGCACGTCGAAGGCGTCGTTGAGCAGGATGATGTCGGCCACGGCACGGGCGGCGGGGCTCCCGCTGCCCATGGCGATGCTCACG
>JAJZQR010000064.1 GCA_021806765.1 Chloroflexota bacterium | reverse complement strand
GGACGTTTCCCTGCCAGTCCTCTATCTTAAGGATGGCTATCGGCGCATGGTAGACGCCGTAGTTGTCCAGGGCGGCGTAGGCTCCCACCATGTTGAGCAGGCTCACCGACCCTGCCCCAAGACCCAGGCTGAGCCCGTACACTTCCGGCCTGTCCAGGTGGATCCCGAAGCCCTCGGCCACCTTCAGAAACTCGGGGATGGTGGCAAACATCAGCGCCTTGAGAGCTGGGATGTTCTTGGAGTTGGCCAGGGCGTATCGCACCGTCATCGCCCCATCGAACTTGAAGTCGAAGTTGTGGGGAGTGTAGGGCGGCAGATAAGACTGCGTGTTGGGGAAAACGGTAGGCTCGTCGGTGATGATGGTCTCCGGTCCCCAACCTCTCATGAAGGCCGTGACGTACTCGATGGGCTTGATGGTGGAGCCCGGCTGCCTGGGGGAGGTGGCCATGTTCACCTCGCCCGCGATGCTGTCGTCGTAGTAGTCTCGGCTGCCGACCATGGCCATGATCTGGCCCGTCCTGGGGTCGAGGGCCACCAGCCCCGCGTTGTTGGCGTTCTGGGTCCGCAGGTTCTCCATGTGGGCATCGATGGAGTTCTCCGCGATCTTGTTCATCCGCAGATCCAGGGTGGTGGTGACCTTCAGTCCCAGCCGGTACACCACGTTGGCACCATACTTCTGCTCCAGCAACTGCCGCACGTACATGACGAAGTGAGGCGCCTCGAAAGGCTCCTTCGCGTCGACGCGCAGGTTGAGCTGCTCCTGCTTGGCCCAATCCGCCTGCTCCTGGGTGATGTACCTCTGGTCCACCATGCGGCTGAGCACGTGGGATTGCCGGTCCCTGGCGGCCTGAAGGTTGATGATCGGGTCATACTGGCTGGGAGCCTGGGGAAGGCCGGCCAGCATGGATGCCTCGGCCAGATCCAGATCCTTGGCGGGCTTGCCGAAGTAGGTCCTGGCCGCCGCCTCGATCCCGTAGGAGAGGTGCCCGTAGTAGACCTGGTTCAGATACATCTCCAGGACCTGATCCTTGGAGTACAGCTGAGAGATCTTGAAGGCGAGGGCCGCCTCCTGGATCTTCCGGATGTAAGTCTTCTGCTCCCGCTCCTCCCGGTCGATCAGGACGTTCCTGGCCAGCTGTTGGGTGATGGTGCTGGCTCCCTGAACCAGCTGCCCCTGAACTACGTTCTGCCACACGGCCCTGGCAATCCCTATGGGGTCGACTCCCGCGTTGGAGTAGAAGTCCTTGTCCTCGGTCGCGATAGTGGCATCGATAAGGAAGGGGGAAACGTTACCCAGGGGGACGGGAAACCTTCGCCCTCCGTTCTCGTCGTCTATCTGGTACAGCAGCGTCCCGTTGCGATCCAGGATCTGGGTCGTCTTGAAAGAGAACTCCTTGGATAGCTCGTTCACCGGGGGCAAATCCGTGGTGTAAGTGGCGAAGACGGAGCCGATCCCTGCCATCAGCAGCAGGATTCCCGCGCCCATCAGGGAAGCGCCGAAAACAAAGAAGAACTTCCACCCGAGGCTGCTCTGAGGCCTGCGGGACAGCCTTCGGAGTCGAGTGCGATCCAGGTATCTGGCCGTGAGTCCACGGTTCCTTCCCAGGTCTGGCCGTTCGCCGTCGCGAAACCGGGGGTTCTGTTGCGCCATCGTTCCACCAATCCTAGATGGTGAGAATGCCGAGATGGCGAAAAGAAGCAACGGTCATGCCAGGAGAAGGATCCCCGGCGCGGAGGAGAGAGGACCAAACCGGGCTATGCCGGCGCGATACCGGCCTCCGGGGCGGTGCCCGTGCCGGCTCTGTCGGTCCCCAGGGGATCGCTGTAGAAGCCGTCCAGGGCCAGGGCCGCCGCGCCGATCAGACCCACGTCGGGCCCGAGAGAGGTGGTCTCGATCCGTACGCTGCTGCCCAGGAAGGGGAAGGCGCGCTTCTGCACCGTCTCCAGAACGGCCGGAAGCATCAGGTCGGCGGCGTCAACCGCCAGCCCTCCCAGCACTATCAACTCGGGATTCAGGACGTTCACCAGGGCAGCCACCCCAACACCCAGGTGGCCGGCCGCCTCCACCAGCGCCCCGCGAGCCGCCTCGTCGCCGGTCCGCGCGGCGGCCACCAGGTCGTCGGCCGTCGGGACTCCACCCCCCAGAGCCGGAATGCCCAACTCACCGGCGACCAGCGCCAGGGCATCCCGGGACGCCAGGGTCTCCAAGCACCCGGTGTTGCCACAGTGGCAGGGCCGCCCTCCCGAGGGCACGATGGTCATGTGCCCCACCTCTCCAGCCCCATAGGTGCTGCCGTGGAACAGCCGCCCATCAAAGACCAGGCCGCAGCCCAAACCGCGCCCCACGTACATGAAGACCAGGGAGCCCGCATCCCGGCCGGCACCGAAGAGGGTCTCAGCCAGCGCCATGGCTCGGGCGTTGTTGTCCACCCACACCCGCATCCCCAGTTGCCCGGCCAGCGCCGGCCCCAGGGGCACGTCCCTCCATCCCAGGCGAGAGGCGATCCGGTTGACCCCCCGGCGCACGTCCACCAGCCCCGAAGCGCCCACCCCGACCCCGACCACTCGCTCTCTCAGCCCCGTTTCTGAGGCCAGCAGGGAGCCGGCTGCCTCGGCCACCCGCCGGATCAGCGCCGATGGGGGCTCGTCCAGGGCGTGAGGCACCCGAACGACGGGGCCGGAATGCCCCAGGAGGTCCACCAGCCCCACGTTCACCACCCCAATGCCGAACTGGACACCCAGGGCGAGTCGCCGCTCGGGAACCAGCCGCACCGCCACCGGGGGGCGTCCGGCACCGCTCCGCCCCGGATCGACCTCGGGGCCCAGTTCGGCCAGGAGGCCGTCTTCCAACAGGTCCGCCACCAGGTTGGTGATGGTGGTAGCCGAGAGGCCCGTGAGGCGGGTGAGAGCTGCCCGGGTGAGCGTCCCATGGCGGAGGAAGAGCCGAAGCACCAGGGAGGTGTTGTGGTTCCTGACGTTCGGGAAACCGGCGCCGCTGCGGCCACGAAGGGAGAGATTCATTTATCCCCTTGACAAAATAAGCTCGGGAGCCGAGGTTACCATCCATCTTCCAAGTGTGTCAAGGTGGAGGTTGATCTCCATCTTCAGTCTCTTGTCCAGCAGTTTTCGGGACTATTCAGACCGTAAAGAACCCTCATCCTCGGGGCCACATTTGGCAAAAGAAGCAATCAAACTCGACACCAGATACCCCTTGCATTCCCTTGTTGCGGTCCTATATGATGCTGATTACAAACGGTCGATGGAGATGAGCCATGCCCAAGCTTAGTAAGGTGTTGACAGAGGGCGATCTAAGCGCAGCACGGGCTCCGGCGATCATGGACCTAACGCCCTATCTGAATATTATCGACGATATCACAAAGCAAGGGGGCGTTGGGGGAGAGATCTCGCTTGGGCCCAACGAAAGCCAGCGAACGGAGAAGCGCAGGCTCAGCCTAGCTGCAAAGCAGAAGGGATTCAAGCTAACCTGGAGGAAGTCTCCTCCGGGGGAGTTGCGTTTCGTTCTCGCCACCCCCGGCCAGCCCGCCCCGGGGGGGCGAAGGCGTCGAGGGGGCTGACCGCGCCGGAATCGTCACGGAGAGCGTAGGGGCGACCAGCGACGCCCCTACCCCCTTCGCCCCTGTGAACCTACCGAATCCTGGGTGGGCAGACCCTTTCGGTCGCTACAGTAGCACCTGGATCCTCACCACCTTATCGCCCCGGGAAACCACCAGCGACAGGCGAGACCCTGCGGTGAGCCCCTCCAGCATCTTCTCCAGATCTGCCGCATTGCTGATCGGCCGGAAGTTGGCCTCGGTGATTATGTCGCCCGGGCGCAGCCCCGCCCGTTCCCCCGGAGAGCTGGCGGCAACCCTACCGACGTAGGCCCCGAAGATCGGCACGGCGCCGGCCTTCATCGCCATCCGGCTGGCGTCGGCGATGCTGAGCCCCAGGGAGGGCCGCTTCTGGGCCGTCGTGGCGACCAGAGCCTCCAGCCGCCGGGGATCGAACCCCACCACCACCTGGTCGTCCACTATGGTAACCGGTACCCCCTGCTGCCCCGACTTGCGCACCATCTCGGCCGCGGCCACCGGGTCCCGCGTTACGTCAACTTCTCTGTACTGAACGCCCATTTGCGAAAGAAACTCTTTCGTCCTGGTGCACCAGGGTCAGGTGGGCGTCGTGTATACCGTCACGTTCACTGTGAAGCACCCTCCGCACTCTTCGGTCTCCGAGGCATCGCCGGCAGAACCGTTAGGATTGTTGCACCCGGCCCTATCCTAGCACAGGTCGGGTCGAGTCTGAAGAGAAGGGAGGGTCAACGGAGCAGTCTCGGACGAATGTACAGCAACTCCCACACGCTGGTGTCCTGGGCGATGTTGGCGACGTAGCGGGCCTTCAGCCAGGCCGACCCATGGGTAGCGTCGAAAAACTGGTCGTACTCGGCCGTCCCCCTGGTGGGGATGATGATGGCATCGTCGGTGCCCCACGTCCCATTACCCGAAAGCTTGCCGGTGGCCATCAGCACCAGGTTGCCCCACTTGTCCTCCATGTAGTAGGGGACGTCGGTGTTGCTATCGTCGTTGTCGAAGTGCCGCGCTATCAGGGTCATGCCGGCCGCACTCTCGGGCACCTGGGTGAGATTGACGTAGAAGCTAGTCTGCATGGCCAGGTTCATAGGGTAGGCCCTGCGGGCAAACACCATGGAGCCGCCGGAGTTCCAGCTGTGGTACTTCTGGTCGTTGACGTCGGACTCCTCGTTCTGGCCCGGCGGGCCGGTGCGGATGTCGAAGCCGTTCTCGCTGGAGCCGGAGATGGACTGCACGTAGAGGTAGAAGTTCCAGCTGTTGTCCACGGGGTCCCTGGTCCATCGGGCATCGTTCAGATCGAGGACGAAGCCGGAGGGAGTCACCCATTTCAGGTCGCTGGTAGAACTGTTGCCGTAGGTGGCCTGAGCGATGTAGCTGCCCGTGGTGGCGATGGTGGCTGGATCGGCGAAGGGGTTCAGGTTGATCAGATCGGTGCGGAAGTGCCACAGGGTGTACTGGGTCTGGGTGATCCAGGAGGTGTTGTAGGACTGCTCGCCGTTGGGGCCGCGGATCTCGTCGACCCGATAGAACCGGTGCCAGCCGTTGTCGATGCCGTTCAGCACCAGATAGGCGTTCTGGCGAGGGTGCGATGAGGTGACATTGGTGTTGCTGTTGTAGCAGTCCGGGTCGAATAGCTCCACCGCCACCTGATTGCTGCCGGTGACCGAAGGGTAGTCGGAAGGCACGTTGATCCGGAAGAGATAGCCGTAGGGCAGCTTGGCGTGATCCGGGCTGCTGGTGGGGCTGTAGGCATCGCCGTAGCTGTAGACGCCCGAGGGACCGAAGACGGAAGGATTGACCTGCTGCACCTTCCCGAAGTCTCCGGCCGGCTTGATGGGGATCTCAGCGTAGGAATCCAGTACAGCGACCGCCTCAGCCGAAAGATTCACGCTGGAGAGTCCCGGCCAGATCGACATGAAGTTGGTCTTGACAGCCTGGGTAGCTCGCACGGTGATCTGGCTCTGGTCCGGGTCCAGCGTGATCGTGGGGTTGATGGCCGGGGAGTAGCCCAGGGTGTTGGCCGCCAGAAACTGTTTGGCGGTCAGGGTGGCCTGGGAGCCATCGGTAGACTCGTAGTAGGACTCGGCGGCGGAAAGGGCGGAGGCATCCACCGCCCTCTGAAGCCGCGCTTTGTGTGAGAAGAGCAGACCCAGATCCACGGCCAGCCCCACCATCATCAGGATGGGAACCAGGGCCAGGGCCACCAGCACCAACGCCTGCCCCCTCTCACCAGAGCCGGTGGAGCGCGCCGTGGGGCCGGGCATGCAGCGCTCTTTCAAGGGAATCCTTCCTTCTCGGAGACGCTACAGTCGCCGGACTATGGCGTAGCCCTTCAGCGGTAGCGACACGGGCAGGGCGCCAGTCACCCCTTCGTACTGGTAATCCACCTCGACCAGGACGAAGCCGATGTTGGCAGCGGTTGGCCAGCTGTTGATCCCCGCCTGCACGTCTGCCTGGGTAGTGCGGGGTTGGGCCGCGCCGGTGCCGAAAACCCTGGGAGAGGGGGTCCAGGATGCGATGTTGCCGGCAGAATCGGTCGTCCCGCGGACGATGTAGATGTCTGCCCGACCTTCGACTATGGAAACCCCGGAACTGTTGTTTTGAATGGCCAGCACGACGTCGGAATCCGACCCGCCGTCGAGGGCGAAGCGCGCGCCCACCCAGGTGGCATTCACCAGGGCGGTGTGGGCCCTGAACAGGTATCCGCCCTCGATGGTGATCAGGACGAGCCCCAGCAGGAAGGGCAGCATCAACGCCAGCTCCACCAGGGATTGGCCTCCCTCCCCAGGGGCCCTTCCGCCAGTCTGCCTCCACGGCCTCCTTCTCCACCACGCCATCGCCGATGCTCCTCCCTCTCTCACGCCGTTCACGAGGTCGGAGTGGCCGTCGGCGTCGAGGTCGGCTCTGGTGTGGGCGTGGACGTCGGCGGGACGGTGGGCGTGGGCGTTGGTGACGGAGTCGGCGCCGGGGTGAAGGTCGGCAGCGGCAAGGGGGTGGACGGCAGGTTGGCCCTGTCCAGCTTCGGCACGGCGCCGAAGTACTCGTTGATGACCCGCTGCTTGCCGGAAACCAGGAAGTATGGGGCTACACGGCTGAGCGCCGGGGTCACCGGGACCACACTGTAGGAGACCTCGATCTCCTCGTACTCCCCTGGCTGACCCGCGTTCTGGGGGGTGATCCGGATGCTGTACCAGCCGTTGGTGGTGGCGTTGACGGTGTCGGGAGAGGGATAGAGGGGCAGCCCCGCCATGGCCTCCCTGGTTACCAGCTGGACAGACTCGGCGCGGGACAGGTAGCTCCCGTTCACCAACTCCTGGCGGCCCGTGCTGGCATAGCGGGCGCCCTCGCGCGCGGCGTGATAGACCGTTACGTAGGCCTGGAAGACCCGGCCCAGGTCGACGACCCCAAACAGCAACAGGAGCAGCAGCGGAACGCTTAGGGCGAACTCCACCGTGCTCTGGCCTCTGGGGACGCCACGCCCTGCGGCGCGGGCCAAGTGATGCATTC
This sequence comes from Chloroflexota bacterium, assembly GCA_021806765.1. The sequence goes on along the minus strand of JAJZQR010000064.1, from coordinate 15,872 downwards.
CCGTGTCACCTCCTGGTCACACTTTGCCAGCGTGCGGCTCAATATACCCTGGCACGGGCCATCCGGCAACACCCAAGTAGTACCAGTTGCTACTTACCCTTGCACTGGCACACACCCTGCGTTTTCCTCTTGCGATGCGGTGGCTGAAGGGGCCGCGAAGGGCGGCCGCGAGAGGCTCTCGGCGCCCCTACGGATGGCAGGAGGGGTGCCCTGTTCTTCAGATAGGACGTGGCGGTGGTCAAGACTGGAAAAGGGTTGTCCCTCCTGACGGTGGCGGTGGCGCTGCTGTCGGTGGTTCTGGTGTCGACGCCGGTCCTGGCCGATCCGGTTCCTCCCGACGGCTGGACCTCGGATCCAACCTTCAGCATCACCCTTCTGGGCCGCGACGGGCCCGACAACAGCGACCACTACCTGGTGACCCTGGGGTGGGGCGGCACCTTCTTCGCCGTCGCCTCCGAGTCGATGCCCCTGGTCCCCACCGAGCAGGCCGTGAGCATCGTCATGGACGGCTACAAGCGCACCTTCCCCGGCCGTCCTCCCGAGGACATCCAGCCCGGCGACAGCTTCGATTTCTTCGTGCCGGCCGGCACCCTGGTCACCACTCAATGGCGGAATCGGGGAAGCACCATCGAGTACCGGTCGCTGCGGGGCGACACCCTGATCACCTACACCGACCCGAAGAGCCCCCTGCTGTACCGGCTGATGCCGGCAGGGAACCCTAACAAGGCCGAGATCAAGATCAACCAGATGGCCGATTTCAAGCCGGAGGCCCTGGCCCAGGCCATCTACGGCGCGGGAGACCCCAACTTCAAGCCGGACTTCCTCCAGTTGACCCGTGCCAAGGACCTGATCAAGAGCAGCGCCGACACGGCGACGGTGGACCTGACCCGGCAGCACCTGGACGACCTGCAGGAATTGAGGGAAAGCGCCAAGTCCGGGGGGAAGACCGACAGCGGGATGGATATCTACTGGTTACCGGCCGGTCCGGAAGCCCAACCCCTCTTCCGGATCGACGATGCCGTCGGCGACCAGACGGATCTCAGCGGCATGCCTCCTCTGATCCGGGTCTACTATTACAAAGACGGGACCGTCCGGACATACCAGCGGGCCAGCGACACGGTGATGCTGAGCAGCCGGCAGCCACCCAACAGCGTTTGGGCCAAGGTGTATCAGGATTACGGGAAGGTGGATCCGGCGCCGACCCAGTGGGACATCGGCCAGCCGGAGCAGAGCGACCAGGCTCAGGAGCTGAGCAAGCTGGGGGTAGTGGTGCTTCGGTTCGAGCCGAAGCCGCAGCCTCAGGGGAACTTCTTCACCCAGATCCTGGACATGGTGATGGGGCTGATGAAGCGGAAGCAGCAGTAGCCTCTCCGACGCCCAGCGGAGGGTCTGTAGTGGCCGGCGTCTCTGCCGGCCATCGTCGGGCTTCGGCTCATCGCGGTCTTGGGTGATGTCTCGGCCGTGAACGGCCGGGTTGACTACGGCTAGGCCAAGGCGGTTAGCCCGGCCCTTCAGGGCCGAGGCTGTTTCACACTCTGCTGCGATGATCCCGGGCTTCGCGGCGCTTGACCCTTTCGAAGCGGGTTCGGTATAATATCTCTTGGCCGAGGTGGAAAGGGGTAGACGAGCGGTCTGCCCGCGCTGCGCCGAAGTGGCGGAATCGGCAGACGCGACGGTCTCAAAAACCGTTGGGTGGCGACACCCGTGGGGGTTCGACCCCCCCCTTCGGCACTGACAACTCAATCCCCGATAGCTCAACGGTAGAGCGGGCGGCTGTTAACCGCTAGGTTGTAGGTTCGAATCCTGCTCGGGGAGCCCTCTAGGAGCACCCTTCGGGGTGCTCATTTGTGTCTTCCGAGAACGTACTCATCAAGAGAGCCACGGCATGGTACACTGTGCCTTGGAGGATCAGATGGCCCGTCGTACAGTTATCCGCCAAGTGCGAGCGATTCCCAACAGCATCCGCTCCGCGGTTCATGAGGTCGAGCCGACGGCACAGGTCATCCTCTATGGCTCCCGCGCTCGTGTGGACGCTGTGCCCGACTCCGACTGGAATATCCTCGTCCTGGTGGATGGCCCAGTGGATACCCGGCCAGAAAAGGCTGTTTCCCGCCGGCTTTCCGACCTCCAACTAGAGACCGACGCGGTTCTCAGCGTCATCGTGCACAGCAAGGAGGACTGGTCCAGCCGTCTCTTCCAGGCCATGCCGTTCCACCAGAATGTGACCCGGGAGGGCGTCACTCTGTGACCAAGGAGCGGGATATCCTCATCCGATACCGGTTAGAGCGGGCACGGGAGACGCTAGCGGAAGCCGAGGTGCTGGCGCAGACCGGCCAGGTGGTGGCGCACGTGGGAGAGGCGTATCGGTAGATGACCAGCCAGTTGCCGCCACTGCGCTTCTCCCGCCACGCCCGCAACCGGATGCGACTCTGGAAGATCGCCGAGGCCGACGTGCGGATGGCTCTGGAGAAACCGGAGGACGTGACCCCCAGTTACCGCGGTCGCAAGAATGCGTGGAAGCAGTTCGGGAAGTCATGGCTTCGAGTAACATACGCGGAGGAGGCCAAGGCCACAGTAGTGGTTACCGTGACGCCCATGGATCGGAAGCCCGGAAGGAGGGGCCGATGAAGATAACCTACGACCCTGAAGTGGACGCTGTGTACATTCAACTGCGAGAGGCCGAGCCGGTGCGGGCAGTTGACGTCGCCGATGGGGTGACGGCTGACCTGGATGCCGAGGGCAACCTGATCGGCCTGGAGGTGCTGGACGCCAGCGAGAAGGTGGGGCACGAAGGTTTGGACAGTCTCTCCTTCGAGCTGCTGACCGCCAGGCTGCCCAAGAGCGCGTAGGTTTGCCTCGCCAGGCACTCTCGACAGCTCAACGGTAGAGCGGGCGGCTGTTAACCGCTAGGTTGTAGGTTCGAATCCTCCTCGGGGAGCTGATGTCACCCATAGCTCAAGTGTGCCTTGAGTTATGGGTGACACTGTCTACTCCCGACCCAACCACGCCCAATTCTTCGAGACCACTGCGGAGCAGCAAGGCTATTTCACTTCCGAGCAAGCTGAACAATGCGGCTTCGGCCGGGATCTCATCGCCCATCACAGACGGACGGATCGGTTCAGCCGCATTCGTCGAGCGCCGCCTGCGCGCCTTTGCCGCCCAGCACGGCCTCGCCAACGCGACCTTCGACGGCGACATCAAGTACCAGGTATTCCGTGACCGCCGCTTGATCCGGCCGGAGCTGCTAATCGCGGTCACCGATTCGCACACCACGACCGGCGGTGCCTCCGCTGCCATCGCCCTGGATGCAGGCGTCTTGCAGCACGCACCTCTGTTCTTCGACTGAGAACTTGACCAGCCCACGTAGCATTCGCTCAGTGACGATTGGCCGAGGCAACGAGTCGCCCAGCGGGGCGATGGTGACCTTGATCTCCGGCGCCAGCTCAAGCAGCCCCAGAACCTGAGTGACGCGGGCGCGGGAGACCCCAGCTTGCGCGCGGGGTCGGCCCGAGAAACGCACTTCCCCTCAGCCAGCATATTTCGCCATTCCTGGGCGAGGACGATCGGGTTGCAATACTGCCGGGACGGGCGAGCGAGCGCTCTTGCCACGTCGACGAAGCTTGGCGGCTGCGTGCTGCAGTTGACGGCAGGGAGCGGTCGTTTCCATAATTGATCTATGTCCACGCCAGTTCTAGCGACCAAGCTCTATATCCCTCCGCCTCGGCCCAGGGCGGTCCTCCGCCCGCGCCTGATCGAGCGGTTGAATGAGGGTCTCCACGGCAAACTGACCCTAATCTCTGCCCCCGCCGGCTTTGGTAAGACCACGCTGGTCAGCGAGTGGCTCGCCGATTGCGGGCGACCGGCCGCCTGGCTGTCGCTGGACGAAGGGGATAGCGACCTCACACGCTTTCTGACTTATCTCGTCGCTGTTTTGCAGACGATCGCGGCGAATATTGGAGAAGGCGTGTTAGGTGTGCTCCAATCCCCGCAGCCACCGCCAACCGAATCGATTCTGACGGCCCTGCTCAATGAGATCACCACCATCCCGGACAGTTTCGTCCTCGTCCTCGACGACTACCACGTTATTGATGCCAAACCGGTTGACAATGCCCTCGCCTTTCTGCTCGAGCACCTGCCGCCGCAGATGCACCTGGTCATTGCCACTCGTGAGGATCCGCATCTACCCCTGGCCCGGTTGCGCGCCCGGGGCCAAGTGACCGAACTGCGCGCCGCGAACTTGCGTTTTACCCCTGCCGAAGCAGCTGAATTTCTCAACCAGATGATGGGCCTGAACCTCTCAACCGAAAACATCGCCGCACTGGAAGCCCGCACCGAAGGCTGGATTGCCGGCCTGCAATTGGCAGCACTCTCCATGCAGGGGCGCTCAGACACCGCCAGTTTTATCCACGCTTTTACCGGCAGCCACCGTTTTGTGCTGGACTATCTGGTCGAAGAGGTTCTTCAGCGCCATCCAGAACGTGTGCGCAGCTTCTTGCTGCAGACCGCGATTCTCGACAGGCTAAGCGGTCCCCTCTGCAATGCCGTCACCGGGCGAGAGGATGGCGGAGGAATGCTGGATGCCTTGGAGCGCGGCAATCTGTTCGTCGTTCCGCTCGATGACAAGCGCCAATGGTATCGTTATCACCACCTCTTTGCCGATGTCTTGCAGGCGCGCTTAATAGAGGAACAGTCCAATCAGGTATCCAGCCTGCACCGGCGGGCAAGCTCGTGGTACGAGCAGAGCGGCCTGCCGTCCGATGCCATCCGCCATGCACTTGCCGCCAAGGACTTCGAGCGCGCGGCGGGTCTGATCGAACTGGCATGGTCAGCAATGGACATCAATATGCAATCCGCAATGTGGCTTGGCTGGGCAAAAGCATTGCCAGATGAGCTGATCCGTGCGCGGCCTGTGCTCAGCGTTGGCTACGCCTGGGCGTTACTAGATGGCGGCGATATGGAGGCCTGCGAGACCCGGTTGCGGGACGCCGAGAGGTGGTTGGACACGCCGGCGGACGCGCAGATGAAGCTGGATACCCCGTCGAACGAGATGGTCGTCGTGGACGAAGAGCAGTTCCGGTTCCTACCCGCGACGATAGCCACCGCCCGAGCCTACCGCGCCCTGGCCCTCGGCGACGTACCCGGAACCGTGGAGCACGCGCGGGAGGCGCTCAGACAAACGCCGGAGGAGGACTACGTCAGGCGCATACAAGCAGCCTCTCTCCTGGGCCTCGCCCAGCATGCGAGCGGAGACCTGGAGGCAGCCGACCGGTCTCTGTCCGATCTACTGGCGGACTTGTGGAGAGCAGGTGACATCTCAACCGCAGTCGGCGTCACGTTTGTCCTGGCCGACGTCAGGGTGGCACGAGGCCGTCTCCACGGGGCTGCCAGCGCCTACCAGCGGGCGATGCAACTCGCGGCCGGTCAGGGTGAGCCAATGCCCGTGGGAACAGCGGACCTGTACCGGGGCATGAGTGAGCTTTGCTGCGAACGGGGCGACCTGGAAGCCGCCGCGCAACACTTGGTGAAAGGTAGGGAACTGGGCGAGCGGGGTGCGTCAACCGGTTGGCAGCATCGCCTACGCCTCGCCGAGGCTCGGCTGAAGGAGGCCCAGGGAGACCTGGATGGCGCTCTCGACTCGCTGGACGAGGCTGAGCGCCTGTTCATCAGGAGTCCACTGCCCGACGTGCGTCCCATCGCGGCGCAAAGGGCAAGGATCTGGGTTGCGCAGGGCAGGTTGAGCGAGGCGCTCGGGTGGGCGCGCGAGCGGGGCTTGTCTCCTGGCGACGGCCTCTGCTACCTACGCGAGTTCGAGCACATCACGCTGGCGAGGATGCTCATCGCCCGCTACAGGAGCAACCGGGTGGATAGCTCCATTCAAGAGGCAATGACACTACTGGAACGCCTCCTGAAAGCGGCGGAAGAAGGTGGACGGATGGGCAGCGTGATCGAAATTCTGGCGCTGCAGGCGCTCGCTTGCGAGGCGCAGAGCGACATTCCTCGTGCACTCGTATCCCTGGAACGTGCCCTGACCCTGGCCGAGCCGGAGGGCTACGTCCGCATCTTTGTGGACGAAGGACCACCCATGGCGGCGCTGCTGCGAGAGGCCGCGAAGCGCGGTATCGCTCCGAACTATGTGAGTCAACTACGGGGAGCCTTTGGGCAGGCTGAAGGCAAAACGCCTGGCACTCAGCTCTTGGTCGAGCCACTGAGCGAACGCGAGCTTGATGTGCTCAGGCTGCTCAGGACCGAATTGAGCGGGCCCGAAATCGCCCGCGAACTCATGGTGTCACTGAGCACCGTGCGTACCCACACCCAAAACATCTACACCAAGCTCGGGGTAGACAACCGCCGGGCGGCCGTCCGCCGCGCCGAGGAACTCGATCTGCTATAACGAGCACGCCGCCACCAACCCCGCCCTGGCAGGTGGCTCGACAAACCTGACAGGGCGTCTTCTTCCCCTCACAGCCCCCCAATGAGCAGACCGTCACATTGGTCATCACACGTAATCATCACGTCTTCATCACATGTGACGATGACGACTCATCACGTTGATCCATATTGTATGGATGAAGAAAAGAACGACAGCAGCCACATTGAGATCGTCCGATTGAGAGGAACTTACGAAGGAGGCGTAGCGTGAGCGAGACACCCGCGTCAGCCAAGGATTCTGACGGGGCTGGGCGCTGCGAAATCCGGCTCAAAGGGCACCTGGATGGCCGGTGGGCCGACTGGTTTGGGGGCATGACCATCACGCTGGAAGATGACGGCAACACGCTCCTATCCGGCCCGGTGACTGACCAGACCGCGCTGCATGGATTGCTGAGGAAGGTGCGCGATCTAGGAGTGCCGTTGGTATCGGTCAACTGGGTCGACCCCGGCCAGGCGGAGGCATCAGACGTCAAGCCGCCACGCGAGATCCGATGAGACTGTTCAAACGAAAGGAGAAAGGGACGTGAGAGACTTTCAGATGGTAGGCGGCATCGCCGCGCTGATCCACGCAGCAGCATTGTTGGTGGCCATAGCGCTGGGTGTTACCTTGATGTTCCCCATTCTGGACGCCGCGCCTGGTCAATACCTGGCTTTCGTCGGGGATAACCAGCCCCTAGTGTACCTATGGAACCTGATCGCTAACTGGGGAACTGCCATTCCTCTCGTTATCATGGCGCTGGCGCTCCACGAGCGGTTGAAGGCCGGGTCACCCGCATTGGCACAGACGGCGACCGTCTTCGGGCTTATCTGGGCGGCGCTGATTATTGGTGGCGGCAACCTGATGCTCAGAGATGTTGGCATAATCGCCGATCTCTATAGTAAAGACCGTGCCCAAGCTGAGACGGTATGGTTGGCGCTTGAGGCTGTAGAAACGGGGATTGTGAGCGGGAATGAGCTTGTCGGCAGTTTGTGGATGCTGCTGCTTGGCATTACTGCGTTGCGGACAGGTGGGCTTACCAAGGCGCTGAACTACCTTGGCGTGGCGCTCGCTGTTGCGGGCCTCCTCACGCTTATCCCGGATCCAGGGATGACAATGGTTATGGTTTTTGGATCGGGTATGATCGTCTGGTCCGTCTGGGTGGGGATCGTCATGCTGCGCAAGGTGCCGGATGAGGCGGCGCAGCAACCGGCTTCATTCGTATCGCGCCAGCGAACGACTGGAGCTGAAGGAGGCATTCGATGAAAGTCTGCGTTGTCGGGGCCTCTGGGAAGCTCGGCAGGTACATGGTGCAGCACGCGCTTGGTCGGGGCTACGAGGTGGTTGGCGTCTGTCGGGAGCGCAGCGCAGGCAAACTCGACGCGTTCGAGGGCCGCATCACGGTCATTCCCGGCGCCACGAACGACCGCGAGGTTATCAAGAAGGCCGTGGCAGGGTGTGACGGGGTGCTCACCGTGTTGTTCCCCTGGGGGCAACACTACTCGTCGGGGACGGCCCAGGCGGTCCTCGACCACGCGTGGCCGGGCGCGCGTCTCATTTTCTCGTGCGGTTGGCACATCACACGTGACGGCAAGGATGTGTACCCTCCGTCCCTAAAAAGAGAGGAGAAGCTCGCCCTCTGGCTTGGGCGGCTGACACGCATCATAGACATCGGTGACCAGGTGGAAGCGTGCAGGCGGATCTTTGCCAGCGACACCCGATGGACGATCGTGCGTGGGAGCGACCTTGAAGAGGGAGAGACCCAGGGTTTGCCCGTGTGGAGTCGGCACGTGGGCGATCCTATCCTCAAGAGCAATATGACGCGCCGCGTGGACTACGCCCTTTTCATGGTAGAGGCCCTCGAGAACGACGAGCTGATCCACGAAGCCCCGGCGATTGTCGGATGCCGCACACCCTCGGCACTCGCATACGCCGCTGCTGCTGGGCCGGGTCGTGATCACTAAGGCAGCGCTGCTCCATGAGTCTGACTCGAAAGTGCCACATAAGGGGGAAAGACAAGAGCGGTCATCGATGGGTGCTATCCGCTGGAAAAGATGGCCGAGGCACGCCGTTGCTCCTCGGCTGGCAACTTCAGCAGGGGGCGCAGGCTCCGTTCGGTCACAACGGGGTTGGATGACGAGTCGCCGAGGCCAACGACGGCTTCCAAGACCTGGGGTGCTAGATCAAGAAGGCCGAGCACCTGGGTGACACGAGCGCGGGAAACCCCGAGCCTACGCGCGAGTTCGGCCCGAGACACGCACTGCCCCTCATCCAGCATGCACCGCCATTCCTGGGCGAGGGAGATCGGGTTGCGGTACTGTCTGGAGGGTTGATCCAGTGCTCTCGGCGGCTCGAAGAACGCGGGCGGCTCTGTGCCCTCGAAGTAGTAAGCTGGCCGCGATGCTCCCCGCGCTGCGAGCCTTGCGCCAGCGACGATTGTTAAATTCAAGAAAGTTCGAGATTTCCCCCTGCTCGGGGAGCCGAGACGAAACCGTAGACCGGAAAGCTAGGTGTACGGTTTTACTTTTGGGTCCCAGGTTTCGCAATCACAGCCACAGCTAATGGCCGCCCTGTCAGGGCGGCCATGCCGGTCTTCAGTTCGCAGCGTCATTGTCCTGCGGCCGTCCCGCACCCGCGTTACCGCACCAGGAAGCGCTCCAGCGCGGATCGGTCCACCTCTACCCCAAGGCCGGGCGCATCCCCCGCCGTGAGTACGCCGTCCTTCAGTCTGAAGGGCATGGGCGCGACCTCCTCTCTGAGCGGGTTCGAGCTCTGGTCGCACTCGAGCGCCGGCTCCTGGATCAAGGGGAAGCGGGCGTAGGCGCGCGTGGCCGGAGGGAGCGTGAGGGCCAGCTGAAGCGTAGCTGAGAGTCCTACCGGAGTGCCCCAGGCGTGCGGCACGCAAAGCATGCCCCATGCGTTCACCATGGATGCGATGCGAGCGCACTCGGTGATCCCACCCGCGTTGCACAGGTCGGGCTGGGCCACGTCCATGGCTTGCTGAGCGCACCACTCCCGATACCCAAAGCGAGTATAGACGCACTCGCCCGTCGCGACTGGCATCCCGATGTTGCCCTTCAGCTGGAGGTAGCCCTTGAGCTCATGCGCGGGGAGCGGCTCCTCGAACCAACCGATCTCGTACTCGGCGACCCGCCTCGCAAAGTCACGCGCGGCTGCCACGGTGTAGGCCTGGTTCGCGTCGATCATAAGCAGGCTATCGGGGCCGATTACCTCTCGAGCCGCCTGAACACGCCTTGCATCTGCCTTGAGCGGGAGTCCGCCGATCTTCACCTTGATCGCCCGGAAGCCGCTCTCCAGGTGGCGCTGTGCCTCCTGCTCGACCAGTGAGACCGGATCGCCTACCTCCGAGTAGTAGAAGCCGGTTGCGTAGCCGAGAACCGAGTCCCTGACTTTCCCTCCGAGCAGCTCGTACACCGGCTTGCCCATGATCTTCCCACGCAGGTCCCAGAGGGCCATGTCGATTCCACTCACGGCCTGCAGGGATATGCCGCTGGTCCGGCCTCCCGCCTCGTACGTCGCGAACATCTTGTCCCAAAGTCGGTTAGTATTGGTCGGGTCCTCACCGATCAGCAATGGCCGCAGCTGCTTCTCCACGACCGCGGCGAGGACCTCCAGTCCCTGGGCCGCGCCGGACTCACCCCACCCGCTCAGTCCCTCGTCGGTGACGACCTCCACGAGGCAAGCAACCCGCGCCCTGTTCCACGCGAGGGCATTCCCTGTCGGGTTCGCCAGCGTCGCCCGCAGTGGATACGCCTTGACGTCTACTATCCGCACTTTCCTGCCTCCGATGTAGCCCAGCGCGATCGAGTGCCCAGTTCCCTCACTGGGCCACTGCTGTTCTTCCGGCGGATTCTATCACGTTGGCTCCCCCAATCGGGCTCCGCAACGGCCACAGAATGGCCCCCCTATACTGGCAGCACCGCAGTTAGGGCAGATCCAGCGGTCAGGGTAGATGCGCGTTGGATCTCCCTGACGGGCCATTGCCTCGTTGAAGCGCCTACACCAACCCGCCTCGTATTCGTTGACCAGGTCCCTGGTGGGGCCGACCAGTTCGTCTAGGGCTCGCTCAAACTGCGCCTGTATCTCCAGGCTGTCGCCCGTAACCGACACCCAGCAGCCGCCTTCTCGAAGCTGCCCGAATGCGACATGTATGTACCTCTTGGTGCCGAAGAGGCGACCCTCCGTGACCGTGCCCTCAGCAAGACGTGGGTTCTGGTGGTCCCACCGGACCTCCGCTCCAACAGTGACCAGCGACTGCTCTATAGCATCGTGAACGGCATCCGGCGGGCACCGGACCAAGAATTGTCTCCATGTGGCACTTCCCCTCGGAACTTGTGGGGGGACATCGGGGACGGTACTGACAGTGCCGGATGAGGTCGGTTTCGCTCGACCCTCTGGCGGGGCGGTTGTCGGATGTGGGGCGGCCTGCTCGTGCCTGGTGCTGTACCAGCGCATTAGCAGTCCCACTCCTACGGCTATCAATATCCAGGGAAGTGCCCTGGCCAACAAGCCGATGACCGGGACCAACAGGACTAGCAACAGCATCACCGCCAAGAGACCCGGGCAACCCATCTCGAACCCCCCCTCGAACGGCAGTCAGCCAAGAGCGTGATGATCGATCAGCGCTGGCCTTTCCGCGTATCGGCTCCTTCCGTCACCAGTTGCAGCCGGTTCACCGGACATCCCCCTACTCAAGAACAAGGCCAGCCCAGGTAGCTGCTGCTAACCCAAGCTGGCCCTACATGTTCACCTCCCCGACACCGGACACCGTGAACAAAAAGCCCGCTACGTTGTACGTGTTGCCATTATGGCAGCGGTCCGCAAGAAAGATCGTGCTGGCCTCGGACGGCTCAGCTGCTACACTGCTGCCGACCGTGACCAGGAGCCGCGATAGGGAGGAGAGGAGGGTTGCTACGTAGTTGCGAGAACTGTGGTTCCAAACCCAGAGGTCGCAGGGTGAAATTGAAGGGGAGATCCCGCCGCGTTACGGTCACACGGCAACTAGTGTCGATGCCGGGTATGCGCTGCTCGGCACAATGTCACGCGAACAGAATGATATCGCTTCTCTTGATCTTTCCTATATTCTGCCTCAGTTTGGTCACAGCGAAAGGTTTCCCATGTGCCGGAAAGATACGTTGCGCGCCCCCGGAAATCAGTGTTCTCCAGCTCTTGTAGTACTCTTCGATATCCTCAACCTGGATAACACAGTATTTCGTCCCGATGAATTGGGGAAAGTTCGCGGCGGCATCTCCGACGAAACAACTGCCATCCTCAAGCAACACTGAGATCGAATCAATCGTATGACCTGGCGTCTCTATGATTCTACCACCCAATCTGATCCCAATTTCATCAAGATTCGTTTCTCCCTGGATGAGGATATCGCTATCTCTTGATGCATATTGGGGGAATGTGTGGGTCGTCCAATCCCATGGAGTAGCCGGAGTATGTACATGGAGGTTTGCGTTATAGAACCGCGCGTGCCTCGCATCAGCTTCGAGCTCGCGGAGCTCTTGAAGGGATACGGCCATGCTGCGCCCCCCCTTTAGGTTTGAGGAGGAGAAGAGAGAAGGCCCGTGAAATGTGGCGTCGAACGCAACCGGTGGGTGGGACCACAACAATCTTACTCTGACCTGCCAACACCATCAAGAGCTTCGTTCAAGGATTGTGGTAGGCATCGGCGACTATCTCAGCCAGTCTCGCTGGATGGCGTACCAGCACGGCAGCGGATCGAGGACAAGAAGCAGGGGAGGACTACTTAGAGCGTGTCGTGAACCGCTCATGCCGCTTTGCCATCGGCACCAGAAAAGGACGAATACCGGCATCAGGCCGGCGAAGGGGTCAGTGCTCCAGCAGTCCCGATACCGATATGTCTTCGTCGATGTCCGGCCAGTGAATCCCCACGCCCTTTCCGATCAACCTCCAGTGGCCCCGTTGCTCAGGACTGGCGTCTCGTAGCCTCGGAAACCACTCCAACGGAACGCCGATTTCGCGCCCGTCCGAGAGGAGAACCAGGAGCATCTCCTTCTCGAAGCGGACGTCTGTTGCCAGGACCATCACCGACCTAGCCGCCGAAGTGCTCATGCCATTTCTCCACAAAGAGGTCTCGGTGCTCCACCACCAGTTCCCTCAGCTCCCGCAGTTCCTCGGCGCTATTGCCTACCGACCTAGCAAGGACAACTGGGGTCAACCAGAACTTCGCGTACTTGTCGCCTGTCTCGACATGGATGTGAGGCGGCTCACTGCCTTCGTTGCTGAAAAAGAAGAACCTGTGTCCGCGAACCCGCAGCACGGTCGGCACAGTCCACGGTCTCCTTCCCGGTACGCACGTCTTCAACCAGCGCATGTACGGCAAGGAGATTATACATCGCGTTGAAGGTTCGCTCTAGTCGCGCACAGTACGGCACCTGCACGAGGAACCCCTGAAGCACCTGGAAACGGGTACTTTTCTGTTTCCCCTTTCCGGCACGTCTATTGCTCCCGGGAACCACCTCAAGTCGAGCGAAAGACTTGCTGATGAGCGGCCTGACCGACCTGGCCCAGATGCTGACTGGCGAGGGTCGGAGGGAGGAGGCCGAACCGATCCGAGGTGCCCTCAGGAGTTGTACTCGATGAAGCAGGTCATCCTGTCGTTAATCGCAGGGTTGGCCGCAGCGCTCTCCGGCTGCGCCGCCCCCTCACCCACAGACACCGCTCCCACACCTCTTGGGCTGTCGGCTGTGTCCCAGCCCGCCGCCACGGTTACCCCGGCCCCTCAGCCCACCCAGTCCGCCCAACTGTCCGCCACCCTCACCGCCCAACTGGCCCCCACCGCTACGGTGGGGCCACCAGGGTCGGGAACCATAGGGATCGACGCGGTGGGCACCCTGTTTCTCGGGAACGGCCCCGATGGACGGCCCCTCTACGCCGCCTACACCGAAGGGCTGCGCAACTTCCCCACGAACCAGACCCACTTCGTCGCCATCTACACCCAGAGCGACGGTGGCTTCCAGGAGGTCAGCCGGCTGGAGCTGCCGGACACCGATTACCTGGGCGACAACTCGGTCACCCGGGTGCAGATCGATCCAAAGCTGATCTGGCTGCAGGTCGAGGGCGGGGCGGGAGCCAACTCGGGCTGCTTCGACCTGCTCAACTTCGACGGCAGGACCCTCACGGACCAGGCCCACCAGTGCAACGCTAGTCCCAACCGCAGCCGGGTCGAGGACCTCTACGGCTCCGGAGCGCCGGAGGTGGTGCTCGACCAGAGCGACAACCTGATCTTCTGCCACGCCTGCGGTGTGGCGAAGTTCCAGTTCCGCGTACTGCGCTGGGATGGCTCCTCCATGGTCGAGCAGAAGCTTACTTCGCTGCCATCGCCGGCACCCGCCGACCTGCAGCAACTGACCAACCGGGCCGTCGATCTCGCAGGGGCCGGTTTATGGAAAGAGGCCCAGACGGCTATCGCACAGGCCCGGTCCCTGAACTCGCAGGACCCGACCGTGGCCATGGACGCGGGGCTGATCCGCCTCTACGCCGACGCCTTCGGCGAGCAGGCCCAGAACGGCCCCTATCCGCTGCTGGACAACGTCTTCTACGGCGACTATCCGGCCGCACTGCAGGTGATGCGTCCCCTGAGTCCGGCGCAGATCTTCAGCCAGCAAACCCCACTGGTCGTCGGTACCGTCGCCGAGGGGTTCGAGCAGAGCCTGGAGCAGCAGCTGATCACCAGCACCACCCAGGCCCTTCAGGTCGAGCCGAATCTGGCCGCTGCCCACTTCATCCGGGGCTGGGCATTCTACCTTGCGAACCCCGGCGACCCCCGGGTGCTGTCCGACGTCCAGCAGGCGGCGCAGCTGGATCCTCAGGAACCGCTCTACGGCCAGAGTCTTCAGTATCTGAAGAGCCAGGGCAGCAGCTAAAGGGCCACACTGTTGTTGCCTGCCAGGCAGGAGAGGGCTAGAATCTCGCCCAGGCGCCGTCGGTTGTGTGGCGCTTTCACCCAAGGGCGGGCCGGCGGGCGGCGGTTCAACGGTAGGGCTGTTCCTGAAGCCACCGACCGGTCACGAGATGAAGGAGTACGAATGAGTTGGTCTGAGCTGGTCGATACGGATCTCGAGCGGCAGGCCGTCGAGTGGCGGCGGCACTTGCATGCCCACCCGGAGGCGAGCTTCGAAGAGCAGGAGACCTCCGATTTCATCGCTCAGCGTCTCGCCGAGTGGGGGATCGAGGTCGAGCGGCCACTGGCCACAGGGGTTGTGGGTCACATCAGAGGCTCGAAGCCCGGGCCAATCGTGGCCCTGCGTGCCGACATCGACGCACTGGTAATGCAGGAGGAGAACCAATTCGACTACGCCTCCCGCGTTCCGGGCCGCATGCACGCCTGCGGCCACGACGGCCACACGGCCATCCTTCTCGCCGTGGCCCGGCTGCTTTCCTCGATTCGTGAGCAACTGAAGGGTGAAGTACGGCTGCTGTTTCAGCCTGCGGAGGAACGCATCCACGGAGGCGCCGAGGGCTTTCTGGCTGCGGGAATGCTGAAGGACGTGGAGCTGGTGCTGGGGCTGCACCTCCTGTCCAACTACGACACCGGCATGGTGTCGGTTAGAGAGGGCCCGGTGATGGCCAGCACCGACGAGTTCCGGATAGATGTTCGCGGACGAGGGGGCCATGCTGCCTTTCCACATCAGGCCGTGGATGCCCTCGTGGTCGGCGCGCAGCTGGTCTGCGAACTGCAGACGGTAGTCAGCCGCCGGGTGGATCCACTGGAGCCAGCCGTGCTCACCATAGGCACCTTCCAGGCCGGCACCGCGTTCAACGTGATCCCAGGCGAAGCGATCCTCACCGGTACGGTGAGGACCCTTTCCGAGTCGGTGCGCGAACAGATCAAGCAGGAGTTGGATCGACTCATCTCGCACGGCGCCAGGGCTTTGGGCGCGGAAGCGACCTTGGACTACCTGGATGGAAACCCCGTATTGGTAAACGATCCGGCGGCCGCCAGGCTGATGGCCGGGGCGGCGGCAGCGATTGTGGGACAGGACCACCTGTTTTCGGCGCCCCCGGTGATGGGAGGCGAGGACTTCGCAATCTACGCTCAACACGTCCCCAGCGCCTACGTCTCGGTGGGCACTCGGAATGCCGAGGCTGGCTCGACCTTCCCTCACCACCATCCTCGGTTCACCATCGATGAAAGATCGCTGGGAATAGGGATTCGCATCCTGTTGGAGGGACTCGAGAGGTACTTGAGCACCCGAGTGGGATGATCTGAAGAGCACCCGAACCACCCTCCGACGTTGACAGCGGCCACACGGAGAGCTAGACTGGTCACAAGTATCGACCGACGGTCGGTCTAGTAGACGACCAAAGTGGTCGTGAGGTTGTCATCCTGAGCGCCAGCGAAGGATCTCTCCGACGACCGGGGGGAGATGCTTCGCTTCGCTCAGCATGACAGTTCGTATCACCTCCACTTTGG
>JAJZQR010000063.1 GCA_021806765.1 Chloroflexota bacterium | reverse complement strand
TGATCCACTTGCTTATAGTAGGCGGGGCTGTCTCAACCCCGCCGTCACCACGGGCGGGGAGGGGACGGGAGGGTTGAGACAACCCGCCCTACTGGAAACTGGAAGCTAGACTTCCCGGCCGGTTTCACACTTGTCCGCGAAGAGCCTCTCGTTCCAGGTCGTTGATCTGCCCGGGCACCGAAGCTACAATGTATGGGTTGAAGCTGGCTGTACCCCGCTCGTGCTCCAGGCTGCCGCATCCCCCGGTTCGGTCGAAGAAGGTAGTATGTCAGCACGCAACCGCTCGTGGGCGGCCGTCAACCTCTTCGTGCTGCTGTTCGGCATCAGCGCGATCCTCGGCGTGCTCCCTGCCTACGATCCCAACCTGAGTGCCCGCCTGCTCGCTGCCATACTGGGTGGCGTCGCCATCTACTTCGTGCTGTCAGAACTTGCGCGCTCGCGGGCTGCCCTGCAGCTTGTCTGCGTGCTGATCTTGCTCGTGATGAGCGCCTTCGGCCTGTACATCATCGTGCAGTTCGGGTACATGGACTATACGAAGGGTGGATTGATAGTGCGGTTGGGACAGGCCACCACCCTGCTGCCCGATCTGCACGGATTTCGCCCGCAGCCCAACGCGGCGGCTGCCTTCATCGAAGCGGCCGTGCCGCTGGGGATCGCCCTGACCGTGTCCAGCCGGGGGACCACAGCGAGGGTGCTGCTCGGTGCCGGCACGGTGGTCGTGCTGTATGCCCTCTTCCTTACGGCATCGCGAGGGGCGTGGGTGGCCCTCGCGGCGGCCGGAGGCATCTTTGTCGCCCTGGCTGTCCTGAAGCGGCTGCCGGGGCGGATCGCGTTGGTGATCGTGGCCGGGGGCGCCGCCGGTGTCGTGGTGGCCTTTCTCGGCATCGCCGTGCTGGGTCCTGACCGCCTTCCGTTTCTCGCCTCGACCTTCTCTCGCGCCTCCGATCGCAGCGCGCTCTTTCACAACAGTCTGTATCTGGCGGGCGACTATGCCTTCACGGGGATCGGACTGGGGGATACCTTCGGCATGGTCTACTCCCGCTACGGACTTCTCCTCTACGTGCCTTTCCTGTTCTACGCCCACAATCTGCCCCTGTCGGTCTGGCTCAACCAGGGCATCGTCGGTCTGACAGCCTTCTGCGGCATCGTCGGGGCCCTCTACCTGCAGGTCGCACGGGTCCTCAGGAACGGCCACGGGGAACCGCTCTTCCACGGTGCCTGGCTGGGGGTAACGGTCATGCTGCTGCACGGGCTAACGGATGCCCCGGAGTACTCGCCCAGCAGCATCTACGTGATGCCCATGCTCTTCGTCGCAGCCGGGCTGGCCGCCGGATGGGGCCGGCTGGCGATGGCAGAGACCGCGGGGAAGGGCCCGTCCGGAGTCCATTCGGTGCCCCGCGGGCTCGGGATCGGTCTGTCCCTCTCCCTGGCCGTCGCCGCTCTGGTGGTTACCTTCAATCCGCCATTACGGGCCACCTGGCACACCAATATGGGAGCCATAGCCGAGACCCGCGGGGAGCTCGGTCCCGGTCTCAGCGAGGGAGAAAGGGCTCGCCTGTACGCCTCAGCCCAAGACGAGTATCTGGAGGCCCTCGCCATCGATGCAGAGCAATCCCATGCGAACCGGCGATTGGGCAATCTGCTCGTGAAGCTGGACCGTTTCGATGCCGCCGTGCCGCGGCTGGAGGCCGCCTACCGCCTGGAGCCGGACAACCCCGCCGCGGTGAAGGGCCTCGGGTTGGCCTACGTCTGGGTCGGGAAGACCCGAGAGGCAGCGCGGCTGTTCCTCCGGTTGGCCGACCCGCCGGCCACGGCCATGGAACTGCAGTGGTGGGGCTTCTATCGCTCGCAGCAGGAGCGCCCGCTGCTGTCCGCCTACGCCTACGAGACCGCCTCCGCCATGATCCCGACTCGGTGAGGCTGAATGGTTGGCTGCCGATCTTACCCGTGCA
The DNA here is from genome assembly GCA_021806765.1 of Chloroflexota bacterium. The sequence goes on along the minus strand of JAJZQR010000063.1, from coordinate 21,133 downwards.
AGGTCGCCTGCCGGCGGGGGCGAGAACGGTGTATCCTACCTGCTCGGGCCCCGGGGACGAGGCCGGGGCGAGGAGGTGAAGGGCATGTTGGATCCGAGGATTGACTTGGAGGGACGTCTGCGCCGGGACCGGGAGGAGATCCTCAGGCTGTGCCAGGAACTGGTGCGGATCCCCAGCGAGAACCCTCCTGGAGATACGACGGCTATCGTCGATTACCTGGGGGACTATCTGGAGAGCAGGCACACGCAATACGAGGTGGTGGCTCCCCAACCGAGGATGCCGAACCTGGTGGCGACCCTGACCGGCGGCCAGGAGGGCAAGCAACTGGTGCTCAACGGCCACCTGGATACCTTTCCCAGCGGTGATCCTTCCCTCTGGAGCGTGGGCCCCTTCTCCGGAGCGGTGAGGGACGGAAAGCTGTTCGGGCGAGGGGTCGCCGACATGAAGGTCGGATGCGCCGCCTCCCTGCTGACCTACCTCTACCTGTCTTCCATGCGGGATAGGTGGCGGGGCAGGCTGACCCTGAGTCTGGTATCGGACGAGGAGACCTTTGGCCCGTGGGGGACCCGCTACCTGATGGAGCACCGGCCGGAGGTGGCCGGCGACTGCACGCTCAGCGGAGAGCCCAACGCGCCCAGCACAGTGCGCTTCGGGGAGAAAGGGTTCCTGTGGCTCGAGTTGCGGGTGGCGGGCACGGGAGGCCACGGTGCCTACGGGGGGAGGAGCGCCATCAAGGAGTCGGTAAGCCTGCTGCGGGAATTGGAGGGTATCGGTTCCATCTCCTTCGAGACGCCGCCGGAGGTGCTGGAGAGGATCGAGGCGGCCCGGGGAGTGTACGACCGGGAGCTGGGCGCCGGTTCCACGGAGGCGCTGCTGAAGGTGACGGTGAACCCCGGCATCATCGAAGGCGGCACGAAGATCAACATGGTGGCGTCGGAGTGCCGAACGGAGATCGACGTTCGCTGTCCCATAGGGGTGCCGACGGATCTGATGCTCTCGCGGTTCGAGGAGGTCGTGGCGCGCCACCCCGGCGCCTCTTACCGGGTGGTCAACCGCTCAGAGCCCAACTACTGCTCGCCCGACCACGAGATGATGCGGCTGGTGCAGGACAACGCCCAGCGGCTGCTGGGGAGCCGGCCTCTGCCCAGCATAGGGCTGGGGGCCACCGATTGCCGGCTGTGGCGGCATCGGGGGGTCCCCGCCGTGGTATACGGGCCTACCCCTCGCAACATGGGGGCACCCGACGAGCACGTGACCCTGGACGAGCTGTTCAGGACGGTGTGGGTGCACGTGCTGTCGGCCTTCGACTACCTGGCGGCCAATGTTGACCACTGATACCCGCTCCCACCACCCCGGCCACCACGATGGCTGGAGCGTTGCGGCCGCATTGCGGACCTGTGAGTAGATACGTGCAGGCATACCGATTGGTAATACTTGACGGCAGTCTAGTCCGGAGTCACAATGGGAAGTCGTGGAAGGGGGGGATCGATATGAACCCTGTCGTCGCCATGGAGAAAGTGACGGTGTCGCTGCCTCAGGATCTGGTCGACTATGCTACCGAGAAAGCACGGAGGTTGGGAGTCAGCCGCAGTCGCATCATCGCGGAGGCACTGGAGGAGAGAAAGGTTCGGGAGGAAGAGGAGTTGGCTGCGGAAGGGTACCGGTTTTACGCCGCCGAGGCGGAGGAGTTCGCGGAATCCAGCGCTCACGCGGTATCTGAGGCTGTCCACCGTGCAGGTTAAGCGGGGAGAGATCTACTGGGTCGAGTTCGATCCGGTGAAGGGTAGCGAACAGGGTGGGCTGCGGCCGGCACTGGTGGTCCAGCAAGATGTTGGCAACCAGTACAGTCCGACGACCGTGGTTGCCGCGATCACTCGCACTCTGCCTCCCAAGCCGTACCCCTTCGTGGTCGTCCTGGAGGCTGCTGAGAGCGGCCTGCCAGAGCGTAGTGCCGTCAACTGCTCTCAACTGGCGACCATTCAGAAGGATGAACCCGCCTCCCGGTTGCGTCCTCTGAAGGGCGAGACCCAGGTGGCGCCAGCCGGCAAGCTGACGCCGCAGAAGATGGCGGAGGTAGACGCCGCGCTGAAGTACAACCTGGGGTTGGAGTAGACTCAGCACCCTGGGGGCGGTGGAGGCCCCCTAGGCAAACCCCAATATGCTGGTGAAGTAAATGTCCTTCTTTCCCAGCCGAGCCTGATGGAAGAGGATCTGCAGGGCGAGGATGCTCTTGCCCACGCCCGGACCGCCCGTGATGACGTTCAGCGTTCTGGCGGGGACCCCCCCATGGAGGATGGCATCCAGCGTGGGAACACCCGTCGTCAGCCGCTCGATCTCGACCTTCCCCTCGTCAACCACAGCTGTACGCCTCCTCTCAGGTGGGGTCGCATGGGAGGACAACCTCAAGGCCCGGTACGCGCTGGGAGAGATCACCCGGGAGCAGTTCCAGGACGGGCTGGTGGAGATCCTGAAGGACCGGTACGTCCGGGGGATGATCGGGCTGGAAGAGTACGAGAGGCGCGTTGCGAGGGTGTTCTCGCTGTGGTACCGCTATCCTTGAGACCCTGGACCTAGGTCTCATTCCCCCCCACCGTCGAAGCCCCGGTGGCGCCCGGCACTGTGCTCTCTGCTACCTGCTCGGTTGGCACAGGGCGCACGCTTCCGGCCACGATACCGGCAGCGGTCGCCAGCGCCACCGCCGCGGCCATGTTCACTACCGCCAGCTCCCCTCCGCCCTCCTGGGCCCAGATGGGCCTGTCCCAGTGAGCCTTCGCGAGCGCCATCCACATGGGGGCCAACATCGTGATCGGCCCGACTGGATGGAAGAGTCCGAGAGAAGTAAGAAGTCCGCTGCCGAACTCGGACAGACCCGCGGCGAACGCCCACAGCCTGCTAGGGCGAAACCCGAGGGACTCCAGGTAACCGGCGGTTCCCCGCATGCCGTGCCCCGAACCAGCCGAACAGCTTCTGGGAGCCGTGACCGGCCATAAGCAACCCTATCACCATCCGAGCGGCGAGCATTCCAAGATCCGATATCATCGTTGCCTCCTTCGGTTTGGACCGTCGTCACAACTGCTGCGCGTCACCATTCTCTTACTAGCAAAGGCCGGGCCTTCCAGATCTGACCCGGATCACGGGATAGATCACGGGAGCCGGTCTACCGGGTCGGAGAAGCGGGTGGCAAAGACTCGCAGGTCGGCGGCAACGCCCCACCGTTTCCACGTCGCGGCTCTCATGGGTCCCCTTCTCGCTCGAACACCGGGACGGTGCCGGCTATTACTGAGTCGAACACAGGTATCTGAAACCCGGGGCATCCCCGTGAAGTTGCCTTGAGTGTCGCCACCTACCTCACGCTGGGATAGCGTGTGGGATCCACCGGACTCACGTCGGTGTTGCCCCATGCGAAGGAGTGCAGCGTTATCCGCCCGCCGGTGTATGAGGTGCTGCTTGACCTGAAGACCATGGTTCCCTGCGCCTTCGAGTAGTCGACGTTCCGAGTGAACCGGCCGGAGTCGTTGTCCCAGTCCTCGCCGAGCGTGAAGTAGAACCCGTAGCTTCCATTCGGGATACCGGTCAGGGTGTAGGAGCTGTCCCCTCGAACGTACACCGATATCACGGCCTGGTCCGTCGATCCAGCCAGGGTGGCCACCCCATCAAGTCTCTGCCCGTTCTCTATCGTCAACTCGTTGCGTGTGCCGCTTCTGCCGTCCTTGAGGATGGTTCCGTTGTCGAGCCGCCGGTTCTGAACGGCCCCCGGAATAGCCGTGGGCGTCGCGGGAGTGGGCAGGACCGCCGTCGGCTGTGGCGGGGCGACAGACTGTGGAGCCGGTGCAGGCACGGATGCGGTCCCCAGGCCGGCAGCCGGCTGCGCGGCGACCGGGGCAGCAGCCTCAGGTACGGGAGCAACCTGTGGCTCCGTCGCCTCCTCCGGGAAGCGCTCGTCGTTGCCCCGCTCCCGCACGCCGTCCGGTAGGTTCACCCACGTCCTTGATCCGTTCGTGAAGGCGGTCCAGTTGTCCGCCTTGCGCCACACCATCAACCCTGTGGTGGTCTGCTGCAACGAGTCCCCATTGGCTCCCCAATGCTCGTTCTCCAAAGGTTGGCCAACCACTGCTGGGATCTGATCGGCCAGAGCCTTGAAGCCGAGCTTGAACTCAGGCGTCGCCTGGGCTAGGGTCACGCTACTGATGGCTAGGATCGCTACCGCCGCGATGATCAGACTCACCACCAGCCGCTTCATCACACGTTCCTCTCTGATTGCTGGAAACGTCCTGATAGTCGACGGAACCATGGCCAGGCCAATGCCACTTTCCCTACTGTAGATGCCGGACTGGAACACGATGTGGTTCATGATGTTCACCGCATGCAATGTGCCAGAACGAGCCTGGGGCTAGGGCGTTCGAGTGTTCGAGTCGCACAACAGTTGTAGGTGCGGCGGAAGGGTCAGGGTGGTGTCTTGGGATGGCGGAAAGCGGCGCTTTTCGGCGTGGCCGTATGGGAGAACCGGTCGGGGTGCCCGGACTCGAACCGGGGACCTCATGGTCCCAAACCATGCGCGCTGCCAACTGCGCTACACCCCGCCTACCTATAGTTTACCATGGCGCGCGGCGGTGGGGCAAAAGAGGCAAGGTTGAGGCCGTCCACTGCCAGACCGTGGTGGCCGCCGGTACCGGTCCCGATAGACGCGGTCGAGGCTTCAGCCGGTCTCTCGATGCCTACCGGCTGAAGCCTCGGCTCCACGTTGCCCGGAAGGGGTCCCGCAGCGCACCATACGCTCCAACACAAGCATGCGCAGCTACGTCGCTTCGCCTATCCGATCTTGGTCCCGCACTCGGGGCAGAACTTGGCCCCCTTCGTCTCAGCACCGCAGCTGGGGCACTTGGCGACCTGCGGCGCCCTCTCGATCTTGGTCCCGCACTCGGGGCAGAACTTGCCGCCCTTGGTGTCGGCGCCGCAGTTGGGACAGGCATCCACCGCAGGTTGGACCATGGCCCCGCCACACTGAGCGCAGAACTTGGTGCCGGCCGGAGCGGTGGTGCCGTCGTTCGGGCAGCGAGCCAGGCCCGCACTGGCCTTCTTGGCCGCCTCGCCGGCCTGCTTGAGGACCTCGCCGAAGCCGAAGACGTTGGCTATCCCCTTCACCACCGCAGCGCCCTGCTCGGCCTGAGCCTCGGCGATCTCGGCACCGCGAGGGCTGTCGTCGTTGCAGTACCCACTCTTGATGTCGAAACAGGAGAGACAGCAGGTCTGCAGGCAGGTGGGGCACTCCCTGAACTTGTCCTGTACCTGCTCCCAGGCCTTCTCTACTTGCTGAGGCGTCAGATGGGTGATGTAGCGGGGATCCTCCCCGGTAACCCTGTCGGCCATCGCCCCACCGAAGAGGGGGATGCCCCGCAACGCCCCGCCGATAGCATCCTTGCCGATGTCTCGAGCTATGGTGCCGCCAATGTCGGGCTGGCTCCGATACTCCCTGCTGCACTTCTCACAGTAGAACACCGCGTAGGGACCGATCCCGTCGTTTCGCACGTCGTAGTTGCCCGGCATACGCATGTGACCGCTCCTCCTCCTTCTCCTCACGTCGCGGGGATCGTTGGACTGTTCTTCAACAGCTAGCAGGAAGAATATCACACCCCCATCTGATGGTTAATACCTGCCTGTTCTCGACCCAGTTGGGGCTATTGCACGGTGTTCCGCCGAAGAGGTCCTTCGCTGGCGCTCAGGATGACACCTCATCGCTCAGGATGACACCTCATCGCTCAGGATGACAACATCAGGATCTCTGTGGCCGAGCACTATGCGGCGCGGCGGCGGAGGCGGTTGCGGTGGCGGCGGGCCAGCAGCTGGTCCACCGGCATGGTGTTCAAGACGTCCTTCTTCTCGAGCCATGCCCGGCGGGCCACGGCGACCCCGTACCGCATGAAGGCCAGGGTGGCGGGGGTGTGGGCGTCGGTGTCGATGCAGAGGGTGACCCCCAGCTCCCTGGCTCGTCGGGACCAGACGTCGTCCAGGTCCAACCTGTCGGGGGAACCATTGATCTCCACGGCGATCCCCTTCTCGGCGGCGGCCCGCAGCACTCGCTCCAGATCCACCGGGTAGCCGGGGCGGCGGTTGATGAGCCGTCCGGTGGGGTGGGCCAGGATGTCCACGTAGGGGTTCTCGAATGCCTTCAGGATGCGGTCGGTGATCCGCTCCTGGCTCTGCTCGAAGCCGGAATGGATGGAGACGACGACGATCTCCAGCTGGCTCAGGATCTCGTCCGTGTAGTCCAGCCGGCCGTCGCCCCGGATGTCCACCTCGGCTCCCTTCAGGATCCGGAAGGGCGCCATCCGGTCGTTCAGCTCCTCCACCTCCCGCAGCTTCTTCTCCAGTCGCTCGGGGGACAGCCCGTGGGCTACCCCCAGCCCCTGGGAGTGGTCGGTTATGGCCAGGTACCTGTAGCCCATGGCCCGGGCGGCCATCGCCATCTCCTCCATGGTGCCGGTTCCGTCGGAGTAGTTGCTGTGAACCTGCAGGTCGCCCCGCAGGTCGGCCTGGGTGATCAGGTGGGGCAGCCTGCCGGTGGCCGCTGCCTCCAGTTCGCCCCGGTTCTGCCGCATCTCGGGCGGCATACAGTCCAGGCCCAGCTTCAGGTAGATGTCGCACTCCTCCTCGCCGGCCTGCCGCCGCCCGGTGGACTCTTCGAAGAGGCCGTACTCGTTCAGCTTGTAGCCCTGGCGGATGGCGATCTCCCGAAGGGCGATGTTGTGCTCCTTGTTGCCGGTGAAGTACTGGAGGGCCGACCCGTACTCCTCGGGCTTTACCACCCGCAGGTCGATCTGGAGGTCGTCTCGAGTGAGAATGGTGGCCTTGGTGGGACCGGCGCCCAGCACCTCCTTGACCAGGGGGAGCTTTGCGAATGCCTCGGTCACCCTGGCCGGCTGGTCGGAGGAGGCCAGCAGGTCGATGTCGCCGATGGTCTCCTGCATTCGGCGGAGGCTGCCGGCGGGCTGCACCCGTCGCACCAGGGGGTTCCGGGCCAGGAGGCCGGTCACCTCCTCGGCGGCGGGGAGTGCTACCCCCAGCAGGATCCGGCGGGTCCGCTGCTGGAGCCGCTCCACCTCCCGGAGGATCTTCTCCTCGGTCTTTTCCCGGATGCCGGGCAACTGCCTCAGCCGGTGATCCCGGGCTGCCATCTGCAGCTCTTCGATGGACTGGATGCCCAGGTTCTTGTGGATGATCTGGGCCCTGGCAGGACCGAGGCCGGGGACCCGCAGCAGCTCTCTCACCCCTGTGGGGACCTCCTTGCGGAGGGAGTCCAGGTAGCTGGAGTGGCCGGTTTGGAGGTACTCGCCCACCTTGGCGGCTATGGACTCCCCGACGCCCGGGACGTTCTCCAGCTGGCCCGCCAGCCACAGGTCCTCGACGTCCTCGGGGAGGTTCTCGATGCGACCGGCGGCCGTGCGATAGGCGCCCACCCGGAAGCGGTTCTCCCCCTTCAGCTCCAGCAGGTCGGCGATCTCGTCCAGCAAGGCGGCTACGTCGGCGTTTCTCACGGTTAGTGTTTCGGCCCTCACCCCGACCCTCTCCCAGAGGGAGAGGGAGACTTGGTGGTGGAAGGCAAGCAAGAGGTATGCCGGGCGCGTCCCAACAGGCGACGTTTAGCTTCCGAGGATCAGCGGGATGCCGGAGGGCAGCCAGGGGCGGATGGCGGCCTGGATCAGTGGCAGGGAGGAGCTGAACAGATCCTCCAGGGAGGAGTTGATCAGGCCCGTGTGCAGCATGTCCCTTATGGGGTTGCTACCCGGCCAGGGGGCCTGGGTGGCGTACTGGGCCAGGGCCACGGTGAGGCCGATGACGAAGACGCCAATGAGCCCCCCGAGGGCGGCCCCGCCGGCCTCGTCCAGCATCACCACCGAGGGGAGCCTGGTTTGCCTGTAGGCGGACCAGATCAGCCAGGTGGCGATGACGGTGAAAGTCACCGCCAGCATCAGGAAGGCGAGGACCTGGGCTATCTCCATGCTGGAGGGGAAGTAGACCACAAGCAGCTCCGTGAGCCGCTCGTGGTACTGGGCAGATAGCACCGTGGCGACGTAGATGGCCACCAGGAGGACGATCTGTCGGAGTAATCCCTGGTGGAAGCCGAAGCCGATGCTGCCAACCAGTCCGAACACCATGACCATGTCGAGCCAGCTGATGGTAGTCACGTTCATCGCCGCAGCCCTCCCAGCAGAACCACTCGATGTAGCGTCGCCGCTCGTCCGCTACGTTCCTGCCGTCGCTCGGTGGCGTCGGGGTCAAGTCCCGAGGCTACAAAAGCAGCCGGGCAGGCAAAATCTTCAGCGCTAAAGATCTTGCCTGCCCGGCGCGCCAAGCTCAATAGGAAAGTGGTACCAGAGCTGCTACCGTCCGCGCAGATAGGCGCCGAATCGGGAGGTGAGGGCTTGGACTACTCGCTCCTCCACCTCGGCTACCTCCTGGTCGGTGAGGGTCCGGTCGGACGCCCTGTAGGTCAGGGAGTAGGCCAGGCTCTTCTTCCCCGGGGGTATCGGCGCGCCCAGGTACACGTCGAACAGTCGAACCTCCGACAGAAGGGGTGCCCCCGATTCCCGGATCAACTCCACCAGCTCAGCGTTGGGCACCGTCTCGTCCAGGATCACCGCGATGTCGTGGCTGATGGCCGGGAAGCGGGACAGAGGCTCGTAGCTGCGCTCCGGCGTGGCCAGGGAGATCAGGGTGTCGAAGTCCAGCTCGGCGGCGTACAGTCGGTGGGGCTGAAGGTCGTACCGCTCCACCACCGTGGGATGGATCTCCCCCAGGTAGCCGGCAACTCGGTCCCCCACCCGCAGTCGGGCGGTGCGGCCCGGGTGCATGGCGGTGTGGCGGGCGGGCTCGAAGGCCGCGTTCTGGATCCCCAGGGCGTGCAGCAGCGCCTCCACCATGCCTTTGAGATCGAAGAAGTCGCCGTCGCCTGCGTGGGAGTTCCAGGCCTCGAACTCCCGGGGGCCGGTGAAGGCGATGCCCAGGGTGCGCCTCTCCACAGGCAGAGGGTCCAGGGGGGGCAGGTACACCCTGCCCAACTCGAAGATGTAGCTCCTGCTCTCGTGGCGCATGTTGGAGGCCACCGTCCGCATCAGGCTGCCCAGCATCGAGGTTCGGAGACATGCCTGCTCCGGCGTCATGGGGTTTTGCAGTCGAATCATCTCCTGGGGGATCTCGGCGACGCCGTGACCCACCTCCACCGTGAGGCGGGTGACCGTGTCGCAGTCCACCAGGGAGTAGGTGATCACCTCCTGGAGTCCCGCTGCCGTCAGGGTCTGCCTGGCCACCCGTTCCCAGCGGCGGTAGGGCTCGGGCAGCGCCTCGGGGATGGCTCCCGTGGGCAGGGTAGTGGGGATCAGGTCGTAGCCCTTGATGCGAGCCAGTTCCTCGCTCAGGTCCGCCTTCCCCTCCACGTCGCGCCGGAAGATGGGGACCACCAGCTCCAGCCGGTCGTCCAACTCCGCCACCTCGAAGCCGAGGGACTCGAAGACCCGGCGTATCTCCACCTTGGTGAAGCGCAGTCCCAGGAGTCGTTCCACCTCTAGCTGAGTGATGGAGAGGATCCTGGGGTGCTCCGGCTGGGGATAGACGTCCACTACCCCCTGCCCCACGGCGCCACCGCCCAACTCGGCCATCAGCGCGGCGGCCCGCAGGGCGCTAGGAACGGTAAGCTCGGGATCCAGCCTCTTGTCGAACCGCTTGGAGGCCTCGGTGGAGAGCCGCAGGCCCTGGGAGGTGCGCCGGATGCTGGTGCGGTTGAAGTTGGCGGACTCCAGCACGACCAGGGTGGTGGAGTCGTCCACCTCGCTGTAGAGGCCGCCCATGACGCCGGCCACCGCCACGGCTTCCTGGTGGTCGGCGATCACCAGCATCTCCGGCGACAGGCGGCGCAACTCCCCGTCCAGGGTGGTGAAGGTCTCTCCCGGTGAGGCTCGGCGGACGACGATCCCGTCGTGGAGCTTCTTGCCGTCGAAGGCGTGGAGGGGCTGACCCCGCTCCAACATGACATAATTCGTGACGTCGACGATGTTGCTGATGGGCCGGACCCCGCACAGGTAGAGGCGGCGCTGCATCCAGAGGGGGGATGGCTTGATGGTGATCCCCTTGATCACCACGGCCGAGTATCGGGGGCACAAATCCGGATCCCGGATCTCCACCGTTATCAGATCGCTGGATTGGAAGTCGTTGGGCGGGATGGTCGTTGGAGGCATTCGAAGCTGGGCGCCGGTGAGGGCCGCGATCTCCCGAGCGATGCCGACCACGGAGAGGCAGTCGGGGCGGTTGGGGGTGACGTCGATGTCGATCAGCAGATCGGCCAGGTAGCTCTTCAGTTCCTGGCCGACGGGGGCTTCTTCCTCCAGGACGTAGATCCCCTCGCCGTCTGGCGAGATCCCCAGCTCGATGCCGGAACAGAGCATCCCCTGGGAGGGCACCCCTCGAAACTCCACGGCCTCGATGGTGACGCTGGGCTGGAGGCTTCCTCCAGCCAGCACCACCGGCACCTTGTCCCCCATCTTCAAGTTGGTGGCGGCGGTGACGAGCTGGACGGTGGAGTCGGCCAGGCTGACCTTCACCACAAAGAGCCGCTCCGCCGACGGGTGGGGCTTCAGGTTGATCACTTGCCCGATGTAGACCCTGGACCAGCGGGCGCCGATCTCCTCTACGGCAGCCACCTCGGAGCCGGACATGGAGAGGAGATGGGCCAGCTCCGAGGCCGGCAGCTGCACCTCCACGAACTCTCTAAGCCAGGAAAGAAGGACTTTCACGTTTCAGTACCCCCGTCACGCGAACTGGCGCAGGAAGCGCAGGTCGTTGCCGTAGAACAGCCGGATGTCGTCGATGCCGTACCGCACCATGGCGATCCGCTCCGGCCCCATGCCGAAAGCGAAGCCGCTGTACCGTTCGGGGTCGTAGCCGACCCCCTCCAGCACCTTGGGGTGCACCATACCGGCTCCCATGATCTCCAACCAACCTGTTCCCTTGCAGACCCGGCAGCCGGCGCCGTGGCAGGCGACGCAGGTCACCGACATCTCGGCGCCCGGCTCCACGAAGGGGAAGTAGTCGCAGCGGAAGCGGACCTTCACGTCGGGGCCGAACATCTGGCGGGCGAAGGAGGCCAGGGTTCCCTTCAGGTCCGCCATGGTGATCCCCTCGTCCACGGCCAGCCCCTCGATCTGGAAGAACTGGGACTCGTGGGAGGCGTCCTGGGCCTCGTATCGGTAGCAGCGACCCGGCACGACCACTCGCACCGGGGGCACCGTTTTCTCCATCACCCGCACCTGCATGGGGGAGGTGTGGGTGCGCAGCAGCACGTCCTGACCCTCCCCCTGCCGTATGTAGAAGGTGTCCCACATGTCCCGGGCAGGATGCTCGGGGGGTATGTTGAGGGCCTCGAAGTTGTAGTAGTCCAGCTCCACCTCGGGGCCCTCCACCACCTGGTAGCCCATGGATGAGAAGATGGAGACCACCTGGTTGACCGTCTCGGTGATGGGATGGAGGTACCCCACCGAGGCCGGGCGTCCGGGGAGGGTCACGTCGATCCGCTCGGCCTCCAGCGCCTCCCGCAGCTCGGCGGCCTTCAACTCCTGCTCCCGGCGCTCCAGGGCGCCCTCGAGTTCCACCTTGATCTGGTTGGAGGCCAGGCCGATGGCGGGGCGCTCCTCGGCCGGCAGCCGGCCCACCTCCCTGAGGATCTCGGTGAGGGGCCCCTTCTTGCCCAGGTAGGTGATGCGCCACCCCTGGAGTTCCCCTGTGTTGTGAACCTGGGCCAGGTCTGCCAGCGCTTTGTCTCTGAGTTGTTGCAGACGATCTAGCACTTGTGCCCTCCCTATTACCAGGACTGAGGACTCAGGACTGAGGACTGAGTAAGCTTCCAGTCCTCAGTCCTCAAACCTCAGTCCTAAAACCTCAGTCCTCGTTCTGGTCGCGTTGTCGTTTTGCCTCGAAGAGAAGGATGCTGCCGGCCACCGCCGCGTTCAGCGATTCGACCTCGTTCTCCAAGGGGATCGATACCCGTTCCGTGGCCATCCGCGTCGCCTCGGCGCTGGGACCGCGGGCCTCGCCCCCTACGATCAGGGCGGTGGGGCGGCGCCAGTCGAATCGATAGTACGGAGTCTCTCCTCGGGCTTCTGCCACCACCACCTGCCGGCCGGTCCCGAGGGCCCGGGCGATCTCTTCCCAGGAGAGATCCGTCCCCAGATGCAGGCGGAAGTGGGCTCCCATCCCGCTCCGCACCACCTTAGGCGCGAAGAGATCCACGCTGCCGTGCGGAGCGAGGACCGTGCAAACGCCCGATCCCAGGGCCGAGCGGAGCAGGGTGCCGGCGTTGCCCGGATCGGCGATCCCGTCCATCACGAGGACCAGAGGCTCCGTAGGGGCCACGGTCCCTCCGAAGGCCGGCAGCTTCGCCGCCGCAACGATCCCCTGGGGGGTCACGGTATCGCTGGCGTGCTTGATGGCCCTGGGAGAGGCCTGCAGGGCGCCCGGGATCCGGGCCACCAGGGAGGCCAGTTCCGGGTCTCCCACGACGCGGTCGGGGTCGTACAGGGCCACCAGCAGTGGCCAGGAAGCGGCCACCGCTTCCGCCACCAGGCGGGAGCCCTCTATCAGGAAGGCGCCGTGCTCCCGACGTCCGTCGCGGGTGTGCAGCTCTCGTAGCATCCGCACCGTCGGGTTGGAGGGGCTCTCTACCACCGGCGGCCGGCGATCCTGCGGGCCCATCGGTCATCTCCGAAGGAACAAAACAGGATGAACAGGATAGGCAGGATAGGAGGGGTCATGACGCTCTATCCTGTCTATCCTGTCCATCCTGTTAGGTCTGGGTCTGTGCACCACCCTGGAGGCGCGACGATGCTTCAGGCAGTCGCGGGCGTCTGCAGCGACTTGACCAACTGAGCGAAGCCGGCAGCGTCGTTGACCGCCATGTCCGCCAGGATCTTTCGGTCGATGCCGACGTTGCTCTCCTTGAGGGCTGCCATGAACTGGCTGTAGGTCATTCCGAGACCGCGAACGGCGGCATTGATCCGGGTGATCCACAGGCGGTGGAAATCCCCCTTGCGGGCCCGCCGGTCTCGATAGGCGTAGGACAGCGCCTTCATGACCGACTCGTTGGCCTTGCGGAAGTGGGTGGTTCTGACCCCCGAGTGGCCTTTGGCCAGGGCGAGGATCTTCTTGTGGCGTCGGTGGGCCGTTACGCCGCGCTTGACTCTACTCAACGGTTCCTCCTGAGCAAACAACCGGTCCAGTTTCGTGGCCAGAGGATATCTGCGGGTCCCCCTCTGGGATGGAAGCTGGACCTGGCAGCAAGGATTTCACACGGTAATAACCTGAAAAGGGCCTCTTGCCCCGGTTTCTTAGGCGCCGTAGGGAATGAGCTTCCTGATCCTCTCGCGGTCGGCGCGGGCCACGGGCAGCAACTCGTCGTACTGCCTGCGGGCTCGAGCGGAGCGATTACGCCTCAAGTGGCTCTTGCCGTGCTTGGTGCGCATGAGCTTGCCGGAACCGGTCACGTGGAAGCGTTGAGCGGTGCCCTTGTGGGTCTTCAGCTTCGGCATCGAAAAGATTACTCCTGTTATGCGACTCCAGATGGCAATTGTCGAGTATAGCACGGGCCGGCCAGGGGACGCAAACGCCATTGGTTGCGTCCGGGCCCGCGAAAGAGCTGGATGTCGAGAGGGTGTCGATGGCCGGGAGTGCGGAGCCGCCCGAGCTGCACCCGGGCGACTCCTGACTCAAGCGGCTCTCTTCTGGGAGAGAGCCTGCGCGGATTGTGGCTGGAGCGCCTCCTGGGCTGGCATCCTGGGCGCAAGGTTGAGAACAGGCGATTGCGTGCGTTTTGCCGGAACGTCCCGGTGCCATAGCTGCCATCGATGCAGCTGTTTCCTCAACCTCGAGCGAAACAGGAACGGATAGATGACCTTGAGCAGGATCGCGTCCAGAGGGGTTCCGCGCTGCTTTATGGCCATGGTCGGATACCCTCCGAAATCCACTCGTCGTTGGCTACCGCAAAATGACTTCACAGTCGTATACCGCTCGCTGGCCTGCTATCTCCGTGACGCCCCTGTCCGGGTCACGGGACCCCCGGAAGGCAGGATACATGCCAGTGCGGGAAAGCGGAGCCTTTCCGATGCCGAAAAGAGGCTGCTCTTGATGGCTCTGGTCAAGCTGGGCTAGAATGGGTCGAAATCCTCCTGGAAGGTGTTCTCTGTGAAGCTGTCCGTGGTTATCCCTGTGTTCAACGAGCGGGCAACCCTGAAGGCGATCCTGGATCGCGTTCGAGCGGCGCCAATCGATCCTCTGGAACTGGAGATCGTCGCGGTGGACGATTGCTCGTCGGACGGCAGCCGGGAGATCCTTCAGGAGGAAGCACGGGCCGGCGGTCTCAAGGTGGTCCTGCACCAGGTGAATCAGGGCAAGGGAGCGGCGGTTCGGACGGGCCTCGCGGCAGCCACTGGCGACATCGTGCTGATCCAGGATGCCGATCTGGAGTACGACCCTCAGGATTACCCCCTTCTTCTGAAGCCGATCCTCACAGGCAAGGCGGAGGTGGTCTACGGCTCCAGGTTCCTGGGCGAGCACAAGGCCATGTACTTCTGGCACTCGGTGGGCAACCGTTTCGTGACCCTAGTGACCAACGTCCTGTTCGACACCACCCTTACGGACATGGAGACCTGCTACAAGTTGTTCACCGCTGAGGTGGCGAGGGACATTCATCTCCGGTCGCCTCGCTGGGGCTTCGATCCGGAGATCACCGCCCGTATCCTGCGTCGGGGTCACCGGATCTACGAGGTGCCGATCTCCTACGCCGGCCGGGAGTACAAGGAGGGCAAGAAGATCACCTGGAAGGACGGCCTGGTGGTGTTCTTCGCGCTGCTGCGCTACCGATTCCTCCCCTAGGAGAGCCCAGTGCGTAAAGTCTGGTCGGGCGTAGCGGCGGCAGCCACCCTCACCGCTCTGGTAGCCCTGTTCTATCGAGATCTCCTGTTCCGCGGGTTGATCCTGGGTGACTACGATGCCTTCGTCTACTTCTATCCCCTCCGCCAGTACGCCGCGGAGGCGCTGAAGCAGGGACGATTCCCCCTCTGGAACCCCGATCTGTTCATGGGTTCTCCCTTCTTCGCGAACGTTCAGACGGCTGTGCTCTATCCGCTGAACGCCATCTTCCTGTTGCTTCCCACCCCCTACGCCTATTCTGCCTCGGTGGGGATCCACGTGCTGCTGGCCGGCGGCGCCATGTACCTCTTCGCCCGACGTTCCCTGGGGGTGTCGCTGTTGCCCGGATTGCTGGCAGGCGTCACCTTCATGTTCAGCGGTTTTCTATCGGGGCAGACGGGCCACATCAACCAGCTCACCGTGGCTGCCTGGATGCCGTTCCTGCTGGTAACCTTCGACGAGGCGATACGCCGGCGCAGTCTCGCCCTGGGCATCGCCACCGGTCTGGTAGGCACCCTCCAGTTGCTGGCGGGACACACTCAAGAGTGGTATTTCAGCGCCGTCACTCTGGGCCTTTTCGCCCTCTGGCGAGTGGTTTCGCCCGCTGGGAGGACGCTTCACCCCAGGCCGGTGCGGGGTGGCGAGGGTGGTCATCCGGAGGTGAAGGAGGCCCTTCGCTCCGCCCAGGACAACGAAGGCTCTAGCCCCGCGCAGGGTGATGAAGTGGCGCGCCCCGCGCTGGACGCCCCCCCGGTGGTGGAGAAGGCGCTTCCCCGGCGGGAAAGGCGGATCGTTACGCGATTCTGGCCCCTGGCGGTCTTGGCCCTGGCGGCCCTCGTGGAGATCGGAACGACCGCGGTGCAGGTTCTCCCCACCCTGGAACTCTCGGGCCAGTCCATCCGGAGCGGTGGCATGTCCTACTGGGAGGCCACGTCTTTCTCCCTGCCCCCCACCACGGCTCTCTATTCGGTGTTGCCCCTCTATCCCGAGCAGCTGTTCAGTGAGTACGTGGGATACGTGGGCGTCGTGCCCCTGGTGCTCGCCGTGCTGGCCGTGATCGCCCTGTCGGTTCGTCCGGTGGCGGCCTTCATGGCCGGCCTGGTTGCCCTGGGACTGTTCATGGCCCTGGGCAAGTTCAACCCCCTCTACCCTCACCTGTACCACTGGATCCCGGGCCTGGATTTCTTCCGGGTGCCCGCTCGCTGGCTCCTGGTTTACACCTTTGGGGTCTCGGGGCTGGCGGGACTGGGGGCGCAGCTGGTGCTGGATCTTGGAGTGCGATCGCCGAGACGGGGCCGGCTCCGGCTGCGGCAAAGGATCCTGGCGATGCTGAAGCTGCTGCCGGGGGCCCTGATCGTGGGTGCCGCCCTCCTGGTGCTGGCGCTGTTGTATCGCTTCGCCAACCCGAGGCCCACCCAGGAGCAGCTGCTGGTCTGGGGAGGGTTGACCGCTGCCGCCCTCGGTTTGGTGGCCCTGGGGGCCCTGGGGCGCCGGGTTGGCTGGGTGTCCCTGGGGATCTTGATAGGGATGGTGTTGGGGGAGTTGTGGATGGCGGGGGAGATGACCTCGGTACGGCACCCCATCCCCTACGAGGCCTACCGGCCCCAGCGCAGCAGCACCACCTACCTGCTGGAGGACGCCGACGCCAACGGCATGCCAGGCCGGCTGCTCACCTTCGCTGCCGACCAGTACGAGGTGAAGGAGACCCCGGACTACAAGAAGGAGTACGGAGGGACGCTCCACCAGGATGCCCTCGTCCAGTTCATGGTGGACATCAAGCTTAGCGAGGTGTTGGCTGCCAACATCCCGGCCGAGTATGGCATCGAGACGGTAGATGGCTACGACGGCGGCATACTGCCGCTGAAGCGGTACGCGGACCTGAAGTCTCTCCTGCTGCCGGTACCGGGGATACCCGCCGACAACCAGTTGAGGATAAACCTGGAGTACGCGCCCCCCCTGCGGCTGCTGGACCTGTTGAACGTGCGCTATCTGCTGGGGGCGAAGATCCAGGACACGCAGATCGACGGCGTCTACTACGATCGGGGTATCAGCATGATCCTCGATCCCGGTCAGACGCAGCGGCTGAGCAGGATGCCCCAGGTGACGACCAGTTCGATAGGGCTGATCTCCAGCACCGAGGGAGCGAGGGAGGGCAAGGATGGCGAGGTTGCCGCCGTGATGACGGTGACGGACAGCTCCGGCCTCACCCTGTCGCTGCCGATACGGCTGGGGATGGAGACCGGCGAGACCCCCGAGCAGGATGCCAACCAGAAGCCTGCCGCCCACCACAAGCCGCCTCTGGTGGATGCCTGGAGCCCCCAGGAGAAGTCCACCGAGTACTACGCCAAGATCGCGCTGCCGATCCCCATGCAGGTGAAGGAGATCAGCGTCAAGAATGTCCTCACCGGCGCGAAGGTTCGCGTGCGGGCCATTTCGTTGATCGACGGTCGCGGGGGCGGCACCCCCTTGGTGCTGTCGGACCAACTGGATCGGCAGCTATTCTTCGACATGAAGCTGTACGTCAACCGGGATCCGCTGCCCAGGGCCTTCATGGCCCACAGCAGCCTGGTGCGCAGCGATGATCTGGTGCTCGGCGCCATGAGTCAGCCCCAACTGCCCCTGGATCAGGTGGCGCTGCTGGCTCCATCGCCCAGCGCTCGCAGCCTTTATCGAACGTCTTCCAGCGTCGACGGCCGCGGCGAGGCTCAGGTGAGATCCTACCGGCCCGAGGAGATAGTGGTGGACGTCGATGCCCAGCAGGACGGATATCTGATGCTGCTGGATGCCTTCTATCCGGGCTGGAAGGCGGAGGTGGACGGGGCGGCTGCACCCATCGAGCGGGCCGACCTCTTCTTCCGGGCGGTGTATGTGGGGAGTGGAAAGCACACGGTGGTCTTCCGATATGAGCCGGAGTCCTTCAGTCTGGGGCTGAGGATCACCCTGGCGAGCCTGGCTCTGATAGCTGCCACCCTGCTGTTCCTGGCGATACAGCACAGGCCACGCCCCCGTGGCGCCATGGTATAATCTCGCCGATTGCTGAAAGCTGATGGCTGCTGGCAACACCGGAGGTGCCCTATGAACGTGTTTAACCGCATTGCTATGTCGCTGTTGCTGCTCGGACTCGCCGTCTGCGCTCTTCTCTTCTCGCTCATGCCCGGGACGGTGTTCGATTCTCTCCGTTACCTCGTCCAGGCGGGGGAGAGCGGTATGGGCTCGACGATGCAGCTGTTGTCGTCCGTCGTGGGGTTGCTGGTGGCGGTCGCGGCTGTCCTGCTGCTGGTCGCTGAGTTGAAGCCGCGGGCGCGGAAGTCGGTGGTGGTGACGAAGGGGGCCGCGGGCACCGCGGAACTGGCCACGGACTCGGTGGCCTTGAGAGTGAAGAGGGTCGCGGAGGCGGTGCCCGGCATCTACGATGTGTCTCCCACCGTCCGCAGCCAGGGGAAAGCCGTCGACATTCTGCTCCGGGTCTCGACTGACTCCGACGTCGATCTCCCCAAGAAGACGGAAGAGGTCATGCAGGCGGTTCGGTCCGAAACCGAGTCGAAGATTGGGATCCCGGTGAAGTCGATGAAGGTGACCATAAAGCACACCGGCGGCCATGGGCATAGCCCCGCATCCAGCGCGGGAACTCCGGCTAAAGACCCCTTTCGCAGCTAGAACCTTTACCTGGGAATCGTCTGCCTTGGAAATATCCGAAGAATCTCCCTCCCTGAGCCTGGCGCGCCACCTGGTGGCCGTGCTGTTTGGGGGTGGAGGGCCGGTGAAGTGGGAGGACGCTGCTCGGGCTCTGGGCATTGCTCCTTCCGCCCTCGAAGGTCCCCTGGCCTACCTGAAGGAGAATCCTCCTCTGGGGTTACGGGTGCAGCGGCACGGCGAGGAGCTGGAACTGGTTACCGACCCTCGGTCGGCACCCTACGTCGAGTCCCTCCTGGGGCTAGATCGGCCGACCAAGCTGTCTCGGGCCGCTCTGGAAACCCTGGCCATCGTGGCCTATCGCCAGCCCGTGACTCGGGGTGACATCGAGTCTGTTCGCGGGGTGAATTCCGATAGCGCCGTCACCACCCTGCTGAATCGAGGGCTGATTGCCGAGGTTGGGCGGAAGGAGAGCGTGGGGCGGCCGGCCCTGTACGGCTCCACCTCGGAGTTCTTGCAGCACTTAGGCGTAGATAGCCTGGAGGATCTCCCTCCATTGCCGGATTAGCAGAGAACAGCTGTATACAACACAGTTATGCGCAGAATAGCCACGGTTACCACCGTGGCTATTCGTTTTATCTGTATTATGGCACATCTCTTGCCTTCGACTCGAACCCGCAGGTCATGCCGTCAGCTAGCACCACTGCGGGTGAGACAACGGGGCAATGAGAAGGGAATTGTGATGTCCTGTTAGGTAGAAGCCTCCTCAACCGTGCAGTGATAGTGGATTGGCCGGGGGTCTCAAGGATGAGCAGCCAGATAGAAGCCGTTCGCCGCTTCTGCGGCCTCAGGGCTCTGGTTGTTGGTGATGTGATGCTGGATAGCTACTACCTGGGGACGGCCACTCGGCTATCGCCTGAAGGGCCCGTTCCCGTGGTGAGAGGCCGCAGCCGTCGCTACCTGCCCGGCGGTGCCGCCAACACGGCGACTAACGTCCTGGCCCTGGGGGCCAGGGTAACCCTGCTGTCGGTGGTCGGGGACGACCACGAGGGGGAGTTGCTGCGCGGAGAGTTGCTGGGTCGAGGCGTGGACGTGGATCCCCTGATCGTGGATCCCCACCGTCTGACGACCACCAAGCTGAGGATCCTGGCCGACAACAAGTTCATCGCCCGTTTCGACGAAGAGGTCGATGCTGACCTGGAGGGCGAGACGGAGAGGGTCTTTCTGGAGTCCTTTCGCCGCCTCTTCCGCGACAGCGACGTGGTCATAGTCTCGGACTACATGAAGGGCACTGTAACGCCGGCCTTCGTGGCCGAACTCAGCGCCTTGAATCGAGACCACCAGAGACTGGTGGTGGTCGATTCCAAGGACCTGTCCCGGCACAGCTTCCGAAACGTCAGTGTAATCACACCCAACCATCTGGAGGCACAGAAGGCCTGCAGCCTCGGAGGGGGCACCACGCCTCTGGAGACCCTACCTCTCGACGTGGAGACTCTGGGGAGACTCCTTCTGCAGCGAATCGGGACCCGATGGGTCATCATGACCCTGGGGGCCGACGGCGCGATGCTCTTCGATCGGGAAGGCCCGGCAGAGCAGGTTCGTGCCCAGAAGGTGCGCAATGCGGACGCGGTCGGGGCGGGTGATACCTTCACTGCCGCCCTCGCCCTGGGTTTGGCCTCGGGTCTGGAGATCCGCTCGGCGGCACAGGTGGCCGTCGAGGCGGCGGGTATTGCCGTCGGCAAGGCGCTCACCGCTGCCGTGACCCAGCAGGAGCTACTGCAGCGGCTGAGCCTCACTGGTGGGGATCAAACCCTGGGAAACCTGGCCGAGCGGCTGGAGGAGTATCGGACTGATGGTAAACGGCTGGTGTTCACCAACGGGGCCTTCGACGGGCTTCACAGCGGCCACATCGCCTTCCTGCGGGAGGCCCGGAGGCTGGGAGACCTGCTGATCGTGGGGGTCAATTCCGACGAGAGCCTGCGCAGGCTGAGCGGCCAGAGCCCCCGGAATCCGGAGGAGGAGAGGCTGTCCGTCGTGGCGGCCCTCGAGTCGGTGGATCACGCGGTCCTCTTCGACGAGCGCGAGCCGAGTGCTCTGATCCGGGAGATTCGGCCTCACGTCCACGTGAAGGGGGGCGACTACCTGGAGACCGAACTTCCCGAGGCCGAGGCGGTGCGGGAGGTGGGCGGCGAGGTGGTGATCCTCCCGCTGGTGGAGCCTCGCTCGTCTCAGCTGCTGAAAGGGAAGATGGCTCGGTCCCAAAGACGGGCCCGGGCGGCCTGACGAGTGATGAGTGATGAATCATGAGTGACGAGTGATGAGTGATGAGTCATGAGTGATGAGTGATGAGTGAGGGGGCGGCCCGCTCAACGCTCGTCGCTGGTCCTGTGGGGGTGGGAAGGGATGCGGGGGGGCTTGGAGCAGTTGGCATGGTTCGCAGATAGAGTGACAGTCTAGTGAAGGCAGCCTCTCTAGATCGTCATGCCCGACCTGATCGGGCATCCAGGGGTCCACGTTGGCGTGTAGGAGTGGCCTCACGAGGAGATGGGAC
>JAJZQR010000409.1 GCA_021806765.1 Chloroflexota bacterium | reverse complement strand
ATGGCCTCATCACCGCCGATGTCCGGGAGGTGGTTGGTGTGGGCAGGGAGAGAACCCGCCGCCTTCTCCGCCAGTTGGGGGATTGCGGTCTCGGTGGGGTGCTGATGGTCGGTCAGGTGGGGCAGCCTATCCTGGGCATCCCGGTGCAGCAGCACACCTTCGGAATAGCCCTGGTGGCCGGCATCAATCCTCCGGTGGCCGCCTACGAGGCCGGCGTGCCGGCGGAGTTTGCCTGCAGTGAGGGGCTCGTGGACTACTCGCTGCTGAAGCCCATCGAAGAGTTGGCGCCGACGTCCCAGGGAGAAGATGACGGCGTGGGCGGTGTCCTGGTCGCCGCCGAACGAGCCGGAGTCTGGGCCGGATAGCCTCTGAGGTCCCCGCAGATACAACATTCGTCGTAGATCATCTACGAGTAACCGTTGAGAAGGACCGCCGGAAAAGGCGGTCCTTTTCTCGTACCCCCAATCCACTGTTTGGCCGATCACGGATGAAACATCCTCCACTACATTAGGCTCCGAAGAGTTGTGGAAGTTGAGCAAAGGGGGGGACGTTCCGACTATGTGGTTGACATCGCTGTCCATCCGCAGGCCGCTCATGATAGTGATGGCGATCCTGGCCATCATGATGGCGGGAGCCGTTGCCTACCGGTCCATGGCCGTGGAGCTGATGCCCAGCGTCAGGATCCCGGTCGTCGCGGTCAGCATCGCGTACCCCGGCGCCGGCCCCAAGGAGGTTGAATCCCGCATTACCAAGCCGGTCGAGGACGCCGTGGCCAGCACCCCGGGCTGAAGAAGCTCAGCTCGACCTCGGGGGATGGCAGCAGCCTGACCATCATCGAGTTCAAGGAGAGCATGGACCCGGATCTCGTCGCCCAGGATGTGCAGCGGCGGGTCAACCTGGTCCAGCCCGGTTTCCCCGAGGGCGCCAAGGCGCCCGCGGTCATGAAGTTCAGCATGAGCGACAGCCCCATCATCGTCGCTGGGGTCGGCTGGGATCGCAACCCGGCGGGCATCTATCAGCTGGTGGATACCGCCATCCGGCCGAGGCTGGAGGCCGTCGAGGGGGTGGCATCGGTCCAGCTGTTCGGCGGGCGAGAGCGGGAGATCCAGGTCAGCATCGACCGGGACAAGCTGGAGGCGCGCGGCATTTCCCTGCCCCAGGTCACCGGCGCACTGGCAGCGGCGAACCTCTCGGCGCCGGCCGGTTTCGTCCAGGATGGGGACAGCCAATACAACGTGCGAGTATACGGCCTGTACCAGGAGCTGGACCAGCTGGGCAACCTGGTGCTGTCTGCCTCCTCCAACGGAAGCATCGTCCGGCTCAAGGACGTCGCCTCTATCGAGGATGGCTTCAAGAAGCAGAGTGCCCTCAGCCGGGTCAACGGGCACGACGGGGTCGCCATCCTCGTCCAGAAGCAGCAGATGGCCAACACCGTGGCCGTGTCCCAGGGTATTCAGAAAGCTCTTAAGGAGCTCGCCCCAACCCTGCCGGATGGGGTGGAGATATCCGTTGTCCTCGACGACGCCAAGTTCGTGAAGCAGTCGCTGGAGGGGGTCCAGGGCAGCCTGAGAGACGCCGTCCTCATCGTGGCTTTCGTGCTGCTGCTGTTCCTCCACACCTGGAGGAGCACCCTGATCGTGCTGATCTCCATCCCCACCTCGCTGATCGCGACCTTCGGTATCATGTGGGCGATGGGCTTCTCGATGAACATGATGAGCATGATGGGGCTCTCGCTCACCGTCGGGATCCTGGTGGACGACTCCATCGTGATCCTGGAGAACATATACCGCCACATGAAGTTGGGGGAGAGCCCCTGGTCCGCCGCCTTCAAAGGCCGGTCGGAGATCGGGGCCGCCGCCGTGGCAATCACCCTGGTGGACGTGGTGGTGTACACGCCCCTCGCTTTCTCGACGGGGATGACGGCCCAATTCTTCAAGGAGTTCAGCGGCAGCATCGTGGCAGCCACGCTCTTCTCCCTGCTGGTCTCCTTCACCCTTACCCCTATGCTCGCCTCGCGCTGGCTGAAGGCGACCGACGAGGAGCGCTCCCCGCTGGCCCCCGTGTGGCGGCGGTGGGAAGGGGGATACGAGGCGCTGGCCCGCGGGTACCGGCGGCTGCTCGGCCGGGCCCTCGGCCTCCGCTGGCTGGTGCTGCTGGCCGGCTTCCTCGCCTTCGTGGCCGGCATCGCCCTGGTTGGCATGGGCGCGGTGGGCACCGAATTCATGACCCAGTCCGACCAGGGCACGTTCACGGTCCAGGTGCAGATGCCGGCGGGGAGCGCCCTTTCGTCCACCAGCCAGTCGACCCTAGGGCTGGAGAAGCAGATAGCAGCGCTCCCGGAGGTGCAGAACCTCATCTCCATCATCGGCAACGGTGGGGCTCGATCGAGTTCGATCTACGTCAGCCTCAAGCCGTTATCCCAGCGAACACGCGGCATCGCCCAGGTATCGGACGATGTGAGGCGGATGGCCACCGCCATACCAGGCATGAAGGGCCAGGTGTCTACGAGCAGCATGGTCGGCTTTTCGGGGCAGGCCATCGCGGTCTCGGTCCAGGGCGCGGACACGGCGGTGCTCGCGAAGCTGGCCGGGCAGGTGGAGGAGCTCCTCCGAAAGACGCCGGGCACGGTCGACGTCACCAACAGCGCCGTCCTGGGCTCCCCAGAGATGCGGGTCGAGATCGACCATCAGAAGCTGGCGGACCTGGGGCTCACCACAGCTCAGGTGGCCTCGGCGGTGCGGACGGCCCTGGATGGGACGGTGGCGACGGAGCTGCGACGGGAAAACGAGGACAAGGTGGACATTCGGGTCCTCTACTCCCCCAGCGCCGCGGGTTCGGAACTGTCGTCGATACCGGATATCCCCCTCACCACGGCGACGGGGAGGCAGGTGAAGCTGAGCCAGGTGGCGAGCCTGGTGCCGGTGGAGGGCCCGTCGGAGATCACGCGGTTGAACCGGATGCGGAAGGTCACCGTTGGCGCGAACGGGAACGGCCGGCCACTTGGCGACGTCACCGACGATATCAAGCAGGGGCTGAAGAATATCCCACTGCCGGCGGGATACACGGTGATGGACGACTTCCAGCAGTGGGTGGGTGCCCGGCTCGGACGGAAATCGCGACCTGCCGAGGGCGCGGACGAGAGCCTCCCCAGCAGGATGTGACAGGAAGGAACGGACATGGCCCCCTGGAGCCGAAGCAGGTGAAGCCGGTTGAGGCGGTGGTCGAATGAACGGGTTCAGCGAAGCAAGAGGAATAGATGCCGTCGATGGTGCGGCGGTTCCCGAGAGGAGAGGACTGATGGACTGGCGACAGGTAAGCCGGGCGCGTGGCCTGGGCAAATGGGGGTTGGTCCTGTTGGGCATAACAGTAGCATCCGTGGCCCTGTGGGGGTTTTCCACCAGGGTCCAGGGGGCCGAGCAGACGGCGTCTACCTATCAGGGCACGGCGGCGACGGCGGCCAAGGCGGCTTACGACACGGCCGTGGAGAAGCTGAACCTCTTGAGGAGCAAGCCGCTGCCCGCGGAGCTTGCCGATGCCCAGAGCAAGGCGGACGCGGCCAAGGCGAGCTACGACTCAGCGCTGGCCAAGCTGGAGCAGACGAAGAAGGGGGCCACGGCCCAGGATCTCCAGCAGGCGGAGGGGTCTGTGGCCGCCGCCGAGGCCGGTCTGGCCAGTGCCGAGGCCAGGCTGAAGCAGATCAAGGATGGGCCCACCGAGGAGGAGCTCAAGGTCATCGAATCCACGGTTACCCAGGCCCAACAGCAGTACAACCTGGCGGCGAGCCCCTACACCAAGCATGACCTGGCGATGGCCAAGGCCGGGGTAGCCCAGGCCCAGGCTGTGGTGGATCTGGCGGAGCTGGCTCTCAAGGAGAGCGTGGTGGTCAGTCCTGTGGACGGCGTGGTGGCGGAGAAGTTCCAGTCGGTGGGGAGCCTGGTGAGTCCCCAGACGCCGATAGTGTCGCTGGTCTCCGCCGGGGTGGAGTTGGTGCTGGGGGTCGAAGAGGGCCAGACGTGGTGGCCGGCCAGAGCGAGCTGAGGGACGGTGACAAGGTGACGAAGGCGTCGTAAGCCCATCGCAGGACATCGGTAGCTATCGCTTCTCCAGGGGGCGCTCCAGCGCCCCCTGGAGAAGCGATACATTGAGGCA
>JAJZQR010000062.1 GCA_021806765.1 Chloroflexota bacterium | reverse complement strand
CCTACTTCTTGCCCAGCTGCTCCAGCTGACGGAGTTGGGCTCGGGTGCCCAGCACCACCAGCTCGTCGCCAGCCTGTAGCTGGGTGTCTCCGTCGGGTGCGCTGACCAGGCTGCCGTCCCTCCTCTGGAGGGCCAGGATGATGGCCCCGGTTCGTGTTCTCACCTGCATCTCGCCGATGGTCGTGTTGGCGAGGGGAGAATCCTCTGGTATGGTGAGTTCCTCCAACAGCAGCTCCAGCCTCTCGCTGTGCATCACCGTGTCCAGGAAGTCGGCCACCAGGGGCCTCATCAGCAGGGTGGCCATGCGGCGGCCGGCGGTGGCGTAAGGGGTGAGCACCCGGTTGGCCCCAACCCGTTTCAGCTTGGCCTCAGCGTCCTCGGATGTAGCCCTGGCGACGATGGAGATGTCGGGGCGCAGCACCCTGGCCGAAAGGACTACGTAGAGGTTCTTTTCGTCGCTGTCGAGGGCCGCCACGAGTCCCCGTGCTCGGTCGATGCCGGCGGCCTTCAAGGTCTCGTCCTGAGTAGCATCGCCCAGGATGCAGGGGTGGCCGGCGCCTTCGCAATTCTGGTGTACCTCTGGATTGGCTTCGACCACGACGAAGGGCGCTCGCTCCCGCGCCAACTCCTGGGCTATGAAGTGGCCCACCCTCCCGAAGCCACAGACGATGTAGTGGTTTCTCAGCTCGGCTATCCTCTCTGTCATGCGCCTCCTCCGAACGATCCCCGGGAACTGCACCTCTACCACGTAGGCCACCACCGCCGTGACGGTATAGAGCATTCCCCCAACGCCGACCACGATGAGGACTATGGTGAAGATCTCACCGGCGGTTGAGAGGTCGTGAACCTCCTTGTAGCCCACGGTGCTGAGGGTGGTGACTGTCATAAAGACAGCATCCAGGAAGTTCCACCCCTCGATGGCCACGTAGCCACCCACACCGAAGGCCATCAGCATTATCAGCAGTGCGACGGCCCATCGGAGGCGAGATTCGATGATGCTCTGAGCGGGGGGTGGCTGATTGTTCATGGTGATGCGTAGTCTACCCTATTCGCGGGATAGATACAGCATCCGACGCGGGACGTGATGCATCAGCGGAACACTTGGGCGAAGGGGAGGGGATTGACAACCACTTGGCAGCCCGGCTACGGTGGACCGGAGCGAGACGACTCGTGACCCTCATGCAGCGTAGAGACGCGACATGTCGCGTCTCTACGCAGTTGGCCTGAGGTCGCGTGCACAATCCGTCGTCATGCCCGCGAAGGCGGGCATCCAGGGCCTTCTCCGCACGGTAGTGTCCTGGACCCCCGCTTTCGCGGGGGTGACGAAGGGCAGACTATCTTGGGCCAACTGCTTAGAGGATGAATGGATTAGGACCGAATAAGGGTAGAGGAGGGATTGATGGATCTAGGGCTCAAGGATAGAGTGGCGATCGTCGCCGCAGCCAGCAAGGGGCTGGGCAGGGCCGTGGCGTTCGGACTGGCCCGGGAAGGAGTCAGACTCTCCCTGTGCGCACGGAGCGAAGCGGTGCTGAACGCTACTGCCGAGGAGATCCGCCGTGAGACGGGGGTTGAGGTGTTGGCTATCGCGGGCGACGTTACGAAGCCGGAGGACGTGACGAGGCTGGTAGAGGAGACAGTCCGCCGATTTGGCCGGATCGACATTCTGGTGAACAATGCCGGAGGGCCTCCGGGCATAACCTTCTTGGAGTCGTCGGTGGAGCAGTTCCAGCAGGCGGCCGAACTGAACCTGATCAGCACCGTCCGGCTGTGCAAAGAGGTGGTGCCCCACATGCTGCGGGAGCACTGGGGAAGGATCGTGAACATGGTGTCCCTGTCCGCCAAGCAACCGCTGCCGGGGCTGATCCTGAGCAACACGGCCAGACCGGGGGTGCTGGGGCTGACCAAGACCATGTCCAACGAACTGGCGAAGGAGGGCATTCTGATCAACAGCGTGTGCCCGGGCTACACCCTGACCGACCGGGTGGCCCAGGTGAACGAGGCGAATGCCCTGCGGAAGGGGATAACGGTGGAGGAGGAGATGAAGACCCTCACCGATCGGATCCCCCTGGGCCGGTTGGGG
Organism: Chloroflexota bacterium; assembly: GCA_021806765.1. Next base: position 21,113 of record JAJZQR010000062.1, on the reverse strand, counting down.
AAGCCGGAGGAGTTGGCCAACGTGGTGGTGTTCCTGGCATCCGAGCGGGCCAGCTTCGTCACGGGTGCGGCGATCCAGGTGGACGGCGGTCAGTACGCCGCGCTGTACTGAGACGGGGCGACGGGGCGACGGGGAGACGGGGAGACGGGGAGAATCAGGCGATAACCCATTTCTCTGGCTCGGATATCATGCGGACGAGTTGTGCGAGGACGTAATTGTACGCCATTCACCCTGTCTCTATGTCTCCCCGTCACCCCGTCTCCGTTTCTCCCCGTCACCCCGTCAGGCGTCGCCTAGGGCACGATTTAGCTCCGGGACGATCTGGCCGGCGAAGTCGATCTGCTTGGGACAGCCCAGTCTGCCCGCGCCGTCCAGGGGCCTGTTCAACAGACCCAAATCCCGCACCAGCTTGGCCCTCTCTGCACCCAGGGTGTCTCGCGGGTCGAAGCCCAGGCGGAAGGCCTTGACCATGGCTGCAGGGTTCAGTTCAGCCCTCGGATCGCCTTCCGGCACCGCCCCATCGGCCTGACAGACGCCGCAGAGAATGCACTCCCCTGACTTCTCCAGGTGGCGCACCTCCGACTGAGACATCCTCCCCTGGAACTCGGGCTTGAGGACGAGCCAGGGCACCACGTTCCGCAGGGAGTCCAGGAAACGGTCGATGTCCACCACCAGATCCTTCAACACCCTGAAATGAGGCAGTGGGCCTATGGCTATCTCGTGGCCGTTCAACACCTCCGAGACCAGGGTCTCGCAGGCCAGCTTCGGTACGCCGTTGATGGTCACGGCGCAGGTGCCGCAGATGCCGCTGCGACAGGCCCTCCGGAACGCTACGGTGGGGTCATGGTCGGCCGCCAGATCCAGCAGCAGGTCCAGGATCGTCTGATTCTCGCGAACCTCCATGGCATAGCTCTGGGGATAAGGGGCCGCGTCGCGGCCGGGATCGAATCGGGTTAGGGTAACCTTCACCTCAATCATGTTAGTAGCCTCTCGCTGCAGGCGGGTACCTGGTTATGCTGACCGGACCGTTGTCGAGGATGGGTCCTTCGGGTGAGTGTTTGGCGTAGGTGTGGGCCAGCCAGTTCTCGTCGTCTCGGGTGGGGAAGTCGGTGCGGTAGTGAGCACCGCGGCTCTCGGTGCGGCGCAAGGCACCCTTGGCGATGACCTCGCACAGGTCTAGCAGGAAGCCCAGCTCGACATAGTCGGTTAGCTGGTAGTTGAATGCCAGGGGGGCGGGATCCAGGCGGATCCTGGGATAGCGGCCCTTGAAGTCCATCAGTTCCGCCACGGCCTCCTGCAGCTCCCCTCCCTCCCGGAACACTCCTACCTTGTCCGTCATGATGTCCCGAATTCGGCGGCTGAGGTGGGCGGGGTTGTCGCCCTCACGGCCCGACATAACCGAGTCGATCCGGGCCTGTACCCGTGCCAGGGGCTGGGTATCCACCCCGGGATGGTCGATACCGGCGGCGATTTCTGCGGCCCGGCGCCCGGCCCGCTTGCCGAAGACCAGGGTTTCCAGCAGGGAGTTGCCCCCCAGCCGGTTGGCACCATGGACGCTGACGTTGGCGCACTCGCCGGCCACCAGCAGATTCTGGACGTTGGTCTCGCCCCAGATGTTGGAGCGGATGCCACCCATGCTGTAGTGCTGCCCCGGCTGAATGGGAATGGGCTCTTTGACGGCGTCGACGCCGTTGTAGCGGAGGGCTAGATCGTGGACCTGGGGGAGCCTCTCCAGGATCAGGTCCTGCCCCAGATGCCGCAGGTCCAGCCACACGTACTCGTTCTCGAAGCCTCGCCCCTCCTTGATCTCCATCATGATGCAGCGGGAAACCACATCTCGGGGCGCCAGCTCCATCACCTTTGGGGTGTAGCGGGCCATGAACCGCTCGCCCTGGTTGTTCAGCAGGTAGCCGCCCTCGCCCCGCGCACCCTCGGAGATCAGGATGTTGGTTCCGTAGAGGGTAGTGGGGTGGAACTGGACGAACTCCATGTCGGAGAGGACGGCGCCGTTCCGGTAGGCGATGGCCATCCCGTCGCCGTTGTTGACGATGTCGTTGGTGGTCTTTCGGAAGGCCCGGCCGTAGCCGCCGGTGGCCAGGACGACGGTCTTCGCCCGTATCTGCTCGAGCCGCCCGTGCTGGAAATCGAGGGCCACGGCGCCGCGACAGACGCCGTCCTCGACGATCAGGTCCAGCAGCATCCACTCAGGGTAGACCCGAACGCTGCGGCGCAGCACCTGCTCGTAGAGGGTGTGAAGGGCGGCGTGGCCGCTCAGGTCGGCCGCGTAACATCCTCGCGGGAAACCCGCCCCGCCGAAGGGGCGTTGAGCGATCTTTCCGTCCGGCCGGCGGTCGAACAGCATGCCCCAGCGTTCCAGTTCGTAGATGGTGTCCGGTGCCTCGGTGATCAGCACCTCGATGGCGTCCTGGTCGCCGATGTAGTCGGAGCCCTTTACCGTGTCGAACATGTGGCTCTCGACGCTGTCGTCCTCTCCGATGGGGGCGTTGATCCCTCCCTGGGCGGCACCACTGTGGGAGCGGGTAGGGTATACCTTGGATATGATGGCCACCTGCGCCACCTGGCTGGCCTCCACGGCGGCCCTCATCCCCGCCAGGCCGGCGCCCACCACTAGAACGTCGTAGGTCAGCATTCTTCGTGAGTCCCTCTCATTTCAGTATTCCGCCAGCAGTAGCTTTACGTTGTCCATCCTTTCTAGCCGGGACACCCCCTCGATCAACCCGTCGGCTCGCGATTGGTAAGGGGTGCCGCTCACCATGGAGCGGAACTTCTCGCGTAGCTCCTCGAGGGTGAGGGGGTTCTCGGGATCGCCCTTGGGGGTCGAGGTGAACTGCTGGAACCTTTCGCCGGAGGCAGATGTGACACTGACGCGACAGCACCATTCGTCGGGATAGCGGCCCTGGATCTCCGGGGACACCCGAACCTCGGTTCTGGCCATCAGGCCTCTGATGGTTGGATCCTGTAGCCTATCGGGGCCGAAATCGCTCAGGGTCAGATGGCCCAGGGCCAGGGCGGCCGCGACGCAGTATTGGACTGAGAACTTGGCTGCATACTCGTGGCCAGGAATCGGGTTGTCGGTGAGGTCGAGGGTAGCCTGGTAGGTCTCAATCTCTATCTTGGCCATCTGGTCGGGCTTCAACCCGGTGTCCCGTCGCAGGGCCAGGGCCAGATCCACCGGAGCGTGGGTGTGCCGGCAGGAGGGGTAGGGCTTGATGGCGCACTCGGAGATCTTGTAGCGATCCATCCCGTGGGCCAGCCCTGCGGTGACCAGGTGGGGCTTGGCATCGCTGGAGGTAGCGGCGTACAGCCCCCGTTTGCCCTCGAGAACGAAGCGGGTGCCGGTGAAGTCTCGAGCTGCCAGTTCAGCGGCCAGGACTCCGGAGGAAGCAGCGTGGCCAGCGTGGAGGTGCTTGGCCATGGCGCCGTCCTCGTTGAACTGCCACAACCCCGAGGAGAGGGAGCCGGCGTTGCCCAGGGCCCAGGCCATCTGCTGGCGGGACAGCCCCAGCAACCACCCTGCGGCGGCGGTTGCGCCGAAGGTGCCGCAGGTGGAGGTGTTGTGCCAGTAGAAGTAGTGGGAGGCGCCCACGGACTCGCCCACCCGAATAACTACCTCGTAGCCCAGTACCACCGACGTGAGAAAGTCTATCCCGCGGGACCCCAGTCTTTCGGCTATGGCCAGGGCAGCGGGGATTACCACTACGGCCGGGTGGAGAACCGCGGCGCGATGGACGTCGTCGGTCTCGGTGATGTGGCCCAGGGCACCGTTGGTGAAGGCCGCAGTCTCACAACTTTTGCGCTCTTTCATTCCGACCACTGAGGCGTGGTGCCCCTGCTGCTCGGCGGCGCGGGCCAAGAGGGCAGTTCCGGGTCTGGTATCGGTTCCGGCGATGGCCGAACCGAGCCAGTCCAGGAGGAAGTACTTGGCGTCCTCGATGGTTCTTTCGGGCAGATCGGAGGGTCTGGTGGCTACCAGGAAATCGGCAAGTTGCTCGGTGAGAGATGCTACCGGGGAGTGCATGGACCGGTAAGTGTGCTCCTGATCCGCTGTCGCCGACACCGCACATCTCCTTTCAAAGATGAGTTGGATGGCTGGTCCGTTGCCAGGCTACCGTTCCGGTTTCCCGGGTGCGGCAAGGGCATGTCGACAGTCTGTTGTTGCAGGGGTTAGCGCGAGGGGATACATGGCGCCGGGCCCATCATACTACTTTGATGCAGGTCGAGAAAGCGGAAGGAGAGGGCAAACGACGAGCGGTTCGATTGGGAAAGGAATCAGGTGGTGGCTACTCGTCGCTAGCGGGCGTGGCCATGGGCAGGGTGAAGTGGAAGGTCGATCCCTGGCCCTCGGTGGATTCGGTCCAGACCTTGCCGCCGTGGCGCTCGACAATCTCTCGGGTGATGTAGAGGCCCAGCCCCAGACCCACGTGGCCACGGTGCAGTGTCCCCTGGCCCTGGCCCTGGTAGAAGCGTTCGAAGATGTGGGGCAGATCCCGAGCGGATATCCCCATGCCCTGATCGGCTACCGACACCAGCGCCTCCTCCTGACTCGGTTGGTTTCCCGGCTGGGTTCCTACGGAGATGGTGATTTGTCCTCCCTCAGGTGAGTACTTGACGGCGTTTTCCAGCAGATTGGAGAGAACCTCCTCGATCCGACGCTTGTCCGCCAACACCGGCAGTTCGCCTCCGGCCAGGAACGCCATCCGATGGCCATGGGAGGTGAGTTGGAGGCTCTCGATGACCCTTCGGGACAGATCCACCAGGTCGAACCGGCTGATCCCCAGAGGAAGCTGGCCGGCTTCGATCTTCTGCAGGTCGAGGATCTGCTCGATCATGGCGAGCATCCTGTCCGACTGCTCCAGCATGCGGCTGAGCACTTCCCGGTCTGCGGCCCGCTGGGGATCGATCTCCGACTTCCTGAGCAGCAGCTCCGTGTAGGCCTTGAGCACTGCGACCGGGGTCTTCAGTTCGTGGGATACCACCCCCAGGAACTCCTGTCGGGCCTGCTGCCGCGCTTGCTCCCGGCTGATCTCCAGCTGCCTCCGGGCCAGCTCCGTTCTCTCCACCGACAGGCCCACCTGGGCCGCCATCAGGGTGACGAAGGCCAGATCCTCTGATCGGAAGCTGTCGGGGTGGGTCGTGGCGACCCGGAGGATGCCTCGCCTGGCGCCGCCCGCCTGGATCGGCACGGCCAAGAGGCTTCGGACCGGGGAACCGACAAACTCCGGGTGGAGGCCAGGGTCCTGAGTGACGTCGTCGCAGAGCAGGGGCTGGCCCCGTGTGAGGACCTCCGCTGCCCAGCGCAGCTCCAGGGGATGAGGGGAGGCTGCATCGCGACAGCCGCTCCCGCTGCTGGCGCCACCCGCCTCCCCTGTGCAGATCACCCGCTGGCCGCTCTCGTCGAGAAGGACCAGTTCTGTGTCGTCTACGCCCAGAGCCGCGTTGATAGCATCGGCGACCCTTTGGAGGAAGGGGCGCAACTCCAGGTCCTGGATGGCCGCCAGTTCCACCAGAACCTCGGCCTGGTGGGCCCGTCGCCGCTCCTGTCCCAGCAGCCGATCGTTCTCGATGGTCACCGCGGCGATGCTGGCCAGGATCTCCAGGCCGGTCAGCCTGCTTCCGATGGGTGGCGATGGATCCATGCCAGCAGCAGCCAGCACTCCGACCACGTCGTCCCGCAGCTTCATAGGCACGGCGGCCAGGGAGCGGATCCGAGTCTCTCTGCCGGGCAGATCACGGAAACGGCGCTCCTGGGTGGCATCGGCGAGGGCTACTGATTCGCCATGGTCTGCTACCCATCCCTCGATGCCCTCACCAGGCCTCACAGAGCTGCGCCCCACCAGTTCCGGGGGAAGCCCGTCGGCAGCCCGTAGGACCAGCTTGCCGCCCTCCCGAAGCAGCAGGTAAGCTTCGTCGGCCAGCATCATCTGTCGAGCCGCTCGAGCGACGGCACGGAGTACCTGGCCGGTGTCTTCTACCTCGGAGAGGACTTGCACCACCTGCTGGATGGCCTCCCCGATACTGAGACGGCTCAAACTAACCTCCGAGTGAATCCGCGCTCTTTTCTACTGGCGGTTTCGGAAATCGACGAACCGGTACCCGAGGCCCCTCTCGGTCAGGACGTACTTGGGCCGGGCAGGGTCCGGCTCTATCTTCTGGCGCAAGTAGTTGACGTAAAGCCGAACGTAGTGTTGCTCCTCGCGGTACTCGTAACCCCAAATCTTGGCCAGAAGCGTCTCATAAGTGAGAACCCGCCCGGGATTGCTCACCAGGTGGTAGAGAAGGCGGTGCTCCGTGGGAGTCAGGGAGAGGGTTTGCCCCCGAACAACCACCTCGTTTCGGGCGAAGTCGATGGTGAGGTCTTCGTCGATCACCATCTGCGTCTTTGGCACCGAGGGGGGCATCTCCGAGCGACGCAACACGGCCTGGATGCGGCTGAGCAGCTCGCGCTGGCTGAAGGGTTTGGTGACGTAGTCGTCGGCTCCTAGCTGCAGCCCGCGCACTTTGTCGGCTTCCTCGCCTCGGACCGTCAGCATGATGACAGGGACGTTGTGGGCTTCTCGAAGGCGCTTGAGGGTTTCGAATCCGTCCATCTCCGGCATCATGACGTCCAGCACTACCAGGTCTGGCAGCTTCTCTCTCACCCTGTTCAGGGCTTCGTTGCCGTTGTAGGCGGCAAGGACCAGGTAGCCCTCCATCTCCAGGTAGAGCCTGATGGCGTGGACGAGGTCGGGTTCGTCGTCGACTACCAGGATGCGTCTTTGTTCGGCCATGGTTTCCTCATTGGAAGAGAGGATCGGCGATGGGAGACCCGAGGGCCTCCCATCGATAAGTTTAACGCATCCAGTATTGGAAGGGTGTAGGAATCTACCGGGGGATACCCATGGAGCTGTGTCCACCCTTCCAATCGGAGAAGTACATAGAGCGCTCGGCAACCACCGGCTGGTCCGATTGCACGCGGGTGGAGAATGCGGTATCCGGGAGGATGGCATTCATCTCCAGGGTCAGACGGCTCGTGGGCTTCATGGCGTACTGCTTCTCCACGGTGGAGCCGTCCTCTTTCATAAAGTCGACGGTGACGTTGGCGGGCGATGGGTTGGGGTTCGCCAGCAGAACGTTCTCCCAGAAGGGCTTGGCCGTGGACCCCTCGGGGAGGTACCACTGTTTGCTGGGAGCGGGCGCCCCCATAGAATTGTGGGCTCCCACACCGCCCGGAAAGTAGGTGGAGCGCTCAGCCACTATCGGCAGATCTGACTCCACCTTCGTCGCCACCCGGGCGTTGGGGACTTCCTCGTTCACGTAGACGCTGATTCGGGTCCTGGGCTCGAGGAGGTACCGTCTGACTACGGTGGTCCCGTCCTCCTTCATGTAGGTTACAGTGGCGGTGCCCGGAACGTCCTGGGGGTTCAGCATCAGGAGCCAGGTATCGTAGCCGCCACGGGTCACTCCCTCAGGCATGTACCAGGTCTTGGACAGGGCCGTCGCCCCCATGGAGTTGGTTCCCGTCTTGCCCTTATCCTTGTAGACGGATCTTTCTGCCACGATCGGTTTGTCGGCTTCGATCTTGGCCCCCACGGAGGCGTTGGGCACCAGTTGGTTCACCAGCAGACTGGCTCGGGAGACGTGAGGTATCAGCATCTTGTGGGTGACGGCGCTGCCGTCCTCCTTGAACAGGGTTATGGTGGCGGTGGCAGGTTCCTTGTTGGGGTTCTGCAGCAGCAGCCAGGTTTCGAAGGGCGGGACGGTACTGCCCTCAGCGAAGTACCAGGTGGTGGATGGCGAGATGGTGCCTACGGTGTCGTGGCCCTCCTGCTGGAAGTACATGGCCCGCTCGGCGAAGATGTAGCGGTCGGACTCTACCATGGCCGAAACCTCAGTGTCGGGGACCACCGAGTTGACGTAGATACTGGTTCGGCTGGCAGGCTTGAGGGCGTAGTCGGCGATCTTCTGGCCCCCGTTGGGCAGCATGTAGGTGATCTTGGCGGTGGCGGGCACGGGATCCGGGTTCTGGAGCAGCAGCCAAGTGTCGAAGGGCTTGCTGGTGGAGCCCTCGGCGAAGTACCAGGTCTTCGGCAGTGGAGTGGGGGTCGGTGGCACCGTGGGCGCCGGGGGCACCGACTGGGAGATGGGCTGCGGAATAGGCCCCGGCTTGGGGATCACCTTAGGCATGGAAACTAGGGGCGGCGCCGCAGCATCGATCCACAGGAAGGTGACGTCTACCCAGTCAGATCCGGTCATGCCCAGGTCGTCCCAGAAGGTGCCATCGGCGATGTCGATGGCCGCGGGATACAGGACCGGCCGGCCATACTGGTCGTTGCCGTTGTTGTGGTTGTTGAAAAAGGCCGCGTTCACCTGGGGAGTGAACCGTGGCAGATCGTTGAATATCTCTCGCGGAGCGTCCCAGAAGTTGTCCTTGGTGTTCCAGGGACCCACATCCCAGACCGGAGCTGTTGCCTTCTTGCCTTTATAGGAGAGTTCCACCTGGTAGTCCTTGCCATCCCTGGGGTTCAGCGGCTTCTTGGAGGGCAGGGCCACGAAGTGGTCCTTTTCCACGATCTTGTGGCCGTTGGCCGTGGAACGTCCGACCAGCCCTTCCCGAGTGGCGTACAGCCGAACGGTGGGGTGGGTGACGAGGGCCTGAAATTGGGCCGAGGAAGCGACCTCGGTGGGCTGAGTCTCGAGACGTATCTCCCGAAGCGAGGCCGAGGCGTCGGGTCGATCGGACCGCAGCGTCAGCCGGTACTGCACCCCCGCAGCTGGGGCAGGGGAGGAAAAGGCCTGTCCTGGGGCATCTGTCTCTTGCCATGGTGACCACTTGCCCTCCATCGTGGTCACTCTCACCTCCAGGGCCAGGACTACCCCCGGTGCTGTGGTTGCGTCGGCGGTCGCGCGAATGGCGCCGAAGACCGCGGCGGGGATCGTGGGGGAGGTGTAGACGCCGAAGAAGCGGAGGGGAGCGTACAGGCTGGACTCGAAGGAGGGATCACCCGCCAACCGGAGGGTATCCCCGTCCACGGCGAGGTTCTGGAGGTCCCCGTCCTGCAGGTCCCGGGGAGTCTGGACTGCCAGGACGTTCCAGCCCTCGGAGGATGGTGTATCTGCCGGTTGGGAGAGGGCCAGGGTGGGCAGGGCGACGATCGCCAGAAGCAGGCCAAGCAGGGGCCATAGGAGGGCTCTCCGGGATGGTGTTGCCTCGGTTGGATCGGCGAACTCGGACAATGTGAAGCCTCCACGGCACGACGTTCTGAAGAGCGAGAATCCCGACAGAGCGAGATACTAAGCAGCTGGCCCCAGACAGTCTGCCCTCCGTCACCCCCGCGAAAGCGGGGGTCCAGGACACCACCGCGCGAGAGGACCCTGGATGCCCGCCTTCGCGGGCATGACGACGGATTGTGCACGCGATCCCAGGCCAGGTACTTAGGGGGAAAGGGATTGAGCCGGCCAACCTGGTAGTTCTGGTTGACTGCCAGCGCAGCTTACAACAGGATATGGAGGATGGGCAAGTGGCTATTCGGGTGATAGCAGATCACGGAGGCGGAGGGCGTCGTGGGGAGCGGCCCCGCCGACGTCGTTGTTGAAGTATACGTAGCCGTCGGGGCATAGCCCCTTGATCCGGCCGGCCCACTCTCGCAACCCCTCCTCGCCGTAGGAGCCCCAGTATCGTCCGCTGGTGCCGTGGAGTCGCACATACACCCAGTAGGTGGTGGCTACTTGGGGGATTGGGAGGTCCCGGAAGTCGGAGAGCACCAGTGCCACGCGGTGCTTCCTCAGGATGGCATACACCTCCTCGGCAAACCAGTCGGCGTGCCGGAACTCGATGGCCAGGGGGTGTCGGGCGACGATGGGTTGGTCCAGAAAGGCCGACAGCCTGGCGTCGTCACGCCCCAGGGAGGGGGGTAGTTGGAGGAGCAGAGGACCCAGTGTAGTCTCCAGCCGCTCTGCCCGGTGAACGAAATCTTCGAAGAGAAGGTGGGCGCGGGGACCTAGCTTGTGGTACTGGGTAATGGCCCGGTTCACCTTGACGGCGTAGAGGAAGCCCTCAGGAGCCTTGCGGGCCCACGTCTGGAAGGTATTCTCGGTGGGGGTGCGATAGAAGGTATTGTTGATCTCGACGGTATCGAAGACCGAACTGTAGTGGTGGAACCAATCCGCCTGCCGGAGGCCATGAGGATAGAAGGTGTCGCGCCAGTGACGGTAAGACCAGCCCGAGCATCCAATGCGGTAGCTCATCGCCCTCTACTGCCCCTTCTGCGCTGCAGATGGAGGTCTAGCCGGACCTACGCGACTGGCTATGGTGGTTGCCGGCCCTGGCTGGTGGGTTGGGTGGGGGCAGGGACCGATCCCTGCCCCGTCTCTCCCCTGTTGGGGCTAATGTTCCGAGTCCTATTCTTGGGGACCCGGTTGGGCGTGTGGCTGGGTCCCGACCTCGCGGCCACCAGGTTGTGCCTGGGCTTGCTGCTCGGCTTTGGCTTCGGCGTATATGTCCTGCAGCCCTTCTCGTGCCCCCGCGGTGGCCCTGCGCATACCTTCCGAGGCCACCAGGTAGCCTTTCACGGCCTGCTTTGCCAGGGGCCGAAAGCTTCGGGTGAGGATCAAGGCCGCTCCTACGCCTACGCCGATGGCCAGTGCCCGGCCGCCCGATGCCATGACTCCGATGATCTCTTCCACTGTGAGCACCTCGTCTTTTTGGGTCGCTCCGGCGTGTCAGCAGCCGCTGCAAGGGACCGAGGCTTCTACTGAAAAGCCAGCCGCGGCTCATTCGTTCCTAACCGGAGGCCGGCCACTCCGGACGTGAGGCTCACCTGGGGCATCTTTCGTGCCCGTTGGTTGACCCGCGCGGGCTACCTTCCACGGATCAGCTTCGCCAACTTTCTGGGCGATGGCTCGCCGGCGGCGGGGGACATGACGGCGATCTTCCGCCCCAGCCTCTTCATCCACAGAAGGCTGAAGACCCCAGCCGTGATGGCCGCCATCCACACCTGGGTCATGTCGACGATGGGTTCCACGGAAACCCCACCGGGGCCGATCACGATGGCGGCTACTGGCCTGGTCCGCGTGCCACCTCCGGCGCCTCCTCCGGACCCACCTCCTGCCGACTCCGGAGCAGGGCCGCGGCCCTCGCCTGATCCCATGCCGAAGCCGAAACCGGACATTACCTCGGCCGCTGGGATGATGGTGCGATCCCCCACAGTGTGTGGCTCGCCGAAGGCCGCATTAGCCTTACCCATGGAGACGAGTTGCTGGAGCAGGTCGGCCATTCTGTCCAGGGTACCGCCGTTGTTGGCCCCCGGCGTTCCGCCTTCAACTGGTTGGCTCATCCTCGGATCCTCCTTGGTCTGTCTTCGAGCGGGATCTTCTCTTCAGGAGTCGCAGCAGCAGCACCAGCAGTCCCTGGGCCGCCACCAACCCGAACAACAATCTCATGGTCGTGTTGGGGATAGACAAGCGTCGCAATCCCGTGGGCTCGATCACCTCTACTGCCAGGGGACGGGCCCAGGTGAAGCCTCCCGCCATGGGCCCTCCCCGCTTGCCCACCGCTACCGACAGGGATCGGGCGACGGGAACGAGCTGGTGCCCGGCCACGACCATCGGCTCGCCGCGGACCGTGCCCAACTCTACAAAGGAGCCAATTCTGAGGGTCATCTGGCCGTTCCTCCTGACCACCGTCTCGGAGCCATTATGCACTACTTTCAAGCACCGTCGCTAGCGCGACGGTGCCGGGCCGATGAGGTCAATGGATGCCCTCCCCCGCGGACCCGCGCGTCTCCGAGCCGTTCTTCTCCTTGCGGAGGTTGTACTTGGTGAAGGTCTCGAAGGAGTACCAGAGGAGGACGTACCAGGGTGCAGCTGCCAGGTTACCACCCGAGGTCGCTATCTGGCGGACGGCCGCAGCGGCAAGGCCCAGGGGGAAGAGGGTCTTGACGTCGATCTTTCCCCCGGTGAAATCGAATACTGTTCGGTCCATCCGGCCGACGGCGGAGTTGATGCTTCTGGCCAGGGGAGTGGTCTGTTCCGAGACGGGCGGCTCGGAGGAGGCTCCCGGTGTGACTATGACTACATCGGCGGCACTGGCCGCGAGGTAGAGCTGCTCGAGGCTCAAGACCCCTGGATCGAACAGGAGGAGGATGCTACCGGTGGTTGGGTTGGACTGAACCTGGTGTACCCCTTTCACCTCGGACAGGGTTTCCACCAGAGAGCGCATGAAATCCGGAGACCTCAGTGTTGGATCCAGTCTGACCCGTACTCTACCCGGAATGGCGTGAACGATGGTTGCTTGTCTGTTGCCGCGGTTCTGCATCACTGCCTCCCCCAAGCCGTGCTCAGTGCTTAGTTCTGGGAGCCCCGGCCCCCAGCCCCTTCGTAGAGGTCCTCCAAGCTGTTCATCGCATCGCGGGTCCTTGCCCGGGCGCGAGTCGTGGCGGTGAAGTAGCTGTTGAGGGCCCTGCGAGCGAGGGGACGGAGCATGGGACTGAGGATCGTAGCGGCGGTGGCTGCCGCCCCGAGCCCAAGACCCCATCCGCCACCCACCAGTAGGGGTTGAAGGATTCTAGCCACGTTGACCTCCTGTCGGTGCTGGGCAAGGGCCTTTAGTAGCCGGATGCCTGCTGGTCTTCCGACGCCGCTCTGGTCTCGGATTCGTACTCTGCCCTGGCTTCAGCGTAAAGGTCCTCCAGGGTCTCGCCCATCTCGGCGGCCATCTCCCTGGCCCGGTCGGTCGCACCCAGATAGCCCTTCACGGCCTGCTTCACCAGAGGACGCATTTGGCGTGAGCTTGCCAGGGCCCCGCTGACGCCGAGGACGAACCCCACGCCGGCCGCTGCTCCTCCTACTAGCATCTCCAGGATGCCAGCCATGTGCACCTCCTTCGGTTGCGGGTGAGCCGGCCCCGCTCCCAGCGAGGGCGACCCGAGGAATCAATGTAGAAGCATAGATGCGGGCCGCAAGTTTCGTACCATTTTCTGGTTGACCGGCCTTGGCGCACAACGTAAACTGGTGCCAGGGTGGCGAAAGGCGCAAAGGCCATTCGAGGGCTCGCGGTTCGTCGCTTCGCCAGCGAGACAACTTCGGTAGTACGACTCCACTTGGGGTGGTTCAAGTAAGGAGGAGACCAAATGTCACTGAGCGGCAAGCGTGTTGCGGTCCTTGCCGAGGCCAACTTCGAGGATCTGGAGCTGTGGTATCCTTTGCTTCGGTTGCGGGAAGCCGGTGCCGAGATCTTCGTGGTGGGAACCGGCAGCAGCGATAGCTACCTGGGAAAGCACGGAGTACCGGTGAAGGTAGACGCCGAGGCAGACACGGTCGACGCAAGCCAGTTCGACGCTATCATAGTCCCAGGTGGGTGGGCTCCTGATCGGCTGCGACGTTATCCCTCGGTGTTGCGACTCGTCAAAGAAGCCGATGACAAGGGCAAGGTTATAGGCAGCATCTGCCACGGTCCATCTGTTCTGATCTCTGCCCAGATCCTCAAGGGCAGAACGTTGACCTGTGTAAAGGCCATCAAGGACGATGTGGTGAATGCTGGTGCCAACTATGTGGACCAGGAGGTGGTTCGCGACGGAAACCTGGTGACGTCGCGGACACCGGAGGATCTTCCTGCTTGGGGCGCTGAGCTGGTGTCGGCCATAGCTGAGAGCCCGGCCCGGGACTAATTCTCCTCCGAAGATAGTGAGTTGTCTGTTCTGACGCCGGCGGCTACCGCCGGCGTCACGGCTCATTGTCTGGCCTCTCCTTGTCCTTCCGTGTACAGGAGGTCCCTCAGTGGACAAGAAAAAGCTTACCCTTCGGGAACTGTCGGAGATGAAGCGACAGGGGCGTAAGATCAGAATGATCACCGCCTACGATTATCCATTGGCGATGCTGGTGGACCAGAGCCCGATGGAGATAATCCTGGTTGGGGATTCCCTGGGTATGGTGGTTCTGGGCTACGATAGTACTGTGCCGGTTACCATGGAAGAGATGATCCACCACACCAAGGCGGTGGTGCGAGGAGCCAAGAACACTCTCGTGGTGGCCGACCTTCCCTTCATGTCGTACCAGGTGAGCCTTCAGGATGCCATCCGCAACGCCGGCCGGCTGCTGAAAGAGGGCGGGGCAGATGCGGTCAAACTGGAGGGCGGTTCCGCGGTGGTCGAGACGGTTCGGGCTATAGTTGCTGCCGGAATCCCCGTGATGGGCCACCTGGGGCTGACGCCGCAAACGGCCACCATGCTGGGTGGGCTGAAGACTCAGGCAAGAGATGCCGCTGCCGCCAGGACTCTCATGGCTGACGCTCTGTTGCTGGAAGAGGCGGGGGCTTTCTCTCTGGTGCTGGAGGCCATACCGGCGCAGTTGGCAGAGGTGGTAACCAGGGATCTCTCGATCCCCACCATAGGCATCGGCGCTGGACCTCACTGCGATGGTCAGGTGCTGGTGATCCACGACGCCCTGGGTCTCTTCCAGCGCTTTGTCCCGAAGTTCGTGAAACAGTACGCCCTCCTGGGCCAGTCGGTGTCGGAGGCCCTATCCGGCTACTGCCAGGAGGTGGCTGAGGGTAGGTTCCCGGCTTCGGAACACAGCTTCAACATGAAAAAAGAGGAGTTGGATAAGCTGCTGGAGGGGTAGTCTTCGTTGAAGGTCATGGTTGTCGGCACCGGTGCTATGGGGACTCTCTTCTCGGCGATGCTGGCCCTGGGCGGCCACGAGGTGTGGCTGCTGGGGCGCCGGCCGGAGGTGGTGGAGGCCATCCGCCGGGAAGGGATCACGCTGGTTCGGGGTGAGGCGAGGCAGAAGGCGCGGGTGAAAGCTACCGTGCGGGCCGCTGAAGCCGGCCCGATGGAGTTGGTGATCGTCTTCGTAAAGGCCTACGACACACTGCAGGCGTGCCAGGATGCGCTCCCTGCCGTAGGGCCAGGAACGGCGGTACTGACCCTGCAGAACGGTCTGAACAACGTGGAGACCATTGCGTCGGTGGTGGGACGGGGGAGGGTGCTGGCAGGAGTGACCTCCCACGGGGCCACTCTGATGGGACCGGGGCGGGTTCGGCACGCCGGGGCAGGAGAGACGGCCATCGGCGAACTGGATGGTGGGGAGACTGAGAGGCTCCAACGGGTGGCCGGGGCTTTGCGCCGGGCTGGAATCGAGGTGGAGATCTCCCACGCTGTGAACTCGCTGATCTGGGGAAAACTGGTGGTGAACGCGGCCATCAACCCCCTGACGGCGCTCCTGGGAGTTCCTAATGGGGAGTTGCTGGCCAGGGAAGGGGCGCGCGAGCTGCTGAGGGCGTCTGCCCTGGAGGCGGCTGCAGTGGCGGTGGCCCTCGGGATTCCGCTTCCCTATACGGATCCCATGGAGAGAGCGGAGACGGTGTGCTGTCTCACCGCCTCGAACCGATCGTCTATGCTTCAGGATGTGGACCGGGGCATCCAGACTGAGATCGACTTTATCAACGGGGCGGTGGTGCGGGAGGGGGAGGCCAGAGGAGTCCTCACTCCCGTCAACTGGACCCTGACCCGTCTGGTAGGGGCGCTGGGCCGGCCTTCGATCTGATGACGGCGCCCGCGAAGGTTCGTTAGCCAGAATTTCCCATGGTACAGAGAGGGGACGCTACGGCTATACTTTAGCGGACCGCCTTGGCTGGCGGGGATTGCCCAGTTCCATCAGTTGCCAACATGGGGGAAACCATGGACTACACCGTGCCAGCGATCCTGTTCGTGCTAGGCTTTGTCGCTGCCCTGGTGGCCGGCGGCCTTTTGAGGCCGCGTCTAAGGGGGCGGGCGGGCAGAATGCCGGTGGAGATGGGAGCAGTGCGACTCGACCGGATGGCCGAGGGGTTGCCGAAGGCCGGCAGGGCGACGAGTGGCCCTGGGAAACCGGTTGCGACGGTGCCCGCCGGACCGCTGGCCGAAGGCTCGGGGGCGGGCGTTAAGAGCCGTCCCCGGGGAGGGAGCGGCCACCGCCGCAAGTAGAGGGGCTTTGAGGGTAGGAGAGCCGGCAACCTCTATCGAGAGGTCGTTCTCCCTTCGGTTGCCTGCAGAGGGCAGTCGCTGGTACTCCTTTTGGGTGGCGTTCGCCTGTGTGGCCGGTGTCAGGCTCTTCCTGACGGTCTATCTGGCGGCGGCCGCACTGCTTTTCCCCCAACCGGATCTGCATCAGCAGTATGGTGCCTCCGGGGTGGAGTTGCTGGACTCGGGGTGGGAAGGGTTGTTCCTCGGGGTGTGGCAGCGGGAGGACGCCCTATGGTACGAGAAGATCGCCACCGTGGGTTACTCCAGCGATGACATGACCCCTCAGCTGTTTCCGCTCTTTCCGATGGTGGTGAGAGCTATCTGGCTGTTCACCGGCATCCACCCGGTGGCGGCAGGCATCGCCGTCTCGGAGGCGTCCCTGCTGGCGGCGCTCTATCTGTTGCACCGGCTGTTGCTGCCGAGCCATGGAGTGGAGGTGACCAACAGGACGCTGGTCTACCTCAGTCTCTTCCCGTCGGCCTTCTTTCTGCACGGCCCCTTCAGTGAAAGCCTGATGCTGATGTTGGCGATCCTCGCCTTCTCCCTGGTTGGCCGGCAGCAGTGGGTTGCGGCTGCGGCGGTGGCATACCTGGCCGGACTGGCGAGACCCCAGGGCATGCTTCTGGGGGCTCCCCTGGCGCTGCGGTTGGTGGCGGCGGGGAGGAAGCCCTCCGACTGGAGAAGCTTCGGTTGGGCTCGTAGCGCGCTCCTCCGCGGCGCGGTTCTGACCTTCGCCCCGTTGCTGGGATTGGCTACCTTCGTGACGCTGGTGGACACCCCCTGGAACAAACCCGGAGCGTCCGGCGGGGTCGGGCCCATGGCCCACCAGTCGCTGGCTGTACCCGGGACTGCCCTCCTGAACGCTGCCCAGCAGATACTGGCCGGCGTCGCATATCCCATCGACCTCTTCGATTTTGTTCTGGCGATCCTCTTTCTGTTGCTGACCCTGGCGTGCCTACCTAGACTGGAGGTCGGCTACACCGTCTACGCCGCCCTGTTCTTGGTTGCTCCACTCTCTCGTTTCTCGCCGGTGTTTCCTCTGATGAGCTTCTCCCGTTTCGTGCTGCTTCTGTTTCCCTGCTTCGTGGTTCTGGCGATCTGGGGGCGGCGCAAGTGGGTTCATCTGACCGTCATCTTCCTCTGGCTGTGGTGGCTGGCCGTGTGGAGCTTCAAGTTCTACACCGGCTACTTCGTGGGCTAGGTAGGTGGCAGAAGAGAGACTGTGATTTCGAGAACACCCCAAACCCCGCCAGGTGTCGCGGCCTGGACCCGCCTTCTCTCCGGAGGAGGTGACCGATCTTTTTCCCTGCCCCGGGCCGGCTCACCCGCTTACTCACTCTTGGTAGCAATGGGCTGGGTGATGGGCATCAGGCTCTTCCTCACCCTCTATATGGCCGCAGTTGCTTTCTACGTTCAACGCCCAGACCTATGGGAGCACTATGCGCCCGTGGGGGTGAAACTCTTCGATTCCGGATGGGAGAGGCTGTTCCTGGGGGTGTGGCAGCGGGAAGATGCCCTCTGGTACCAGAAGATCGCCACTGTGGGCTATTCCAGCCAGGACATGACTCCTCAGCTCTTCCCCCTCTACCCATTGCTGATCAGGCTGCTGTCCTGGGCCTCTGGCCTGCATCCCATCGCTGCCGGGCTCGTCATCTCGGACCTGGCGCTGGTGATAGCCTTCTTCCTGCTGCACCGGCTTCTCCTGCCGAGGTTCGGACTCGGGGTGGCCAATCGGGCTCTGATGTACCTGAGCATCTTCCCCACGGCCTTTTTCCTCCACGGTCCCTTCAGCGAGAGTCTGATGCTGCTGCTGGCGGTTCTGGGGTTCTATCTGGTCTCTCGGCATCGATGGGCCGAAGCACTGGTCGTGGGTTATTTGGCGGGCTTGGCGCGACCCCAGGGCATGCTGTTGGGGATTCCTCTGGCTGTTCAGTGGTTGGTGGGAGAAAGGGCTCATCTGGAGTGGAAGGGCTTTCAACGCAATTGGTCGGTGGTACTGATTGGAGCTGTGATGGTTGCCGTCCCCCTATTGGGCCTGGCCACCTTTCAGCTGTCTGTGGATACTCCCTGGGACCACCCTGGGGCCTCAGGCGGGACGGGACCCATGGCGGTGCAGTGGCTGGCGCTGCCCGGGACAGACATCCTACTTGCGGCGCAGCGCATCCTGGCGGGGAAAGCCTACCATGTTGACGTCTTCAACTTCCTGTTGGCTGCAGTGTTCCCTCTGCTGGCCGCAGCCGGCATTGGCAGGCTCCAGGTCGGACACTCAATCTACGTCCTGCTATTTCTCCTGGCTCCTCTGTCCAGGGCCTCGCCCTACCTGCCGCTGATGAGCTTCTCCCGTTTTGTCCTGCTTCTCTTCCCCTGTTTCGCGGTGCTAGCCATCTGGGGGGAGCGCCGGTGGGTCCATCTCGCGCTGATCCTCGGTTCACTCCTGCTGCTGCTGTACTGGAGCGCCGTGTTCAGCTATGGCGTGTTCGTGGCGTGAGATGACGATGAAATTGGCGGCCTCGCAGCGTGTCGATGGTCGGTGGCAGCGGTGGGTTCTCGCGCGGCTGAACACACGGTATGGGCTGATCATTCTGGCACCGGTGCCTGTTCTGTACTTGCTCTTTGGGCTTTACTGGTCGGAGCACTCCGCCCTGCAGGCGGATTTCACCGGGTATTACACGGCGGCAACCATAGCGGTCCGCGGTTTGGGCGCCCATCTCTACGACCTGGATCTGCAACGCCAGGTGCAAAGTGAGATCATATTCCCTCACCGGTTTGAGGTAGGGGGAGTGCTGCCTTTCCAGTATCCCCCTTTCGCCGTCCTGCCCTTCCTCCCGCTGGCGTGGTTGCCGATCCGAACGGCCTATTACCTGTGGGGAGCGCTGAATCTTGGGTTCTTCGTGGCGGCCCTGGCTCTTCTGTCCAGGTCGATCCCTGAACTGGAAAAGGCTCCCCGAGTTCGAGCGTTTCTCTGGCTAGCATCCTTCAGTCTGTTGCCCTTTCTCTCGGCCCTGATGCTGGGGCAGCTCAGCTTCCTCGTGCTACTGTCCTACGTCGCGGGCTTCACCCTGCTCTTACGGGGGCGGGAAGTGGAGGCGGGGGTGGTGCTGGCTGTGGCGGCTGTCAAGCCGCAGTTGATGATCGTGGTGCCGCTGTTACTGCTGAGCAAGGCGCGTTGGGGGGTGCTGGCCGGGATGGCGGTCGGGCTTGGATGCCTCTTTGGCCTGTCGCTGCTTCTGGTCGGCCCTTTCGACCCCGTGCAGTTTCTGAGCATCAATCGAGAGACCGCAGAATGGTTGCCCGCAACGTTGAACCTCACCCTGTTCGGCTTTTTCTCCGGTCTTCTCCAGCCCTGGCCCGCCGCGATAGTGCCGGCGACCGGGGGCACGGAGGTCCTCATCCTGTTGCTGCTGTGGAGATCCTGGGGTGGGACCTGGCGCCCCGACAGCAGTCTCTTTCGGTTGAAGCTTGCCCTGCTGCTGCTCGCTTCCATGACTCTCGCCCCACACCTCTACGCCCACGACCTGGTGCTTCTGGTGCCTGTGGCTTTCTTCGTCGTGGGTTACCTGGTGGCAGAGGGAGTGGACGGCCGCGGACTGATGTTGGCGAGGCTGATGGCGGGAGCAGTGTTTACGGCGGCGCTGGTGGATAGCTATCCTCTGCTCGATCTGCCCGTCCGTCCCCTGTTCCTCGCGATGGTGGCGACGGGAGGTGCCGTCCTGCTGGTGGTGATGAAGGAAAACGGTCGGGGGAATCTCCCCCGACCGTCCATGGCTACGATGCGCTCCACGTCTCCGAGGCCGCCAGAAGTTGGCGGCTCTCGGCCAGGGCCTCCATGACCCGTCCGGAGGCGGTACCTCCGGGGACGTTCCGGGCCTGGACCGAGCTGTCCACATCGACGGTGTAGATATCCTCGTCGAACAAGGGGGAGAAGCCCTTGAGATCGCCCAACGAGAGGTCGGTGATGTCGCAGCCTTGCTCCAGGCAGTGGCGGACCAGCCGTCCCACCACTTCGTGGGCTTGCCGGAAGGGAAGCCCCTTTCGGGCCAGATAGTCGGCCACGTCGGTGGCGGTGGAGAACCCGCCCCCAGCTACCTCCCGCATCCGGTCTTCCCGGAAGCGGGCCGTGGCCAGCATCCCGGCGAACATCTTCAGGGAGACGGACACCGTGTCCACGGCATCGAAGAATTGCTCCTTGTCCTCCTGAAGATCCTTGTTGTAGGTGAGGGGCAACCCCTTGAGGGTAGTGAGCAGGGCCAGAAGTGACCCGTACACCCGTCCGGTCTTGCCCCGTACCAGCTCGGCCACGTCCGGGTTCTTCTTCTGAGGCATGATGCTGCTGCCCGTGGAGTAGCCGTCATCCAGTTCCAGGAAGCCGAACTCCTCGGTGGACCAGAGGATCACCTCTTCCGCCAGGCGAGAGAGGTGGGCCATTATCAGGCTGAGGGCCGCCACCTGCTCCACAAGGAAGTCCCGATCGGACACGGCGTCCATGCTGTTGCGGCTGAGGGCGTCGAAACCCAACTGCTCGGCGACGGACCGGCGGTCGATGGGGTAGGTGACTCCGGCCAGAGCCCCGGAGCCCAGGGGCAACACGTTGGTGCGGCGGTAGCAGTCCATCAACCGCTCCACGTCCCGCTGGAACATCTCAAAGTAGGCGAGGAGGTGGTGGGAGAGGAGGACGGGCTGGGCCCGCTGCAGGTGGGTGTAGCCGGGCATCACCACCCCCAGCTTGGCCTCGGCCAGGTCCAGTAACACCCTCTGGAGTCCGGCCAGCCGGGAAACCATCTCACGGAGGCTGGCTCGGGCAAACAGGCGGGCATCCAGGGCTACCTGGTCGTTCCGGCTGCGGGCCGTGTGGAGCTTCCCTGCCGCGTCGCCCACCAGTTCTCGGAGCCGGCTCTCGACGAAGGAGTGGATGTCTTCCCACCGCAGGTCTGGCGTCACCGTTCCGGACTCTATCTCCTCCTGGATCTGGCGCAGTCCCCGCACGAGGGTTGCGCCCTCCTCCTCCGAGATGATCCCCTGCTGTGCCAGCATGGTGGCGTGGGCGATGCTGCCCGCTACGTCCTGCCGGTAGAGGCGCCGGTCCACCGGAATGGAGGCGCCGAAGGCGTGCACCTC
>JAJZQR010000408.1 GCA_021806765.1 Chloroflexota bacterium | reverse complement strand
ACCGCGCGACCTACGAACTGGCAGGGGGCGCATGCCGGGTGGTCCGGAGCCTGCGGCGCCTGCAGGGACGTGCGTCGGAGTTCGAGCGCTACTACCAGGAGCTCTTCGTCACCTATCGGCGCTACCCCGCGCTCAAGGACGAGCTGCGCAAGGCCATCGAAGGAGAGCGCGCTCGCCGCCGGGTCTAGGCTCTGAGGCTCCGTGCGTTGCGCCATGGAGGAGGCACAGATGGAACATCGAGCACCCTTCGCCGGTACGTGGGACGTCGTGTCGAGCCCTGACTTCGATGACGACTATCTGTCCATGGAAGTGGCACCGTACGTCCGGCTCCGCCAGGAGGGCGACCGGATCGTCGGCGACTACCAGGTCGGTCTGCAGGCCGGGAATCTGGACGGCCGGCTGGAAGGCGCCGACCGAGTAGTGTTCAGCTTCGAGGGGATGGACGAGTTGGACCCGGTGAACGGCGCCGGAACGCTGAGGCTGAAGGGCGATCATCTGACCCTCGTGCTGAGGTACCACCAGGGCGACGACTTCACCTTCGAGTGCGAGAGACGGCGGTGAAGGAGTAGGCTCTGACGGCGCGGCTTGCTGCCCTCTGCTCCTATTCCACCGTCTTTGCAGGCGGCTGAGGCGTTGCGGCCGGAGTGGAGATGGGGCCGGGTTGAATCGCCGCGCCAGGCCCCAGTTGGCGCGGCGTCGGCCCGGCCGGCGTCGGCACGTCGGCCAACTGCGCCAAGAGCTTCTCGTACGCAGCCAGCCCGTCCTCTACCGCCGCCCGCTCCTCGTCGGTCAGCGGGATCTCCTGGAGCATCCGCTGCAGGCTCGCCTTGCCCTCCAGCACCTGAGCCTTGCTGGACCCCTTGGGTAGGTAGAAGGCGCACCTGGCACAGGCCATCCGGTGGGGACACCGGTCGAAGAAGTCGTAGCTGCAGCAGCCGTGGCCCAGGTCGTAGAACCTCCACGGCTCGCCGCTGGCCGCCGCCCCGCTCTTGACCGCCTCCTGATCGACGAGCACCTCGATCATCCGCAGGTTGCGCCCGAGGTAGCCGGCATCGGCGTAGGCTTTGGCCAGCTTCGTCGGGGTGATCCTGGCGTAGTGCTGCGTCGAAGCCGGCGTCCGATGCCCCAGCCACGCCTGCAGGTCCATGAGCGACATAGGCTCCTTGGCGTTGAAGAGTTGGGAGGCGATCGTCGAACGCGCCCGGTGGCTGGTGATCCCTCCCCGGGCGTCCGACTCGGGCACGCCGGCCTTGCGGCACAGCAGCGGGATCAGCGTGTCGTTGAGGTAGGTCTCTGAGATCGGTCTGCCCCGGTAGGCGAACAGGTAGTGCGTGGGCTGCGCGGTCTTGGGGTCCACCAGCGCCGGCTGGGCCGGGCGGAGTCTCTCCCAGGCCGCAATCGCGTCACCCACAGTCCAATCCACAGGCTTGGTGAACGCCGGACCGGTCTTGTTGGCCGGCACATCCAAGAGACACACCAGGTCCCGGCGCGCTCCCTCCTGGCCGCCCTCCCTGTCGGAGACAAGGCCCGCTTGCCAGCGCACACAGCCGACCGGCAACCTCCGGACCTCGCTCACCCGTAAGCCTGTGAACAGCCAGACCATCGCCAGGGCTCGCACCATGGCCAGAGGGTAGTAGTGCTGCTTGGTCTGGAACGAGGTCGAGAGGTCGGCCTCGCCCAGGTTGAGGCCAGCCCAAAGCAGCTTGGCCCAGACGTCGTCGGCGATCACGCGAGGGTTGGGCACGAGCAGGTCGCGGATCCACCGGGGCGCGGCAAAGCAGCGATGCGGGTCGAAGCGACGGGGGATCCAGCCCCACTCCTGGCAGTCGCGGAAGAAGGCGCTAGCCGCCGCCAGGTGGTGCGCTTTGGCCTTCGCCGAGAGCGGCTTGCCGACGAGAGCCGGCCTCAACCGCTCGGCGTGGGCCCACTGGCCGATGGCCAGCTTGCCCACCATCGCCACACACTCGGCGGCCAGCTCGCGGTCCCAGCGCTCGGGGCTGGCTGCCTCCGGGTGCACCTGCCCGAGCCAGCGCCCGACCTTGAGCACCATGAGGTAGTAGGCGTGGCGGGTCTTGGCCCCCAGCGTGGAGGTCTCTTGCCAGCGCCGACACCAGCCCAGCCATCCTTCCGGCACGCCTTCGGTGGCGTCGGGCATGCCCCGGCTGCCACTCCTTGGCGGGGCGTGGCCCAGGGGCTGGTCGATCACGCCGAGACCGAACAGCGCCCGGGAGAAGACCAGGTAGCCCTCGCGCACGTGCCGGTCGGCACCCTGGCGCAGGCGGGCCAGCAGTCCAGCGCTCACCTCCTCCAGTCGTGGGCTGCGGTTCGCCAGCAACGCCTCGCAGACGGGCCGGTGCAGCGACAGCTCGGCGTGAGAGACGTAGTAGCCCCAACCGGTGACGGTCTCCACTACGCGCCGGATCGCCTCGTCCACGCGTTCGCGACCGAAGACTTTCCGAGCAAGGGCCAGCCGGTCGAAGAGCCCGAGGGCTGCCAGGTCGGTGAAACCGCACAGCAGGTAGCTCAGGGCGATCAGGTGCTGGCGCGGGGCACGTGGGACGTGGAAGCGCCGATCGAAGGCGCCGCCGCTGGTGCACAGCGTCTCGACCCATTCCTCGGACGTCCAGGCCCAGAAGGCCCGCTGCCGCCGGTGCATCTCCAGTACCAGGACTGCTATCACCCCGCAGCGGGCACACTCCTTCGCTTCGGTCATTGCGACGAGGTCCATGACCGGTTGGCGCGGCCGCTGGAGGATTCTCAGCGTGCGGTTCGCCCAGTGCCCCTGTCGGGCCCGGCGACCGGCAAGGTGAGCGAGTTCCGCCACCTCGGCCGCGGTCAGATCAGGAGAGCGGTCGTACTTGGTGACGTCAAAGGGCCATGGCCGCTCGCCGCTATCCAGGGTCGGAGCAGGAACAGGCGCGGAATTCAGCCCCCGAGCGTAGCTCACTCTGGCACCTCCCCCAGCATCGCAACTCGCCAGGCATGGATCTCGGCTATCCCTCGCTCGAACTTCGCCGCCAACTCCCGTCCGCTCACATGGATGTAAAGCAGCGTGGTCTGCAGGCTCCGGTGGCCGGCGAAGGTGGCGATCTCGTGAATGTCCCACCCTGCCCGGGCGAGGTCGGTCAGGCAGAGGTGGCGCGGCGTGTGGGTCGTGAACTGGGGCACCTGAGCGCGCCTGGCGATGCCCTCGACGACCTTGGACCAGGTCCAGATGGAGACCGGCTGCCCCCAATTGCGGCGCGACTCGGAGAGGAACAGGGGACCGCGCTCGCGGCTGAGCTCGCGGCGATGCTGGAGATAGGCCACATAGAGGTCGCTGGTCGCCTTCGAGTAGGGGACTATCCGCTCGTGGTGGCTCTTGGTGGTCTCGGCACGGATGCGCAACTGCCGAAGGGCGGGGTCGATGTCGCCAACCTGGATCGCGCATAGCTCCTCGCGCCGGAGCGCCGCGTCGTAGGAGAGCGCGAGCATCATCCGATTGCGTAGGGGTTCCTCGCGGGCGGCTTTCAGAATGGCCTGCCACTGCTCGTCGTTTGGGATCCACGGGAGCTTGCGATAGCGGCGTATCAGGGCTCGGTCCCGCTCGCCACCGAAGCCCTTGCCTGGAGTGTAACGGCCCCGGCCGACCGGATTGTCGGGACGTACCTCCTCTTCGATGAGGTAGTCGTAGTACAGCCGAACGGCCGTGAGGCGCTGCTGGAGGGTGGCGTTAGCCAGACCGGCGCCCGAGTCGAGGACGCGCACCTTCGAGCCGCGGGGGTTGGGGCGAGTGGTCAGGTCGTGGACGTAGGCGGCGATGTGCGCCTTGGTGGCCGCGTCGGGATCGACGCCGTGATGGTCGCTGAACCCCAGGTAGTCCTCCAGGGCTCTGCCGTAGGCCTCGACGGTGTTCGAGGCGAGACCCAGGTTGGCCTGGATCATCAGCCAGGACCGTGCATGCGGCGACCTGGCCACCGATGGATAGCGCTCCCAACGGACCTCGCCCACGTCAGCACCCCCCAACAAAGCAGATGCCTTCCTTGCCAGTATACCAGCCACCCATATTCCACGTAACATAGATCTGGTGGTAGCGCCCCACTCAACCGTGGTTCATGGATGAAGATAAGGTGAAGGGTCGGCATTGGGCTTGCCTCCGGACTGGTGCTACTACACGCCAGTCAACGGGAGCCGGCC
>JAJZQR010000407.1 GCA_021806765.1 Chloroflexota bacterium | reverse complement strand
TCACCGCCGGCGCGGTGAAAGGATAGTGGCGCCAGTGCGCCAGCAATGAGAGGCACGTACTCACGGAATACGTGCGCACCGGTCTTACAGCCCAGGCAGCCTCACTATCTGGAACGAGGAGGTTCGTGTCATGTCCAAAGTCCGCATCGGCGTGTTGGGTGCCGGCGATATCGGCTTGCGCACCTACATTCCAGGCACCGCCCGCCTCGCCCGCGAGGGTAAGCTCGAGCTCGTCGCCGTCTGCGACGCTGTCGAGGAGCGCGCCCGCCGTGCCGTGTCTCAATACGGCATCCCCAAGGTCTTCACCAGCTACGACGAGATGCTCGAGTGCGGTGGTGTCGACGCTATCCTCAACCTGACGCCCATGCAGGTCCACGCCGAGGCGACGCTGAAGGCCATCGCCGCCGGCAAGCATGTCTACACCGAGAAGCCACTGGCCACGACTCTCGATGACGCTGACCGGATCATCGAGGAGGCGAAGGCCGCCGGGCTCACCGTCGCCTGCGCCCCGGCCATCATGACCCACCCGGAGAACCAGGAGATCAAGCGGCTGATTCGGCAGGGGGCAATCGGCAAGATCTGCTACTCGCGCGCCCGGGGCTCCCACCCCGGCCCTGCCTGGCTCCTCGACTACCCGAACGACCCGACCTGGTTCTACCAACCGGGCGCTGGCCCTATGTTCGATATGGGCGTCTACCCGATCACCTACGTTACGGGCTTCCTCGGTCCGGCCAAGCGGGTTGTAGCACTCTCCGGCGTCGCCATCCCGAAGCGAGATGTGCGGGCTGGCAGCGCCAAGGGCAAGGTGGTCGACGTCAACGTCGACGACAACACCGCGATCCTGCTCGACTTTGGCGACGCCAACTTCGCCCATATCGACGCGAGCTTCTGCGTCTTCTCGAGCAAGGGCCCGCGCGGCGAATTCTATGGCTCGAAGGGCGCTATCCTGCTCGGCTCAACCCCGGACGAGCCACCGTATGAGATCTTCCGCGATGAGCCGGAGCTCGAACTGCGCGGCTGGCTCACCCCCGAGCGCGTCTATCGGGGTCGGGTCAACCCGCCGCGCCGCCGCCTTGAGACCGATGAGCAAGTGTGGTCGTTCGCCAATGGCGTCGCCAACTTCGCCGCGGCAATCGAGAAGAAGGAAGAGCTGGTCCTGACTCCTGAGCACGGCCGGCACGTACTCGAGATCATGCTCAAGAGCTACGAGAGCGCCCGCTCGGGCCGGACGCTCGACCTGACTACAACCTTCTAGGAAATTCCTAAAGCAGCAACATCACATCAGCGAGGTGGGATCAGGATGAAAGTCGGTTGTACCGCATGGGCGTTTACTTTTCCCGGCTACGCTGCGCCCTACGAGGACGCAATCCGAGCCGTCGGTGAGCTTGGTTTCAAAGGTGTAGAGCTCATCGTATTTACCCAGGAAGACCTGGACCAATACTACACGCCGGCCAAGATCACCGAGTTAAGGCACCTGTACGAATCCTACGGGATGACGCTCTCCGAGTTCGCTCTGTACGACAACGTTGTTGGCGATCTTGCCAGCCTGGACCCGTCGTTGAAAGCAAAGGCCCTGGATAACTTCGAGCGGGGAGCGAAGATCGGCCGAGAGCTGGGGACCGATACCCTCAACATGGTGGCCCAGTGGCCGCGGGGTCTCAAAGGCCCCACCAGCTACCCGCCTCACGTGATTTACACGCAGATCCGAGGCGCGGAGAAGTTCAATCCGAAGCTGGAGATGGAGCTCCCCGAGGGATACGATGCGGACGCCATATGGAAGAACTACGTGGACTCGATCCGCACCTGCACCGAGATCGCCGCGTCCAACGGGTTGCGCTTCGCGCTGGAGGGCCACTGCCACGTAATCGTGTCCCACACGGACTCCTTCTTGCGCATGTTTGATCACGTGCCCCACGAGGCGCTTGGCACCAACTTCGACACGGGTTGGCAGATCATGCAGCGCGAGTATCTGCCTATGTCCATCCACAAGCTGGGCAAGAAGATCTTCCACGTCCACGCCAAGGACTCCGATGGGCTGCTGAACTACTCGATGCCCCCCGGACTGGGCATCGTCGACTGGGACGGCGTCGTGGACGCGCTCCACGCGGTCGGCTTCGATGGGTTCCTTTCCTTCGAGCTTGGTCGCTACAGGGATCCGAAGCGCTATCTGAAGCAGGCTCGCGAGTATCTGGAGAGGGTGATAGCCGATCACGGCTGCGACTGAGGCTGCGGCTCGCGGGGGGTGACCCGGCGTTCGTAGGTCGGGAAACCCCTCGCTTGCGGAGGAGGACTACTGATGAAGCTAGGTGTCTTCGATCCCTTATTCCAGGCGCTAAGCTTCGAGGATATGCTGGATCGGGTTGTGGCGGAAGGTCTGGAGGCAGTGGAGATCGGAACGGGCAACTATCCGGGCAATGCCCATTGCGATCCGCTTCTGCTGCTCCAAGACGACGAAAAGCGCGGGGCTTTCGTCAAGGCCATAGCCGATCGCAATCTAGTTATCAGCGCCTTGAGCTGCCAGGGAAACCCGCTACATCCCCAGCACGAGGTGGCCAAACGGAGCGACGAGACTTTTGAGCGCACGGTGGAGCTGGCGTCCAAGATAGGCGTGGACTGCGTGGTGGTGTTCTCGGGTTGCCCAGGGGATGGCGAGGGAGGCAGGTATCCCAACTGGGTGGTATCTCCCTGGCCGCCCGACTACCAGGAGCTGATCGAGTGGCAATGGCGGGAGAAAGTGATCCCCTACTGGCGCGAAGCGGTCAGCTTTGCCAGACAGCACGGGGTGCGAAAGATCGCCTTTGAGATGCACCCCGGCTTCGTCGTGTACAATCCGCGAACGTTGTTGAAGCTGCGCGAGGCCGTGGGGGAAGAGATAGGAGCCAACTTCGATCCCAGCCACCTCTTTTGGCAGGGCATAGATCCGTGTGTGGCGATCAGGGCGTTGGGCAGGACGGGAGCGCTGTTCCATTTCCATGCGAAGGATACGGCGCTCGATCCGCAGAATGTCGCGGTGAATGGGGTGCTGGACCCGCTGCCCCTCTCCGACCTGGCGAACCGGTCCTGGCTGTTCCGTACGATAGGCTATGGGCATGGCGAGTTGCAGTGGCGGGAGATCATCAGCGCTCTCAGGCTGGTGGGCTACGACGGAGTGCTCAGCATAGAGCATGAGGATGCCCTGGCCTCCATAGGGGAAGGCTTACACAAGGCGGTTGCCTTCCTCAAGGCGTGTATGTTATGCGAACCTGCAACCGAGGCATGGTGGGTCTAGCGTGGGCGCCTTAGCTACAATTTGGGCCGCAATTGCAGGCCTCAGGAGGACGGTGGATGGCACGTATCAGAGCAGGTATCATCGGGGCGGGCTTCATCAGCGCTCTACATGTAGATGCTCTCCGGAGACTGGGATATGTCGATATTGTGGCCCTGGCCGGGGAGGGAGATGCCGAAACCCAGACCCGTGCTGCTGCTCTGGGGATACCGCGAGCCTACGGTGACTATCGCGACTTGTTGGCCGATCGAGATGTGCAGGTAGTCCATGACTGCACGCCCAATTGGCTCCATTTTGAGATCAATAGGGCTGTGCTGGAGTGCGGCAAGCACCTGCTCTCGGAGAAGCCGCTGGCCGTGAATTCCGAACAGTCATCCGCGCTGGTTCGTCTCGCCCGCGATCTGCCTGTTGTCTCGGCCGTGAATTTCAACCATCGAGCCTACCCTCATGTACGCGAGGCCAGAAGCATGGTGCAATCGGGGCGCCTTGGCCGGGTAACGTTGGCCCATGGTGGGTACTTTCAGGATTGGCTCCTTCTACCCTCGGACTATAACTGGCGGATAGACCCCGACTTGGGAGGGCCTTCGAGGGCGGTCGCTGATATTGGATCCCACTGGTACGATCTTCTGAGGTACATCACTGGGCTCCGAGCGGAAGGGGTCTTCGCTGAACTGCGGACAGTACATCCCCTCCGTGAGCGCCTTGCGCCACAGGGTACCCAGACGTTCGCTGGTTCCGATATCCGTAGCGCGGGGGGCGGCACGGCCGACACGGTTCAGGTGCGGACCGAGGATGCCGCCTCTGTGGTGCTACGCCTGACCGGAGGAGCCCTCGCCTCCTTTGTGGTGTCTCAGGTCAGCCCCGGTCGAAAGAACCGGCTGCTGATGGAGGTGGCGGGTACGGAGGCGTCGG
>JAJZQR010000406.1 GCA_021806765.1 Chloroflexota bacterium | reverse complement strand
GCTGATGATGGCCTGGTCGCTGCGGGGGTCAAGGAAGGGGTTCTCGCGAGCGGCGTCGGCGCTTTCGAGGATCCGGAAGCGCAGGCGAAAGAGGTTGCGCAGCTCCCGCTCCCAGTTGCCGACCAGCCCGGCGGGCGGGACCACCAGCACCCGATGGACGAGGCGCCGCAGTAGCATCTCCCGGATGTACAGGCCGGCCATGATGGTCTTGCCGGCGCCGGCGTCGTCGGCCAGCAGGAAGCGCAGCCTCGGATAGTCGATCAAGCCGCGCTTGCCCTCGGGATGGTCCTTGCTCGGCGGCAGGCCGTAGACGGCCAGCAACTGGTGGGGCAATGGATCGATGAGCGAAGTCTCGGTGGCGAAGAGGGGATTGAAGAGGTAGGCGTGCTCCAGGCGCCGGCACTCGGCCACCAATCGCACCAGCACGCTATCGGCGCCAAAGGCGGTGCTACCGCCGGTAACTACCTCGAACCGGGACTCCACCTCGGCCTGCGGGTACACCGCCGCGTCGACGACGCCCGTCTGCGGGTCCCGAAGCCACAGCTTGACCACCCGCCCCAGCAACTGGACGTCGTGCACCAGCCGCTCGCGCCCGCGGCGCGTGTCCAGCACCCGAACGCCGGGTCGCAGCTGTTCCAGGAAGGTCGCCACCGGCTCCTCCTTGACTCGGGTTGCCCAGCCACTGGATGGCCTTGCACAGACTGACGTTGAATGTAGGTTTCGCTGGTTTCAAGGGAAAGAAAGCAGGAACCACGCGGGCAGCACGTGCCACTTACCCGCGCAAGCGGGCCGTGTAGCGCGAGTATAACAACCAAGATCGAACGGGACAAGGCGGACGATGGGGTGTGAAACGATCGGAAACGGGTCCGAATCCATCGACTTGGCGTGACTCACAACGCCTAGCCAGTCAATCGGCATCATGCAGCCTCCTCACCGGCCAGAGTCGGGGTTACGCTGCTCACCGTGGTGATGAGCCATCAAGCGAACCAGATCGCCCACCCATGAGAGTGGCTAGGCCGACTACTGCGAGCCCTCCCACTCCCAGCTTCCCCAGCCCGATCAGACCTTCCCTCATCTTGTTGCTGCCGACTAGCGACCGGAACTGAGGCATGAAGGTCGGCATGACCGCTTTGAGGCTGTCCGGATTATGCGGGGCAAACTCGATGATCGGCACTTGACCTGATGACTCTAGATAGGACGGCAAGCCACCTAGCGAAACCCGGCGATCTCGGAGGATGAGAAGTGGCTTGTCTACCCCAAAACCGATCCCGAGTTCCCCATGAGCCCACTCTAGTGTCCTCCACAAACCCGAGAGGCCGTCAAGGAATCTTGGCGTTGCTATCGCAATCACTGCGTCCGAAAGCTTGATCTGCTCGCGCACCGCCGCTGGTATGTTGCCGTCGGCCGCCTCTGCTTCGATACCGACGGTAACCGTCGCGAGCCCCCACTCCCTGATGGCTTCGGCTATCGGATCGCCGATCACACGATCTTCGACACGAATGCCTCGCGAGACGAATACGCGGTACTGCGGCAATGGATATACATTGATGAAACCCTGACCGGGCATCCGGTACCACCCAAGATCGGCCCAGTAGGCTCCGACGAACTCATAGATTCTGCAATCCAGCGTGAAGACCTTTGTGCCAACGATCCCGCCGGGCAGATTCAGCCGCACCGTGCCGAGCCACGCCTTCTTCCCCGGTGCGACCTGCCCAGCAATGGTAGCGAGTTCATACGTGCCGAAGTCGAAGTTGAACCTGAGGTTCCCGAGGTAGAGAGGCGTCGTACCGCAGTTCTCTAGCCAGACGGTGACGCTGGCAGTCTGTCCGGGCTGGTACGAAGGCGCGTCGAAGTTCCAGTGAAGCGTCCAATTGGCCATGGCGATACCTCCCGGCGGAAAATGACGGCTTCAGAGGTAGTTATGGCACGATCGCTAGCGTGAAAGGCTGAGAAGGACGCCGATGACGGTGGCAAGAAGGGTGACGCTTGCTACCATGAAGGTTGCCACAACCCAAGTATGGGAGTTGTTGATGACGGCCCAGCCGGCTTCAGTGAGACGGTACAGAGCTCCTGGAGAAACGTATCTTCTCGCTCAGTGATGAGCACGAAGACGTGATCGACGCCTTGATTGCGGATTGGCTACTCGACGACGTCAGGCGTTATCTCGCTAGCGGAGCCAGAATCGCTCAGGATGCCCTATCCATGACTTTGCGAACGCTCGATGCTTTTGCTGAGGTAGCCAGAAGGCTGAGGAACCGACGCAAGGGACATGTGTCCCTGGAAGTGGCGCATGAGTACGACGTTCAGGATCTGCTCTACGTCGCCCTCAAGCCCCACATCCCAGACCTGTCAGATGAGGAGTGGACTCCAAAGGACGCGGGTGGGGCCAAGAAGATCGACTTCCTGTCCCGTGCCGCGCGACTTGGTATTGAGGCCAAGAAGACCCGCGACGCTGAACACGCAAACAAGGCGGTCCCAGATGAACTGAAGATCGACATCGAGAGCTATCACCGGATAGAGGAGTGCGACAACCTGGTCATGTTCATATACGACCCGGACCATTACACCGTAGATCCCAGAACGCTTGAGGCGCATTTGTCCGGGCCACGTGTCATCAAGGGACACCGTGTGGAGGTGATTGCGCGAATCCGGCCTTGACCTCCGCGTAAGCATCCATCGCGTCACGCTTCTGAGTCACGCGACAGAGTTGCTCGCTGCCTGACCACCGGGAACCAGACCTTGTTGAACGATCATCCGCGCAAAGAGTTCGAACACAGGCAACGAGTAGAGAGGTTCGCCTCGTAGGAGGTACTTCACATGATCGAAGTCTATCCCAGTCTCTTCGTTGGCACCGAGCGAGACTACGAATCCGTCGTGAGACACGAGGATGGGTGGTACGTCGTGCATGCCTGCAAGGAGCCCTACCATCGGAGGGCGCTGGGCTACACGTCTAGAGGTGCACCGAAAAATCACCCCGAGTACCTGATGGCCAGACGCGGTCATCGATTGATCTTGAATCTGGTCGATGCTCCCGACCCCGCGTACATTCCACTTGAGATCATCGTTGCGGCCATAGAGTTCATCGATGAGGGGCTGAGGTTAGGGCAGCGAGTATTGGTCCACTGCAATCTCGGAGAGTCACGGGGTCCAGGCATCGCCCTCCTGTACCTGAGAGCCCGTGCCGATCGGTTCCGCACTTCGACCCTCTCCGAGGCTGAGTCGGCCTTTCGGCAAGTCTACCCGTTCTACAATCCGGGGTCGGGCATGCGAGGCTTCCTGGCCTCAAACTTGGACAAGCACTGGGTGCAGAATAAACTGTAGCCGGAATCTCCTGATGGGACCCACCTCGACGGTGCCAGCCGGAATTCTGCGGATCGGCCTGTACGAGCGACTCCCAAGTAATCCCGTAGTAATGCGGCAGATCCGGAACGGAGCGGAATCCGCAACAGGGGACGCACAGTTACTCCGGAGTTACCGCCGAGAGAAGCAGACCGTGAAATGCAGCAGCGATAGCGGCTCGCCGTAGATGCCAGGTCACCAACTGAGGGCGCTGGAGCCAAAGTAGGACTGACGGCGCGACCACGGCCTTCGACCCCGCCCCCTTCTCCTATGTCCACTACACCTTGCCTGTCAGGCAACTGCCGCCTATAATCCAACTATGGGCATTGCGCCGCGGCAGATGGCGCGAGAATTAGACTGTCGCAAACCGGCAAAAGGGCGCTCGAAACGGCGATTCACGCAAATCTGCCTTCCAAGCAGATTGTCGCGGGTTCGAGTCCCGTCTCCCGCTCCAAAGTCCGGTTTGGCCTACAGCCAGGCCGGATTTTTCTATGTCTCCAACAAGCCGAAACCACTCGCGACAGTCTGCCAGGAAATCAGATTGTCGCGGGTCCAGGGTTCGTCCGCTGCTCCAAAGACCCGTTTCGCCTAGAGCGAACGGGGCTCTTGCCTTCTCATGGAGGCCCGAAAGGGGCTTTACGACAATCTAATTCTTGGGACTCTTGAACGCAGCGGGCCAGGCTGAGCATCTCTTGACTGCGAGGCAATAGTCAAAGGCAGCACGTAGTGGCTACTATGACCGGCTACGGCTGTGACCCGCACAGCGAGACTCCTGGCTTTGTCGAGTCCACCCGTGGCAGAATACGGGTGAAGGGGAGCCGGAGACGCGCAGGCGGACCGTTGCGATTTCTTCGATT
>JAJZQR010000405.1 GCA_021806765.1 Chloroflexota bacterium | reverse complement strand
CCACGACCACTCCCCCACCTCGAAAAACTCCCGCCAACCCCAATCCAGCGTGCCCAAGCCCCCTCTCCTGGCAACATCCCCCTACTCTCTCCTCGATCCCCTTCTCCCACCCGCTGCGTAAGCCCGCATCCACAATTGCCTTGACTGGGTACGGCTGCTCTGGTATATTCCCGCTGCAGGCGGTACAACAGGTTTAGCGGGTGTCGGCCAGGCACTGACCGGGTTGGTGATGTCCGATTACGAGTCAGAATGAGATGAGGCGGGTCCTATCTGGCCCCGCCTCGTTTGCTTTTGCCATCCCCTGGCGTTTCACCTCTTCCCCGAAAACCGGCGATCCGACGGGGGTCTGATCAGGAGAGGCGCACCCTGTTGTGCTACGGGTTCCTCGCCTACGTGCTCGTTCGTTGTGGATAGATGGCAGAGGATGTAGTCAGACAGTGGCAGCGGTACGCGGAGCCTCTGTGGGAGGTGGGGAGTGGAAGTCGAAGTCAAAGAGGTAGAGTCGATCGAGGTAAGGGAAGATCCAGTTCCCCAGGGGGAAATCTCGCAGCCTCCGAAGGGCAGCCAGGTTCTGGAGTGGAAGGCGTATCCGTCGTCGGCGGCATCGATTGGGATGGCGGCGATGGCGATAGCTCTGGCCTGCACGGTGGCGGCCAGCGTCTACGCTGCCACCCGGCCCATCGCTGTCGACAGCTTCGTTGCCGCGGTGGCCGCCCTGGCGGCCCTGTCACTGGCCCTGTTCGCCAGCGTCGCTACCTTCGGCTATCGTTCCCTGCGCTACCGCCTCACTTCCGAGGAGTTCACCGTAAGCTGGCTCTGGACGCGCGAAGTCATACCCCTGGGGCGGATCGAGGGGATCTACGGTGGCCATCGTCTGGGGAGGAAGAGTCGAGTGGGAGGCTTCTCCTGGCCCGGCCACTACGTAGGGTGGACCAGGGGCGAGGGGCTGGGCCGGCTGAAGTTCTACGGGACGACCACCGACCCCGCGGGGGCCATGATCGTGGCTACCACCGAAGTCGGCTACGCCATCACCCCTTCAGATCTGCAGCAGTTCCGAGAGCGGCTGATAGAGAAGCTGGAAGCCATGCCGATGGAGGCGGTCGAGGAGGCGCCGCAAGCCCGGACGGAGATGCCTCGATGGCTGGCACTCTCGATCCTTCGGGATGGTGTGGCCGTGGCTTGCGGGGTGCTGGCTCTGGTGGTGCTGTTGGGGTCCTTTGGCTACGTGGCCGCCAGGTTCCCCGGCTTGCCGGAGTTGATGCCGCTCCACTTCAACTTCGCTGGAGAGCCGGACCTGATCGGGCCGCCCCGGGATGCCTTCCGCATGCCCATCATAGGCCTGCTGCTCCTGCTGCTGAACGGGTTGGTGGCCGCGGCCATCCACGGCCGGCAGCGAGACGCCGGTAGGATGCTGGCGGCGGCTACGGTGTTCGTGCAGGTGGTGATGCTGATAGCGATCCTTCGGGTGGTACACTAGCTGCATGTAGATGCTTCCTGCTGCTGAAGTCGTGAGTGCTGCAAGCGGAGGTAAAGGTCAGTTGAACGAACCCCCACAGGGCGACGTGGCCCTCTACATCGACTGGGAGAACATCAAGTACAGTCTGCTCAACAAGGAGAACCGTCTCCCCAACGCCATGGCCATCAAGGAGGCGGCAGCGAAATACGGTCGGGTCGTGGCGGCGAAGGCCTACGCCAACTGGCAGGAAGGGCAGCACCTGCGGGATCCCAACGATCTGTACTCGGCGGGGATCGAGCCCATCTACGTTCCCACGGTGATCCTCGGTTTCGGCGACTCTCCAGATGGCGCTCCCCGGCGCAAGAACAGCATTGACGTAAAGCTTGCCGTTGATTGTGTGGATGCTTCCCTCTCCAACCCGAGCATATCCACCTTTGTATTGGTCACGGGCGACGGAGATTTTGTGCACCTGATCAATACCCTACGGCTGCGGGGTAAGCGGGTGGTGGTTGTCGGCACCTCCTGGAGCACCAGCTGGCAGTTGACCAGTAGCGCGGATCACTTTCTGGCCTACGATGTCACCGTGGATCCGGTCAGTTCCTCCCCCTCCAGCAAGAACGGATCGGCCGTTTCTCTGGATGAGGCCTTGAAAGCTCTGGTGGACGTGGTGAAGTTCGTTCGGGAGAAGGGCCGGCCCAACGTCTTCGCCCAGGTGAAGCTGCTGCTGACCAGCCGGCTGGGGAACTTCGACGAGCAGGCGTACGGCTTCGCCAAGTTCAAGGACTTCATGAAGGAGGCGGAGCGGCGCAGTTTGATCAAGACCACCACGGTGGGGTTGATCGATCGAGCCTATCTGCCCTGGGAGAATGTGGAAGACTCGGTGGGAGGGGAAGCTACCGAGGGGGCTGAGGAGAGGGTGCAGATGGTCGGTACCCACGATGGTGCCGGCAGCTTCGTCGCCAGTGGGACCAGGGTCAACGAGGAGACGATGAGGAGCCTGGCGCGCTTCGTCAACAAGCTGGAGGAGAGCAGCCCATTCATGTCTTTCAACTACATCGTGAGCCGGGCCTACGAGAGCCGGACCCTGCCCCTCACCACCTCGGAGATCTCCTCCCTGCTGGACGAGGCCATCCAGAGTGGTGTCTTCATGACCGACTCCCGGACCATCCTGGATCGGGCAACGGGCGAGTTTCGGGACATCAACATCTTCCGTCTCAACCGGCAGCATCCTACGGTAGCTGCGGCCCTGAAGCCCTCCGCTAAGCCGAAGGTGCTGGCCAAGGATGAGTAAGTGGCGCGACTGATCCTGGCCTCCCAATCTCCCAGACGAGAGGCGCTCCTGGGGCAGATCGGGCTTGACTTCGAGGTCGCGCCCAGCGACCTGGAGGAGCGGCTGCCGGAGGGGATGCCACCGGCCGAGGTGGCGGAGAAGCTGGCGCTGGATAAGGCCCAGGCGGTAGCCTCGCAGCGCACCGAGGGGCTGGTGATCGGGGCCGACACGGTGGTGGTGGTGGACGGGAAGATCCTGGGCAAACCCGCTGGCCCTAAGGAGGCTCGAGAGATGCTGCGACTGCTGAGCGGTCGCGAGCATCAGGTCATCACCGGGATAGCGGTAGTCGACGCGGCAAGCGGCCGAAGCCGCTGCGACAGCGTCACCACCACGGTTCGATTCGCCCCCCTCGGTGAGGAGATCATCGACCGGTACGTGGGCACGGGAGAGCCGCTGGACAAGGCCGGAGCCTACGGTATCCAGGGCTACGGTGCCCTGCTGATCGAGGAGATAAGGGGCTGCTACTTCAACGTGGTGGGTCTGCCGCTGAGGCGGTTGGCCGAGTTGCTGGGCGAGTTCGGCTACGACGCCTTTGCGATGTGTAAGAAGCGCGGGATGAAGCGGTTAACCACGGAGACACCGAGTACACGGAGACAATCCAGTTAGGAAGGCTCCGTGCTCTCCGTGCCTCCGTGGTTCATCACCTCTTAGCCGCTCTCGAAGCCTCGGGTTCGCTCCTCCAGACTCTCCCGAACGAACTCCCCCTCCTCTTCCTCGGCCGTCTTCCCGGTGTCCGGATCCTCCTCGAAGGTGGAGTCCCGAGTCGACGATACCTCGCCGGTGTAGGGGACGTTTCTGCCCCGGTGGCCCCTCTCTTCCACGACTCCCCCTGGTCCCGGGCGGAAGGTGACGTCGTGGACCGGTCCCATGGTCGATTCCGGCTGCTCCGGCTGTGCGCCACCCGGCGTCTCGTAATCGGGAGCGTTGTCGTCGGGCTCTGGAATGCGCTCCGGCCACTCTTCTGGCTCCTCAGCGCCCCCTACCGAGGAGTAGGAAGTCGCCGTATCGCCGATGGTCCTGCCCTGGAGCGGCCTCTTGGGGATCTGGTGCTCCTTTCCCCATCGAGTCTCCTCGGGGAAACCCCCGGCCTCGCCGGCCTGGCGGAGCCGCCGCGCTTCTTCTTCGGGCTTTGGGGCCGCACCACCCCTCTTCCGGGCGCTTTGCCCCTTCTGCTGTCGCTTAGCCATTGGTGCCCTCCTTGAGCCAAGCTCACCCCACCCTGATGCACCCGCTGACAGGCAAGCTTTGCGGGTGAGCCGATGAGGGTCGCAAGGCTCGTGCCGCGGTCGGCTCTCGCTCCGACGGGGACTGTCCCGAAGTCGGTAATCCTGAGGCACACCATTATCCGATTAGGCTGTCAACCTTCATTAGTGGCGGGCGACGGCCGAGAGCAGCGTTACTCACTTCGGGACGGTCTCCCGACGGATG
>JAJZQR010000404.1 GCA_021806765.1 Chloroflexota bacterium | reverse complement strand
GGATTCCCGCTTTCGCGGGAATGACGATGGGCTGCGGGAGCGGGAATGACGATGGGGTGCCCCACCCCTACAAAGGATTCCTTCCTGCGGCCGTCGCCAAGACGCTCCCTTATGGTGCAATTTCAGTAATGCCCTTACCCTGATCCCGTGTGAAAGGAGTTTCGCGCTCATGGATGATTCGGTGCGAGTAGCAGTTGTCCAGGCATCGCCCGTGGGAATGGATAAGGACGCTACCACGGAGAAGGCGTGCCGTCTGATCGAGGAAGCTGGCCAGCGAGGGGCAGAGCTGGTGGTGCTGCCGGAGGTGTTGATCCCGGGTTATCCGAGGGGATTCGGCTTCGGCTCGCTGATCGGCAGCCGGAGCGACGAGGGCCGTCGGGCCTTTGCCCGGTACTGGGCCAACAGCGTGGAGACGCCCGGGCCAGTCACCGACGCGCTGGGGGCCGCCGCTGCGAAAGCCGGCACCTACGCCGTAGTGGGCGTGAGCGAACGGGAAGGTGGCCTCCGAGGGGGCACGCTCTACAACACCCTGCTCTACTTCGGCCCCGACGGCGGTCTACTCGGCAAGCACCGCAAGCTCAAGCCTACGGCCTCCGAGCGGCTCATCTGGGGGGAAGGAGACGGCAGCACCCTGACCACCGTGGCCACTCCGTTCGGGATCGTGGGCGGGCTGATCTGCTGGGAGAACTACATGCCCCTGGCACGTATGGCTATGTACGCCAAGGGGGTGGAGATATATCTGGCTCCCACGGCGGATAACCGCGATTCCTGGCAGGCAACGATCCGGCACGTCGCCCTCGAAGGTCGCTGTTTCGTCCTTGCCTGCAACCAATTCATGACGAGGTCGGACATCCCGTCGGATTGGGAGGACATCGGCCCGGGGCCGGAGGTTATCAGCCGGGGAGGGAGCGCTATAGTCGGACCTCTAGGGGAATACGTGGCGGGTCCTCTCTTCGGAGAGGAGGGTATCCTCGTGGCGGAGCTGGCGATGGACAGGATTGCCGAGGCGCGCTTCGACTTCGACGCTGTCGGGCACTACAACCGGCCCGACGTATTCACCTTCGGCGTAAACGAGCAGCCACTTTCCACGATCGATCGATCCGCCCCTCGTCAATAGTTGCTTCGGTGCTGCCCCCAACCTTGGGGGCAGGCCGCTGCATCTGGCGCCTTCGGGTGTCATGCTGGTCGGGGCAGTAATCGCTGTCCCGGGTGGATTCGACTCTCGTGCGCCTCCGCCATCTTCAACTAAACGATAGCTACCTGGGATTAAATAGCGGTAGATCCAGGTAGCTATTGTTATATGAGTATTGTCAAGCGCGAATACCGACTATGCCGCACCCTCCAACTGCACCCACTGCAGACCGTCCGCAGGCACGATGTCCCGTTCTGCCAATCGTCTACCTGCGTCGGGGTCGTGAGTCGGCAAGTATACGGTCGGCCTTCGCGTAGCTAGGTTCAAGATCCGACGATGCGATTCGTGCTGCAGCGCAGTGTTCACAGCAACACCATCAACACAGTCGGCAATGAGCAGGTCCTGCGTGTAGGATGCATCCCCAGCGATGAAGATCACGTCGTCGCCCTCGTCGATCAGCACCGAGAGATGCCCACGGCTGTGGCCCGGCGTGGGGACCAGATGCACGTCGCCTGCCTCCGTGAGCGTGTAGCGCCCTCGAAACACTCCGTCGGGGTCGGGCCCGAACTCGACGAGAGCAGGAGCCAGCCACAGGGGCCACCGCCAGTTCAGGTATCCTGCGAGTTGCCCTGGTAGCCCACGGGCTGCAATCCATTCGTCTCGCCCAACGAGGATCTCGGCCGTGCGGAAGTAGTCCAGGCCGCCGTCGTGATCCTGGTGCAGGTGGGTCTGGATTACCCATCGAACGTCCCGTGGCTCGAAGCCCAGAGCCCGCATCTGTGGTCCTATCTCCTCCTCGGGAGTGATCTCGAAGCGGGCAGCACGCCGCACCAAGAACATATATGGCGGGAACAGTACCGGCGCGTTCGCGTTCGCCGGGATGCCGGTATCGACTACGATCAACCCCTCCGGATGCTCGATCACCCAGGCGTAGATCGGCAGCCAGTCGGTGTAGCGCCAGTCGAGAAGCGTGTATGCCAGACGCAACCGATCTGGACCGCGCGCGACCTGCCAGTTCCGGGTGATCTTCACACGTCCAGTAGAAATGGCATGGATTTTCATGAGTGGCTCCTAGTATTCCTTGCGGCCGAATCCGCCTAGAGATCGTCGGCGTTTCGGGCCGGAAGGATGCCTTCGCATCCTTGACCATTGGGTGTACGAGGCGACAGAGTTCAAGCACCGCCCTTGCGGCCCAATGTTTCGGCTTCCATCTTGACGAGCTGGGAACCCCGCCGCCCCGACTAACGTAACGAGCTGCGTCGGCGCCTGCGACGCTGCACGTTGCGTGCCGTAAGTCATCCAGAGGGGTCATTCGGTACTGTACGGTGGATTGCGGAAACAGGATGTCCCACATCATGTCATTCTAAGCGAGCGGAGCGAAGCGTTCATGTCCTGGCGGACGCCACCAGGAATGAAAACGGCTGTTTTCAGAGTAGCGAAGAATCTCCACACGCGTGCGCGGAGACCCTTGGCTATCGCTCAGGGTGACAACCAAAAGACCCTGTCTGACTCTGCTGGCACGGGGGCGTGCGTGTCGCTTTGATCCGCCATCTATGGTAGAATATTCTTGCTGGTAGAGTTCCGCAGTTCGCCAAGGCAGCAGGGTCGGTGGTTGGTTTGTTCAGACCCCTCACCCGAACCCCACCGCGCTGACGGATCATCCCAAGCAATAAACTGTGTTAGGAGTCAGCGTAATCAACATGCAAGACAAGACCCTCACCTGCCGCGACTGCGGACGCGAGTTCATCTTCACGGCGAGCGAGCAGGAGTTCTTCGCACAGAAGGGCTTCACCAACGAGCCGGGTCGATGCCCGGAGTGCCGCGCAGCCCGCAAGGCCAGCAGCGGCGGAGGCTATTCCAGGGGCGGCTACTCCAGCGGCGGGTACGAGCGACGGGAGAGGGAGATGTTCCCCGCCGTCTGTGCCCAGTGCGGCAAGGACACCCAGGTGCCCTTCCAGCCCAGCGGCGACAAGCCCGTCTACTGCTCGGAGTGCTACTCGGCGAAGCGCTCGTCCGACAGCGGCGGGTACGGAGGGAGCCGCGGCGGTCGCAGCCGCTGGTAGTCGACTAGCTCGGTCTCCGCAACGGCAACATCCAACCCAGGGGGTGGCCTATTATGGGCCACCCCCTTCGTATGACCCGAGCCGGCATATCGATTTCCTCACGGTTGGAGGAGGGCTGTCGCAACGCCCGCCTAGTCCCGGGTGGGGTCGACTCGCTTCTTGCGCCCGGCCAGTTCCACCAGTCCCAGGCCGATGGAGGCCCCGAGCACCCCGAACATCAGGTGCGAGAAAAGGGGGAAGGCGAAGCCGTACAGCAGCGACCCGTATGGCCACCCGAGCACCGTGCTGATCGCCAATCGGGCGACCGGCTTGGTCGCGAAGGCGAGCCCGCCCAGAATTGCCACGAACCAGAGGCTGTGCTGCTGCCGGCCGGCCACACGGTAGCCGATATCCATTATCGGTCCCGGTAGCAGGTAGATCAGCGGCATGAAGGGATCGCCGAAGCCCCAGAAGGGCAGCGGGGAGATGGTCGCCGCACCGATGCAGGAGGCTGTAGCTGCCCATCGGAAACGCGAGTTGGTCCTCGCGATTACCAGCAGAGCCATCCATTCCAGGCCATGATGGCCTGGTAACCCCAGATCCCGATCCAGGGCCGAGTGCATTACCACTGCCACGATGCCAAGGCTCAGCAGAAGGAGCAGATGGCGCAGCGTAAGCCCTTCGGCCAGCTCAGTAGCGCTTGATAATCTCCTTGGGAGCGATACGCCAGCGGCTGCTTGCCTCATCTTCCCTGTTCTCCTCCACGAAAAGTACGGCCTTCCCGCCCAGAAGGACGGGCCTCGGCCAGGATCCCACGTCGACGGTATCGAATCGGCCCGCCTGGATCCCGTCCAGGGTTCTTACCTCGTCGATGCCTGTGGCACGGCTCAGCTCCGTTACTGTGTAGACTCCGGAGAGTTCGCGCAGCCCCGGGAGCCAGAGAAAGCGGCCGTCCGTGCCGAAGGCCCGCAGTCCGATGGCCGCGAGGGATCCTATGACACCCCCTCCATTGCCTGTCAGGCCTTCCAGCACGAGACCGTTCCCGGCC